>NZ_SRRZ01000011.1 GCF_013179805.1 Microcoleus asticus IPMA8 | reverse complement strand
GAAAATTATTTTTGATGACTATCTACCCAAATGGAATTATCGTGCAGTTCCGACTATTTAGCAGACGCTAAAGTTATTAAATTTTCATTCCTAAGTGTAAACATTGCGATCGACCTTGCCCTAGCTGTTAGGTTAAACTGAACAATGTAATTGGAATCACTTGTTAGTTCTGATTTAGATCACTTGCTCGCTGGACTGTTCAGAGGAAAATAAAACTGTACGGAGTTCTCCGACCTACTATGCAAGCAACTCATGCTATTCGTCAACTTGTAGAAAAAGCCCTCTACATTAAGCAGTTGACACCTGACATTGAAAACGAAATCAACTACGAGCTCACCCGTTTGGGGTACATCTCGGATATTGATTATGAGGCTTTAGAGTTATTAATGGATGAAATGGATGCTGGCCGGGTGCAATTGGTATCTACCTGTGGATAGTTGCAACGGGACGACCAGTCAATATCAAAGAGGGGAAAAATCCTTGCACGCTGGGAAATAGAGGAGTGTGAGAAGCCTTGACCCCAGCAGAATATTTTCCAAATGAAGCAGCTAGTTACTGAACTTGAGATTTGAGGAGCTACTGTTAAGGGCGATCGTCCCTGCACCTGCGATCGAAAGCAAAAAATTTTGACCTAAATTAAATTTATAACTTTAGAGGCTTGACAAATTAGTTTTAATTGTGATTAATACTCAGGCTTAATGAAGCAGCTAGTTACTGAACTAGAGATTTGAGGAGATACTGTTAAGGGCGATCGTCCCTGCACCTGCGATCGAAAGCAAAAAATTTTGACCTAAATTAAATTTATAACTTTAGAGACTTGACAAATTAGGTTAATTGTAATTAACACTCATACTTGCTGTTAGCAGACTCAGGTAGAGGCAGGTTTTTTTTTACAACAAGCATTTTTTAGGAGTGAGAGGGAGACGGTCGCAGACGGACAGTAAATGCAAAACTGAGATGCTCCCGGTTTTTTTGTGCTGAGATACTTGATTGGTAATTGGTAAGCAAGTTGAGCCATTACGCACCCTACGAACTAACTTGAAAAAAACATTTTTCGCCCGGATGCTACGATCGCTCAAATGCAAGAAAATTCATGTGTAGTTACGACATCCGTCATCGCGGAGTCAATCTAAAATCTAAAATCTAAAATCTAAAATCGTTCGATCGCGCCGCCAAACTTTGCACCACCGCGACCAACTCAACAGGCTCGATCGGCTTGGACACGTAAATTTGAAAACCTTGCTGCAGCGCCCGTACCCGTTCCTCTACCCTACCAACCGCCGTGAACGCCAACGCCGGAATTTCCCTGTCCGCCACGAGCGATCGTACTTGCGGGAGTAGAGCCTCTCCATCAGGGGCCTGCATCTCGATATCGATCGCCAACACATCCGGATTCAGCCTTTCAATCGCCTCCAGGGCTTCCATTCCCGAGCTAGCGGTCTCCACCAGGGCCCCGCAATCTTCGAGCACTGTACAAGCCAAATCCAGGCAATCCGCGTCGGTATCGACCACCAACACCCGCAATCCAGAAAGATTGCTGCTGACAAAAGACTTATTTACACGGGCTCGCGCCTTGCTGTGAGCAACCGCAAACTCCTCTGGCCCGGAAACAGAAAATCCGCAGTCGCCATTTGGCTGTTTAATTGGCAATCTCACCAAAAAGCTCGCTCCTTGTCCCTTCCCGGCCGATTCCGCTTGCACCGTCCCCCCGTGCATTTCCACAAAATGGCGCACTAGAGCCAAACCCAAACCCAATCCGTTGTACGATCGCTTTGTAGAACTGTCAGCTTGGCTGAACCGATCGAAAACGTGGGGCAAAAACTCTTCCGCAATCCCTTGTCCGGTGTCGCTGACCTCAATTTCCACACTAGCGAGCGACAAATTTGTACAGCAAGCGGAGTCCTCAGGGGCGAGCGTCCCCTCCAGCTTCCGCACCGCCACCCTCACCTGTCCGCCATCGGGAGTAAACTTAATCGCATTCGACAGCAAATTCCACGCTACCTGTTGCAAGCGGCCGGCATCGCCAAAAATCCGCCCCGCAGTTGTGTCGAAATCCGTCACAATTGCAATATTTTTTGCCCCAATCGCGGGTGCGAGAGTATGGAGCGCAGACTCAACAGTCGAAATCAAATCAACCGACCGCAAATTCAGCGACAGTTTGCCGGTAATAATCTGCGACACGTCCAACAAATCCTCGATCAGAGTTGCCAGCGATCGCGTATTGCGGTCGATCGTTTCCAGAGCCCGAACAGTCGTTTTTTCGTCAAACTTGCGGTTTCGCAGCAGTTGCGCCCATCCCAGCATCGCATTCAGCGGCGTTCGCAATTCGTGGGACAAAGTTCCCAGAAATTCGTCTTTAATCCGGTTCGCCCGCGCCAATTCCTGGGCTCGAGCTTGCAGTTCTCTTTCCAATTGCTTGCCAACGGTCAAATCGAGAATAAAAGCCACAGATTCTTGCCGTTTTTTGGCCAGCAAAACATATCCGATCAACACCGGAATCCGACTGCCGTCTCTCCTCCAAAATTCCTTTTCGTAAGGAGTGCAAGCCCCCGTTGCTTGTGCCTCTGCAATCCCCTTCTCGTCGAGAGAGAGGTACTCCGGCGGCGTGATGTCAATCCAGTTTAATTCCCCGCGCTGCAAGTTTTCCCGCGTGTAACCAACTATCCGCAAAAATTCATCGTTAGCCTCCACGATATTGCCGTTAACATCTCCGAAGATAATTCCCATCAAGTTAGCTTCGGCCAACATTTTCAGCTTTTCTTCGCTAGCTTTGAGTGCAGCTTCTGCTTGCTTGCGATCGCTAACGTCTTGGATGTAAGCCGACAAACCAGAATCGGAAGGATAAAAACGCACCTTCAACCACTTATTCCATAACGGCACGAATTCTTCATACTCGACCGTTACCTTTTCTGCTAATGCTTTGCCAGCCATTTTGTTAAACGGTAAATCGATCGCCCAGGGAAATATCTCCCAAACATTTTTACCGATCAGTTCGGCTTCTGACTTGCCTAAAAGCTCCAGAGCTTTGTGGTTGACATAGGTGTAGTTCCCCTTTAAATCGACCGCGATAAAAGCGTCGGTAATGCTTTCGAGAATGTTAGTAATTCGATCGTTTGCCGATTGCAGCGCTTTAGCTGTTTCTTCTGCTTGCTGGCGAGCTGCTTGTTCGCGCGACAAAGCGGCAGCGCGTTCTTGTTCTGCAAGTTTTCGATCGCTAATATCGATGTAAGAACCGATGTAACCTGCAAAAGTGCGATCGGGCCTGTACCTAGGTACGCCCGTACCCAAAACCCAGCGGTATTCCCCGTCATAGCGCCTCATGCGGCATTCGATCCGGTACTCGGTGCGATAGTCGAAAGCTCTCCGGTAAATATCCCGACATTCTGGCAAGTCATCGGGGTGCAAGCTTTCCATCCAACCAGTGTCCCTTTCTTGCGCCAAAGTTCTACCGGTAAACTTCAGCCATCCTTTGTTAAAGTAATCGCCAAGTTGGTCAGTGTCCGACATCCAAATCATCACCGGCGCGGTATCTGCCATAATCCGAAATCGAGCTTCGCTCTCCTGCTGCTGTGCTTCGGCTTGCTTGCGGTCGTTCCGTTCTTGAACTTCCCGCAGGGCCCGCTGAATCGACGGCACCAGGCGTATCAAACGGCGTTTGAGAACATAATCGGTAGCGCCGCTTTTCAAAGTTTCTATCGCCACTTCCTCGCCCAAAGTAGCCGACACAAAAATAAACGGCACTCCCGGACAAGTAGCGTGGGCGATTTCCAGCGCTTCTTCTCCGCTAAAACAAGGCAACATATAATCTGCCAAAATAATGTCAAAATAGTGTTTTTTCAGCGCGTTAGCAAAGTCTTCCCGAGTTTCCACACACAGCAGAGAAAATTCGATTCCGCCATCTATTAGATATGCCTCAATCAGTTCGGCATCTAGGGGACTGTCTTCTACTAAGAGGATATTGAGCTTTTTCACAAAAATTCCTTTTATTTAAATATTAGTTCTCACACAACCCCCTCTGGCAGCTACTTGTTAAGTGCGATCCACAAAAGTATTGCGTGTTAAATTGCCTAAAAAAATGTAAAAATCCATTGTTTCATCAGTTAAGCATTCACATTTCAATCATAGCTTCTAATCAAGTCTTTTGCTACTTGCAGCAAGGTTAATCTCTGGTCTAACTTGATTGCCTATCGCCCTTGCTTTTCCTTAACTTTCACCTGCTTTCAATCACTCCACACCGCTGTGGCCTTGCTTCTTGCCAGCAGTTTAACCATACCCTGTCAAACAAATAGTCTCGCTCTTACTGCTAGAAACAACTAGCTATTTAGTAATTTATCTCGCTTACTGCTAACTACTGCTACCTCGTTTGGCAGATTATTTTTTTGTAGTGAGTCCCGAGTTACTTCTAAATTGCTTTGCCACTCCTCTAAAGCTTAAATTCGCTTTAATTCTGCCCTTATATCCTTAATTTCGATCGATCCCTTCAAAAAAGTGAAAGTTGCTGGTGTGTCTGCTTTACTTTTTGCCGGATTTGCCTACAATGCAACAGTTGAAACCGGGCGAACATTTGGCTTGTCGATCGCCTTCGTTCGTCAAAAATCACTCTTTGTATAGTGAAAATTGTACTCGCATTGCATCTGTCCAAAGATATATTTTTGGATAAACATTAAACTCACCCTGCATAGATTCCGCTGAATTCGGTAGAAAGAAGTGTTACCCGGCATAAAATATGAGAAAGCTCGATCGAGCAATTAATTTCCGACAGCAATCACAGAAAATTTCCTCTGGACTCGCTACACTTGCACACCCAGGTAGCCTCTGACCGATCGGCTTATTGGTTGAGCCAGAGCCAAACTGTCTTAAAATATACAATACGGTGAGCTGCTGCACAGCCCGCATATATTAAAAGCAAGCGCCAACTTGCAATAATTCTTTAAAATATAGGTACAGCACCGGCGATCCTGAACTCTTCCCCGTCAAAAAGGGTAGGGTTTCGCACAATTGAAGACGATCGTCTATGGTGACTTGCAGTAAAGCCCGTGCAGTTGCTTTAGTCTCAGGTTTATTCAGGTTATTGGCAACCAGTTACGAGGAGATTTGACCCGCCGTGCTCCAACGCATCAAACAAGACTTAAAAAACGACCTGATCGCAGGTCTACTGGTAGTGATACCGTTAGCTACCACCATCTGGCTGACAATTACCGTCGCCAGTTGGGTCATCAATTTTCTCACCAAAATTCCCAAGCAGATCAACCCTTTTGACGGACTCCACCCGATTTTGGTGAATCTGCTAAATCTATTAGTAGGGCTGGCTGTACCCCTGCTGAGCATCTTAGTCATCGGTTTAATGGCCCGCAACATTTTCGGCAAGTGGCTGCTAGACTTTGGCGAACGGCTGTTGCAGGCAATTCCCCTAGCCGGTTCGGTTTACAAAACTCTCAAACAACTGCTGGGAACCATCCTCAACTCAAACGACAAATTTCGCCGCGTGGTGTTAGTGGAATATCCCCGGCGGGGAATCTGGACTTTAGCATTTGTGACCGGTACGATCGAGACTAACGATATTCCGCCTCACCTGTCCGGCGAAACCCCGATCGGCATTTTCATCCCTACCACTCCCAACCCCACCACCGGATGGTACGCTATAGTCCCGGAGGCAGATTTAGTCAATTTGTCAATGTCGATCGAAGATGCCTTTAAAGTCATCATCTCCGGCGGCATCGTCAACCCCAGCAACTCAGTTCCAGTACCCCCCGAAAACATTAAGGGCAAAACACTCGAACCCTTGGTATCCGAATCAAGATACCAGGCTGTCCCAGTCGAAGAAGACTAAACCAAGACATCTTTATTCGCCCGTAAAGCCGTGTAAACTTTCCCCTTAGCAGATAATCTTTGGACAAAACCAGCCCAAACCGAGACAGCCTACATTCAGAAACCCGGTTTCGAGCATAAATCTGGGGTTTGACAGCGAAGTATCTGTAAACAACCCGCCGCTGGCGAGTCAGAGGGCTGGTCTTGTACCGCTTTTAGTTTAGTTTTCTGCTAAAGTCCAAGTCGGCGCGCCATCGAAAAACTTCCTAAATTCTCAATTCCTATCTAAAAACTATGAAAAAAGCCCGCGAAACAGCACGCGAACTCGCACTCCTCGGCATCAGCCAACTGCCGACGAATCCAGAACTCTTAGAAGCCAAGAAACTGCAAGATGTTCTCCTTGCCGCCATCCGCGCCCTGACAACAGAAGTTCAAGAAGCCCTAGAAACAGCAGCATCCGAAGTGCAGCGGAGTAGCGACAAACTGCTTGCCAGCGAAATCCGCGCTGCCGATATACAAAGTGCTAGAACAATGGTGCGGGAAGCAGTCGAACTCACCCAAACCGCAATCAACCGTCTCGGTTCAGCAATGGAGTTTCCAGAACTGATCCAGCTAGCCAACCAGCAAGATGTCCGGACCTATGCTTTGCAAATCCTGACGAAAGTGAGCGCCAACCGCGTTCAAATTGACGAATTGCTCTCGGAAGCGCTGGTAGACTGGCAAATAGAACGCTTGGCCAGGATCGATCGAGATATCATGAGAATCGCGATCGCCGAAATCCTATATCTCGGCCTAGCCGAACAAGTCAGCGTCAGCGAAGCCGTCCAACTCGCAAAACGCTACAGCGGTGACGAAGGACATCGCTTCATCAACGGAGTCCTCCGCCGAGTAGTCGATAAAATCAATGCAGAAGTTGTTAGTCCGTAGTCCTCAATCATCAGTCAATAGTCTGTAGGGTGCCCTTCCGGCCGCGCACCTTACTTACCCCGCAGTCTGTAGGGTGCCCTTCCGGCCGCGCACCTTACCCAGAGTCATGAGCAATCGGCAATCACACCAATCAGCAATCGGCAATCGGCTCTAAACTAGGGACTGATAACTATATTCGCAATTTCCTATGGTATTTAATTGGTTTCGTCGCCAGTACAGCGAAAGCAAATCTTCTGAAACAGAGGCAACCCCCGAACAGCCGCCAGATGAGCCGGCAAAATCGGCCTCGGTTGAGCCTCAAACAGATGCAACAGAGCAAGGCTCTCCTGCTGTAGCCGAAGATTATCTCAACTGGGCCAAAGCTGCTTACAAAAATATTCAAAAACAGCAAAAACCAGAAACAGAAGTTTCCGAGACAGCAGCGCCCGAGGTTCCAACAGCCGAAACAGAAATCGCGACAGTTCCAGAAGTTGCAGAAGCGCCGACTATTGAAACAACCGAGGCGATCGAACTCGAACCAGCACCCACAGCACCAACTGTTGCAGAAGTTCCAGAAGTGGCAGAAGCTCCAGTAGTTGAAGCTACCGAGGCGGCAGGAATCGATGCAGCTAACCCAGTAGAAATTGCCGAAACTCTGCAACAAACAGCCGGGACGATCGATATTGCACCTATTGCTCAAAAATTAGAAGTTACAGCAGAAAATATAGAAATTGCCGAACCTGCAACGGAGGTTGTAGAAACCGAATCACTCGTATCTGAGGGCGAAGCAGCGGAAGCCCTGCCGTTTTGGGCAAGAGCTCAGGCCGATCGCATGGAGCGCATCGAACGCCTCAAAGAAACCGCAATTGAAGAACCAGAGGCAATTGCAGCCGCCGCCGAGAGAGCGGCAATTATCGAAGAAATTCCCGGTTTCGCCTTTGACGAAGGCTTCCTGTGGTCTTCAGAAATCTTAGCCAGTCAAGGCCGCCGGCCAGACCAAGTATCCGTTGAAGAAATCACTTGGCTGCAAAAACTGCGGAAAGGCTTAGAAAGAACTCGCCGCAGCTTAATTAATCGACTAAAGGCGATCGTCGGTCAAGGCCCGCTCAATCAAGACGCGGTAGCCGAAATTGAGACTTTGCTGCTGCAAGCCGATGTCGGAGTCGCAGCCACCGACATCATTATCAGTCGCCTCCAAGAAAGACTAAAACAAGAAGTGCTACCGCCAGAACAGGCTCTAGCCTACCTCAAAACCATCCTGCGCGATATTCTCGACGCTCCCTGTGCCGAAACCGCCGCAGGCAATCCAGCCTACAGTCTGACATTTGCCCCGGAAAAAGACACCTTCAATATCTGGTTGATCGTAGGAGTCAACGGTGCGGGCAAAACTACGACGATCGGCAAACTTGCCCATATTGCCCAAAAATCCGGCTACAAAACTCTAATTGCTGCCGCCGACACTTTCCGCGCCGCCGCCGTCGAACAAGTGAAAGTTTGGGGTTCCCGCAGCGGCGTCGAAATTATTGCCAACCCAGGGAAAAATACCGATCCGGCTGCTGTCGTCTTTGATGCGATCGCCGCCGCTAGCGCCCGAGGCACAGAACTGCTGATCGTAGACACCGCAGGCCGCCTGCAAAACAAAAAAAATCTGATGGACGAATTAAGTAAAATCCGTCGCATAGTAGATAAGAAAGCCCCAGGCGCTACCGTAGAATCTCTACTGGTCTTGGATGCAACACTGGGTCAAAATGGTTTGCGACAGGCAGAAGTATTCGCAGAATCTGCCAAATTAAGCGGAGTAGTATTGACAAAGCTCGACGGTTCTGCTAAAGGTGGTGTTGCCCTAGCAGTAGTGCAGCAGCTTGGTCTGCCAATCCGCTTTATAGGAGTAGGGGAAAGCATCGAAGACTTGCGTCCGTTTTCTAGTTACGAATTTGTGGAAGCCCTACTCGATTTTAGATTTTAGATTTTAGATTGATGAGGCATTGGCCAACCGCTCCCATTTTTTGGAGGCGGACACAGAGCTTCAAAATCTCAAATTATTAACCTCAAACTAGCATCGCAGGACTTGCGCCGATCGCCACGAGCGATCGAGTGAAAACTAAATATCTAGAAACAATACCTTAGTTCTGTTATTGCTTGGTTGGGTTCAAACCGCCAGCCCAAACAAGTGTGTCAAATTAAGCTCAAATGTGTAGTATCAGTAGGCTGTCTGATTGCACTTTCTTCCCGATCTCCCTGGCGCCCCCCTGATAGTCGGGTGGGACAGGAAATGGTCAAAGTCCCCCTTCTTTTTAAGGGGAGCGGCTGCGGTCTTGGTCCCGCCCAAGTAGAGCCAGCAGCGTGGATTTAGGGGGTATCTAGACTCAGCTACAAACGAGATTTCTTAAGAATTTTAGACTTAAGTTTATACCAATGTCCTAGTGCCCAACTTACTCGATCGAACCAAACTACTTGCTCGAAAAAAAAACGGGTTTCTGTTCAAGTGGCCCGTAAGTCCTCAATCATTCCTCCCTCTAACATCGAAAATCACAAATTAAAAATGACTGCTGTGCCTTTGCCTCGCCCCTCACCTCAACCTGCTGACCGCCCTCCTGGTCGCAATTCTACCGACGCGACGCCAGTATTTGCCCTCAAAGAACTGGTGGCGCGCTTGCACCGATACCAGCACAACGTTCAAGATATGTTGGGCTCGCTGGGATTTGCCCTGCGCAGTTTTAACAATCTCAACCAATTTTTGGAGTTAGTGCCTTTGGTGGCCACTCGCGTTACTGACGCCGACGGGGGAGCTTTAGTGCTGTTCAAACCCAACGGTCAAGTCAGGTTCCAGCAGTTGCACTGTCAGGAAGGACGGCAGTGCCAAGATATGCGAAAAGCGCTGGAAATAGCCACCAGGCAAGCTACAGCAGGTGCGAGCGCTAATGCTGCATCTTATTCGGAAACCTCTGGGCAAACCTCTAGTCTCGACCTACAAGTCGGCCGTTATTTGGGCCCGGATGTTCATTTGTTTGGGGCGCCAATTTTAGTCAAGAATTTGGAACGGGGACGGCTTTATGTTTTTAGCAGTGACCCGCAATATGTCTGGACTCCCAGCAGACAGAAATTAGTTCGGTTGGTGGCGGATCAAACGGCCGTGGCGATTTGCAAAGACGAACTTACTGTTAAGTTGGCTGAAAAAGACCGCTTAGACAGAGAGTTAGAAATCGGGGCGGAAATTCAATTGCGGCTGCAACCCCGCAGTTGTCCGAAAATTCCCGGCCTTGACGTAGCCGCCCGCTGCCAAACTGCTAGCAGAGTTGGCGGAGATTATTATGATTTTATTCCCGCTGACTATGACCCGATCGGCAAAGAGGATGAGGGGGAACACCCCCCATCCCTGATTAAAAATCTCAAGTCAAAAATCGACAAGGGCCGCTGGAGCATCGTAATCGGCGACGTGATGGGCAAAGGAGTGCCGGCTGGCCTGCTGATGACGATGACACGGGGTATGCTGCGGGCCGAGGTTTTGAACCGCCACTCGCCTGCGAGAATTTTGCAACATTTAAACCGGGTAATGCACGCGGATTTGGAAAATTCCCACCGTTTTGTGACTCTGTTTTATTCCGAGTATGATCCGAAAACTCGCGTTTTGTCTTACAGCAATGCTGCTCACCACCCGCCTTTGCTGTGGCAAGCTGCAACTAATACGATTCTTCAGCTCGATACTTTGGAGGGAATGTTAATTGGCCTGGATGCTGATTCTCAGTACCAAGAAGCCCAAATTCAATTGCAGCCAGGAGATACTATTATTTATTACACAGACGGATTTACTGATGCTGCTAATCAAAGGGGCGATCGGTTTGATGAGGATAACTTGACCTCGGCTTTTCAGTGGGCTTGTCAAAATTATCAGCACTCTGAAGAAATTTTGGATTATTTGTTCGATCGGGTTCACCAGTTTATCGGCATCGGCAATCGTAATGAAGATGACATGACACTGGTTGTACTTAGGCTAACACCTTTAGCAGGAGAAAATCACCATGATAGTTAATTTAATGCCGGAAATTACTGCTGGATTAATCAACTCGATTAATTGGCAGGATGCTGCTCACGTGTTAGTTTTGAAATCTCATTTGAGTTCGACGGTGGTTTTGGGTCAAAGCTACGACATTTTTAGCAATTTCCAGAAAGCTTGGAACCATTTTGTTTCGACTGGTCAAATAGGAGCTTTTTTTATAGGTATTTTTGTTGGCTGGTTCATTAAAGGGATTATTCCTTAGAGTTCTTGTCGAAGCAGGTATCGGGAACGGATTTAAAAGGTTTGTAGCCACAACTTAACTTTTTTCTGATGCAGCAAAAGTTTCACAATTTTGTAGTCAAGACTTCAGTTTTTTCTGGTCAATAGATGTATAAAAAGTTTGCAGTCAGGACTTGAGTTTTTTCTTGCCGAATTTGGATGGAGGGCTAAAGTCTTGGCTACCAACCGGAGGAAGGACTAAAGTCTTTGCTACAAATCGGTTTTTAGAGACTTCTGCAACAGAGATATAATCTAGTTTTAGCTTGAGCAATGACAACACAACAAAAAACTTGGAGTCAAAGATTTGAATCGGCGCTGCACCCGGCGATCGCCCGATTCAATGCTAGTATTGGCTTCGATATTGAATTGATTGAGTACGACTTGACTGGTTCTGTCGCTCACGCTAAAATGCTGGCAAAAACGGGGATTATTTCCGCAGCAGAAGGCGAACAGTTAGTCAATGGTTTGGAACAGATCCGGTCCGAATACCGCCAAGGACTTTTTGTTCCGGGAGTTGAGGCAGAAGACGTTCACTTCGCTGTAGAGAAGCGGCTGACGGATATCGTGGGAGATGCGGGGAAAAAGCTGCATACGGCCCGATCGCGCAACGACCAAGCAGGTACGGATACTCGGTTGTATTTGCGCGATCGCATCGCAGAAATTCGCGAGCAATTGCGGGAATTTCAAGGGGTTTTGCTCGATATTGCCGATCGTAACGTGGAAACTTTAATCCCCGGTTACACTCATTTGCAGCGCGCTCAGCCGATCAGTTTGGCTCATTACCTGTTAGCTTATTTTGAAATGACAGATCGCGATTGGGAACGTCTCGGCGATATTTGCAAGCGGGTGAATGTTTCGCCTTTAGGTTGTGGCGCGCTGGCGGGGACGACTTTCCCGATCGACCGAAATTATACGGCAGAACTCTTGCAATTTGACAAAGTTTATGCTAATAGCTTAGATGGAGTGAGCGATCGAGATTTTGCGATCGAATTTCTAGCTGCTGCCAGCTTGATTATGGTACACCTGAGCCGCTTGTCAGAAGAAATGATTTTGTGGTCTTCTCACGAATTTGGATTTATTACGCTCAAAGATAGCTGCGCTACTGGTTCTAGCATCATGCCCCAGAAAAAAAATCCCGACGTGCCGGAGTTGGTGCGGGGCAAAGCGGGGCGGGTGTTCGGTAACTTGCAAGCCTTGTTGGTAGTAGTGAAGGGACTTCCTTTGGCCTACAACAAAGATTTGCAAGAAGATAAAGAAGCTTTGTTTGATACCGTGAGAACGGTACAGGGTTGCTTGGAAGCAATGACGATTTTGCTGCGGGAAGGAATCGCGTTTAATGGCGATCGCCTCGCCGCGGCAGTTACGGAAGACTTTTCTAACGCTACAGACGTAGCCGACTACTTGGCCGCCAAAGGCGTTCCCTTCCGCGAAGCTTACAACCTAGTCGGCAAAGTCGTCAAAACTTGCCTCTCGGGGGGCAAACTCCTCAAAGATTTGACACTTGAGGAGTGGAAAGATTTGCACCCTGCGTTTGAGACAGACATTTACAGCGCGATCGCACCTCAGCAAGTGGTGGCGGCTCGCAATAGTTACGGGGGTACCGGGTTTGAACAAGTGAGAAAATCACTTATCGCTGCGCGCGATCGGATCGCCTAAACATCGTTGAATTATTGGACAAATTCCGGGTGGCTATCTCTCCTTAAAACGATCGTGTTGTCCACTCTGGTTCTAAGTTCGGCAGATAGCCTCAGCAATTAATCTTCAGCAGCAGCCATGTCTTTGTCTCTGCCGCCGCTCATGGCGCCCATGCCACCGCCGTTGCCACCGTCAAATCGCCTTCTCTTGTTGGAGAACATATCTTGATTTCTCCGCTTGCGAAACTTGCGAGCGTATGCTTGATTTCGTTGTGCCTTCTCTTTCTTGAGATTGCGGCGCTTAGCCATTCTGACCTCACTAATAAACATTGACTGTCCCCGGGCTTTCACGCCCGGGGATTCTTAAGGTTGACACTCTGTGCACTCTTGGTGACGGAGATTCTTGGTTCAGCGAAGTCACTTGCTTGCGACTGGATTTCTCCAGCCTAAGTAGAGGTGTTTTCTCCCCAAGCGTAAATTCCGGTATGTCCTACCGTACTCGATCAGTTCTCTTTATGTAGTTAGGTTTTGTTCAAATTTAGCTTTCCTAAACCGCAACACCGTTAGGTGTGACTACGCACTCAACTAATCCAGTTAAGTTTTTACGTTGTCTAGTTATACTCAATTTTAGACCGATGACGATCATAGCACACCCGGCACAAGACCCCGAAAAAAGAACACGGGGATTCAAGTCGCTGGGAATCCGGGCCCGATGGGACGCAATGTTTTCGATCTTCCAGAAGATTTCTATAAACTCTTGACAAATACGACAAATGACTATAAATCCCGGTGACGTAGCTCCTGTCTTCAGCCTGCCCGACG
This sequence comes from Microcoleus asticus IPMA8, assembly GCF_013179805.1. Classification (GTDB taxonomy): domain Bacteria; phylum Cyanobacteriota; class Cyanobacteriia; order Cyanobacteriales; family Microcoleaceae; genus Microcoleus; species Microcoleus asticus. Next base: position 73,496 of record NZ_SRRZ01000011.1, on the reverse strand, counting down.
CGCAAGGCAATTTCGTCAGCCTTGCAGATTTTCGAGGGCGGCGAGTTGTACTTTACTTTTACCCTCGGGACAATACCCCTGGCTGTACCAAAGAAGCTTGCGGCTTTCGCGACATTTACTCAGACTACGAGTCGCGCAATATTGCAGTCCTCGGCGTCAGCACAGACGGGGCCGGGTCCCACGCCAAGTTTGCAGCTAAATATCAACTGCCTTTTCCCTTGCTGTGCGACTCAAACGCCGAAGTTGCTACCGCCTACGGCTGTTACGGACTCAAAAAGTTTATGGGAAAAGAATTTATGGGAATTACTCGATCGACCTTCGCGATCGACCCTGATGGTAGGATTGAAAAGGTTTATCGGAAAGTCAAAGCAGAAACTCACGCAGCCGAGATATTAGCAGACTTGCCAGACCTCTCGCCTGAATTAAAAATTAAAAATTAAGACTTTTGAGCTGCCAGCTAACAAACCTGAAATTACTTTCCCCTAAACAAGCTTTTGAGTTTATGCGTCGATTGTGGCAAATTGGACAAACTGTGCTGGGGCTGATTTTTCGACATCCCATCACTGGTACTGCCGTGATTCCGGTATTGCCTGACGGGCGAATTGTGTTAATTCGCCGCCGCGACAACGGTCGCTGGGCACTGCCGGGAGGTATGGTGGATTGGGGAGAAGATATTCCCACAACTGTGCGGCGGGAATTAGCAGAGGAAACAGGACTCGATTTAGTCAAAATCCGCCGCTTGGTGGGTGTTTATTCGGCGGCAGATCGAGACCCTCGCCTGCACTCGATTTGTATCGTGGTGGCAGCAGAGGTAGAGGGAAAGATGCAAGTTCAGGATACGCTTGAAGTCAGCGAGGTTGAGGCTTTTTTGCCCGCATCGCTGCCGGAGGGCGAGCTCAGCCACGATAACGACCAACACTTACAGGACTATTTTCAAGGCCTGACAACTTTGGCGTAAACCGGCGGGGCATCCAAATTTGAGAAAAGTCGGAAATTACCTCGCCGTCAAAAGTTTTCTGTTATGACTGTGAAATTAATTTTCACTGTTTTCCTACTTTTATTTACAAACTCTGAACATTAAATTAATCATCTTTTTATTACTGAATATTTAACCGGATGTACTCATCGCTACGCAATTCTCGGATCAAACTCTCTGTAGGGCAAATCTTCTGGCACGAAGTCGGTCAAGGCCCTAATTTAGTATTTTTGCACGGTTCTTGGCATGACAGCAGTCAGTGGCTGAGGACGATCGAACATTTGAGCCCCTACTACCAATGCTTCGCACTGGATTTGCTGGGGTTTGGCGACTCGGAACGCCCGAATCTTCATTATTCGATCGACTTGGAAGTAGAATGTCTCGCCCAATACCTCGATACTTTGAAGCTGCGACAGGTTTATTTAATCGGTCACTCTGTAGGTGGCTGGGTGGCTGCCAGCTACGCTATCAAATATCCCGATCGGGTTCAGGGTTTGGTGTTGGTGGCCCCAGAAGGCGTCAAGGTTGGCCATCGGCGGGGGCGGTGGCAGACGGCTAGCTGGCTGATCGGCCAACCACCCCTCGCTTTCTGGTTGCTGCGATCGATCTATCCAATTGCTAAGTTGCTGGGCCGCCAAAACAAGATTGACAGGCTGTTAAAGTTCAGACAGCAGTTGATGCAGTCCCCAGTTGCCGTGCAGTTGCTGTTCCGGCGGCGGCGGGCTGAAATTACAGCGGAATTAGTTGATGAGAATTTGCCTTTGCTGAAAGCGCCTGTTTTGCTGTTACACGGTTCTGAAGATACCCCCGCAGCTTCGTCTCTATGTCAATCCTATGCTGCTCTGGCTCCTAATGCCGAACTGCAATTAGTCAGTCCGGGGGAAAGCAATTTGCCGCAGGAAGTCCCGGAACTTGTTGCTAAGTATATTCGCGAGTTTGCTAAGTGAATTGGTAATGGGTAATTGGTAACAGTCAACAGTCAACACTCAACAGGCTAATTCCCCAGAAAATGGCTTCGGGTGCGACAATTACTGCGGAAGCCGTATCGGGAAAAGCTGAGGCGAGATATTGCAATAACAAAGTTCGATCGCCCCCCGTGAGTGCAATTTTGCTATTAGGAAACAAACACCGCCAATCTTCAATAAAATCCCTAACTCCTGCCACCGTCGCATACACAACTCCGCTTTGAATTCCCCCAGCAGTATCGGTAGCCCAGCGGTGCGGCAGATTTTCTGGTAAGCTGATTAAGGGTAATGCAGCGGTTTTTTTGCCTAGCGACGATAACTGCAAACCCAAACCCGGTAAGATGGCGCCCCCAACTAAATACCTATTGACATCAGCCCCAGTAAATGTTAAAGCTGTACCAGCATCTATAAGTAAAACAGGCCAACCCAATTGGTTGCCAGCACCGAGTAAAGCTAAAGCTCTGTCAATTCCTAGGGTAGGATAGAGTCCCCCGATCTGCAACTGGTCTAAAGTAATAATTCGGACATCAGGATAACTCTGCCAAATTGCTGTTTGTTGGGGAACAACTGACGCTAAAACTAGAGGCAGGGGAACTAAAGAAAGTGTGTCAGGACTAGAAAAAGCGGGAGTAGCAGGAAGACAACGGAGATTTTGAGAAGATAATTCCTCGATCGACCTCCTTACTGTTTGTACCAAATATTCGACCTTTTGGGCTTCGGAGAGCCGGGAAACAGCATCAGCTTTGAGATGCTCTGTATCCCATGTTTTCTCCAGAGTTTTGCCCGCAAATAATCCCCAGTGCAGGCGCGAATTCCCGATCGCCAAAGCTATTTTAATCTGACCTTTACCTGTCAATTCAGAGGTAAGGTTGTCGGTGCAATCTTGCGGGCTAAAATTGTCAGCAATTGATTTTTCCATGATGCTCGATCGCGCAAATATTGAACTAAAGATAGATGTTAGATTAATTTTATTCGCTTAATCGCGCGGTTAACTCTATTTGACATCTGACCAAGTTCAATGGGGCGCGCCAATTAGTATTGTAGGCTGCAGAGCGCATAATTGGTATTTATAAATATTTGTAAAGCAAATAATTGCTATGCTCTGGCTGCATCCTTTATAATGTCTTAATATATTCCAAAAGTCCTGGTAGCTGCGATCGGACTCTTGGCGGGGTAAGCACAGGTCTAAAAAACCATGATCGATCAAAATACTGTACCAATGCTGAGTAAATATGTCTTTAAAAATACAAGAACACGAAAACCCCTCGCCGAGATTAACTTCGCGGTTGCCTGAACCAGAAAAGTGGATGCAGGAAGAAAGTCTTTCGCAGCCGGAAGTAGACCAACAAAAAGCCCTAATTGTGCAGATGCAGCAGCAAGTTCAGTTATCAAACTTGCTGAACCAAATTAATAACGAAATTCGCAGTACACTTGACATAGAAGAAATTTTGACATCGGCCTGCCGATTGCTGGGGCAAGCGCTACAGTCCAGCCGCGCGAGCATTTTAGTCAAAGAATCAAATACAGAAAAAACTTTAGTCACGCGGGGAGAGTACAACGCGGGGGACTATCCGATCCAACTTGGCATGAAAGTACCGATAACTGACAACCCGCATTTGGCTGCAGTCGTGTCTCAGCAAGAGTCGCTAGCAGTGACAAAGTTTCTCGATTTTCCGGGATTGAACCCACAAACCCAAAAAATTGCCGAAGCTTTGGAGATTAAGTCAATGCTGGCAGTAGCTACTCGCTATCAAGGTGAAGTGAATGGCATAATTGGCTTGCATCAGTGCGATCGCGAACGGGAATGGACTGATTGGGAACGGCAGCTTTTAGAAGGGGTAGGATCGCAATTGGCGATCGCGATCAATCAAGCCAAACTCTACAGCAAAACCAGGCGCCAAGCCGAACGAGAATCTCTGCTGCGGCTGATCGGCAACCAAATTCGCAGTACCCTGGATCTGGGAACTATCCTGGAAACAGCGGTGAGGGAAGTCCGCCAACTGTTGCAGTGCGATCGAGTAATTATCTATCAGTTTCAAGACAACTGGCAGGGAAAAGTTGTTGTTGAAAACATGACGGTTCCTTGGCCTTCAATTTTAGGAGATATGGGGGCCGATAAGTGTTTCCGGGGAGATTACGCCGATCTTTACCAGCAAGGGCGAGTCAAAGCAATTAATGATATTTTTAATGCCGGTTTAGAGCCTTGCCACGTTGATTTCTTAGACAGTTTGCAGGTAAAAGCTAATCTGATCGTACCGATTGTTACCTCCCGAAGCGAAGAAAATTCACTTCCTATAGCCGGAAGTTGTAATTTAAAATTTCCCGGTAAACTGTGGGGTTTGCTCATTGCTCACGAGTGCGGGGATACTCGCAACTGGCAGCGGCAAGAAATGGAGTTGCTGTCGCAGCTAGCAGACCAAATGGCGATCGCCATTCAGCAAGCAGAACTTTACAGCAAAGTCCGAGAAGCTGCGGTTAAATCTCAAGCTCAAACCCAGCAATTGCAAGCAGCGTTAGAAGAATTGCGATCGACACAGCAGCAATTGATTCAAAGCGAAAAAATGTCCGGTTTGGGGCAAATGGTAGCGGGAATTGCTCACGAAATTAACAACGCTAACAATTTCATCCACGCTAACTTGTTTCACGCTCAAGAATATTTCAAAGTCTTGAACGAAGCTCTAGAACTGACCGGGAATGCCTGCCCGGAAGCAGCGGCAGCACTTGTCAAAATAAATGAAGAACTCGAACTGGATTACATTCGAGAAGACTTTGGCAGCTTGCTCAAGTCTATGCGGGAAGGCAGCGGGAGGATTCGCTCTATCGTGATGACGCTGCGAAATTTTTCTCGTTTAGACCACGCTGAATTACAACCAGTAGATTTGAATGAAGGTTTAGAAAGTAGTTTCTTGATGCTGCAAAATAAGCTAAAAACAAATATCAAAATCGACAAACAATACGGCAGTTTGCCGCCCGTCAAATGTCATGCCAGTCAAATCAACCAAGTATTTTATAATTTGATTGACAATGCTTTAGATGCGCTCCAGTCAACGAGCAAACCGGGGGAATTAACCATCCGCAGTTGGCAAAGGGAGCCGGACTGGGTAACAATCTCTGTCCGCGATACGGGAACTGGCATTCCTGCAGAAATTCAAGACAAGATTTTTGACCCGTTTTTTACTACTAAACCTGTGGGGAAAGGCACTGGTTTGGGACTTTCTGTGTGCTATCAGGTAATTGTTCAAGCTCATGGCGGCAAGCTGAGTTGCGTCAGTCAGGTGGGCCAAGGAACTGAGTTTATTGTAGAGTTGCCGCTGACAAATCAGAGGGTAAGTGCATAATTCCTGCTTTAGTCAGATTAATGACCAATGCCCCAGGCCCGCAGATTTGTAAGTAATTAACCGGACTTGATATTAATTGTCAAATTGCTGCTGATAAGCATGATATACAGCCTCTAAAAAGACATTAGCATCAACTTTGGTCGGCAGTTTTTCCAAACTAATGATTTGTTTAACCTGACTAGCCAGTTGTTTGCTCAAGTCATTTCGGGCATTTGGTATCATAGCTTCGCGCCGCTGCAAATACTCTCGAATTACAGCAAAATCTTCTGGCAGCAAGCTGGAAATATCGGCCTCTATCAGCAATTTTTTTGCTAGGAATCGAGCCGGTGTTGATACTTTCAATGCAGCAGATTTCACAGGTTGTTCTTCTTGAATTACCAGGGTGCCTCCTACCAAATCTCCTAAACGTTTTTCCCGCTGGTTGAACACGATCAAAAATACACCTATAAAAAATAAGTCGTCAAAAGGCCGCAGCAAAGCCCGTAGAGTTGATTGCGGAAGCCTGACTGGACGGCCGTCATCTCGAATTACTCGGATTTTGACATAACGCTTGCCTGGTGTTTGACCGGACCACGCTGTTTCAAAAAATACAAAGTAACCTACATAAATGAAAAAACCAATTAATGCCTGAACGGCTATCAACCAGAGTTCTAAGCCATTGGTACTTCCTAGCAACTTTGCGATCGTCTCAAGGAACAATGAATTAAAGATCACTACACCTATTAGAAACAGTATTAGAATCAAACCCAAAATGATATAGTCGATCAGCAATGCGTAGGCGCGGTTGCCAATTCCCGCCAAGGTAAATTCGAGTTCAACACTTTCTGGAGTGTGGAGAGTGAATCGATTAAAAAGTCGCATAGCAGTAGAGAAAATTTTGTGTTTTGACTTAGGCTTAATTAGCGATCGCGCATTTTCAAACCCAAACCTTCTTTGCGGCTGCGGAGGTCGTAGTAGATAATGGCTTTCATAGCCTGCCAAAAAGGAGTCACCAGCGCACCGCTGACAATGCTCAGTACCACAATCAGAATATAATAAACTAAGTAAAATAGACCAGACTCTCTGCCCAAAACTGCACTTAAAACAACTTGAACGATCACAGTAAGTATCTGCACAACAATCGTCATCGGGAGTGAAACCAAAATGCCCACAAAAACTATCCACTGAATGCGTCCGACCGACCCCTTAGTTAACTGCCAACTGCGACTGATTGCTGAACTAGCATTCACATTGTTCTCCATCGCCAGCGGCAACTCAACAATCAGCAAGCGAGAGAAAATTCGGATATAGATAATTAAAAAAGCAATGACCGCAACTACCAGAAAAGCTGCAAGAATTGCGTAATTTTGCCGAAAGATAGCAGCAGCCCCCCCTGCCAATATTGCCATAGCGAGCCCACCTACCAAAGATACCCCAAAGAAAATCAGAAATGTCAATGTACCCGCCCAGAACAAACCCCACATCCGAGGATTCACCTCACGGCGAGCATCACTTACAGTCTCTGGGTTTTCCCTAACTTCACCGAAAGCCAGACGAGAAATGAGCGCTGAAATCGCAGAATATTTAGCCCAACCGTAAATCGGAACTAACAACCATAGATAAGCTACGAATGCCAAACCAAAATATGGCTTAAAATGGTCGCGGTAAATCCGTAAACTAGCACTAACAACATTACCGACGCTCAAGGGGCCTGTTTGTCCAGAAGAACTAAGATTTTTTTTAGGCATGACTGGATGGGTATAATTCTGTGAGGCGGAAAATTTACAACTATCTTAAGCTATATCTAATAGAACTTAGAGAAAACTTTATGAATATTAAACGTTGGATCGCGCGGCGAGAACCGAACTGGAAACGGTTAGACACTCTTTTACAGCAAGTAGAAAAAAAGGGGCTAAAGTCCCTACCTGCGTCTGAAATCACGGAATTAGCGAGTTTGTACCGTTCTGTTTCGGCGGATTTGGCTAGGGCGAGGACAAACGAAGTAGGTAATATTTTGTTACAAGATTTGCAAAGCTTAACTTCTCGTGGCTACACCCAAATTTACCAAGGTTCCCGCCGCCAAGATTGGGAGGCTGTAGTGGAGTTTTGCCGCTGGGGTTTTCCTGCTACTGTACAGCAGACGTTTGGTTATACGGCGATCGCGACGGGTATTTTTTTAGTAATGGCGTTGATTGCTTGGTGGTTTGCTTGGCAAGATCCGACATTTTTGTCCCTAGTAGTTCCTGGACATTTGATTAAAACGGTGCGCGATGACGGGAAATTGTGGATGGGTTCAATTGTGGGAGTGGAACCTTTAGCTTCTAGCAGTATTATGACTAACAATCTATCCGTATGCTTTGCGGCTGTTGGGGGAGGGATTGTTTTCGGTCTTTACACTGTTTATATTATGGCATTTAATGGAGTGAGCATCGGCGCGATCGCCAGTTTAGTAGCTCAGCACAATTTAGCTTACCCTTTTTGGGCCTTTGTATTTCCTCACGGTTCCCTGGAATTACCGGCGATTTTTTTAGCTGGCGGCGCTGGTTTAATCATCGCCCGGGCAATTTTTTTTCCTGGCAAATATCGTCGTGCTGATGCTATGAAATTTTACGGTACTCAAGCTGCACAATTGGTATTTGGAATTGTACCGATGCTGGTAATTGCTGGTACGATCGAGGGTTTTTTCTCGCCAAATCCGGCAATTCCCGATCCGTTGAAGTATTTGGCTGGGATTGGATTGTTTGCGCTGCTGGTGATGTATTGCAGTAAAAGGCGATCGGCTGAAGTTCCTAGTCATATCATGTCCAGTTGATTCGTGCTTGTATGCGCGGGGCGGGTTTATGAAACTGTTGGCTTTTATATCGACAATACTGGCGAACCCGCCCCTACGAGACCTTGCATTATATAATATCGAGCCAAGTAATCAATTAAAATCATGACTCTTACTAACATCCGCTTTCCCAAAGAAAATCCTTTTTATCTAATCAAGGTTCGGCATATATTGGGATGGTGGTTTTTATTAAGTAGGGGCATTTACTTTCAGATAGCAATAATTAGCTCACGTGGGATGCTGTTTGATGGTACACAACCATTAGTTTATCAAATAGTTCCAGTTTATTTATCGATTTTGATACTGGGTTTGGTGTGGCGACAATGCAGGCTAGCGGGAATTGAAATTAAATATCTGGTTGGTAAAGTTCCCGATCGCTACCAATGGTTGCCCTTAGTATGTCTGGCGATCGCTACCGTGGTTTTTTCCCTAAGTGTATTCCAAATTTTTTATTATTTTTTGTCTTTTATTGTACCTTTCTTTGTTCTAAAAATACTGAATGACGAAAGAAATAGCAGTATTTTAATTACAGCTTCAGAAACCTTTTCTCCTGCACTGTACTACTTAATTTTCGCTATGGGCTGTGCAATACAACCCATATTCTCTGCCTTTGTTTGGATAAGTATTATTCTACAAAGATGGGCTGTAAAATGGGGAAACATCTCAGGAATAATAGCTGTTTGTCTGCTGTATATAACTTTTGACTATCAGTATTTTATCTCTATAATTATTTCGTTCTTAATCCACATAATTTTGTATACAAAAAACCGTAGCTTACTTATAGTAATAATTTTTTCGGCCTTGGAAAGCCTTAGTTTTACAATGTGGAATTTAGTATTTGTTGGCAATCAAACAGGAAACGTTCTAGATGTATTTCGCTCTCAAATACAGCTAGGTGTCTTGTTTTTTGTTTGGTCAGCCCCTTGGGTAATCGGTTTCATCTATAAAAACTGGTCGGTTCTCAAAGGGTCTTTACCTTACTTTGCGAATGCTGCGGAAGCTGAGAAAATCAAAGCTGATTCCGAGACTTAAGTTGCAAATATCGGTTAACCAATTGCTCGCTAATTTGATGGGCTGGCGCATCCAAAACCAAAACTCCTTTTTGTTTCAACTGTGCAAAAGCTACCTGACGCTGTGCTAGTAAATCTAAAGCTACAGCACGATTATAAGCAGGTGTAATTTCCACGGTGGAAGTGTGAGCGATTTGGTCAACTAGAGGGTCGCGCAAAGTTACGCAAAAAGGCAAATAACGAGGTGTTAAGCGCGCTAATGCCGAAAGCATTTCTGTAGAGGCTGTGACATCTACTAAATCAGTAATTAGCACTACTAATGCACGGCGAGTTTGTTGACTTACTAATTTAGTTACAGCACCAACATAGTCTGGTTCTAACAAAACTGGCTGAATAGGTGCTAGGCGTTCAATCAATTTAGATAGTTGATGTTGACCCCTTTCTGGGGGTATCCAAGTCGTGATTTCCCGATCGAACACACCGACTCCCACGCGATCGCCCCGATTTAGTCCAGCTAAGGCTAAAGACAGCGCTGCATTCACTCCCCAGTCAAAACGCTTCAAACCCTGCACTCGCGCCGTCATCAGCCGTCCCCTGTCGAGTAAAATAATCAAAGTTTGCTCTTTTTCTGGTTCTAAAACTCTGATTAAAGGGCGCGATCGCCTCGCAGTAGCTTTCCAATCAATCAAGCGAGGATCGTCACCAATACCGTATTCCCGCAGTTCGGCAAATTCAGTTCCCATGCCGAGTTTTTGTAACCGCCGCATTGTGCCGGTATTTTCCAATGTTAGGCGAATAGAGAGTTCTTTCAACATCACTAAATCGGGATAAACGGCAACTTTTTCACTAGCAGGTATTGTCCAGTCGTTCCATGCTAAACCCCAGTTTCCCAACTGCCGCACCTGAATATCTCCCCACTTATATTTTCCGCGATTTTGCGGGCGGATTGTATAACTTAATTCTTCCTCGCTGTTAGGATTGAGGGAGGCTTCCAGCATCGGTTGAGAGACATCAAACTCTAGCGGATAGGAGTCGCACAGCCGAATTTTAGCTGTTTGATTTGCCGTTAGCGCAGCCCTCGGAGAGGATCGCACTGATAGTAAAACTGGATTGTCTCGCCCGATCGAAAGTCTCTGCAACGGATGGCGTGTCACTTCCACCCGATGAGATTTGACGCGCAGTGCGTCGGTAATAGCTAAACCTAGAATTAAACAGTCAAATAGCAAAGTGCCGATAATACTTGTCTGCTGATTTACCAGCATAGCCAGCAAAAGGGCGATCGGAATTGCGATCGCTAACAGGAAATAAAGGCGAATAGCAGGAATCATTACAATTTCTGATTAAGATACTGGTGTACACAATTCAACGAGAGTTCCGTCTGGACATCTAACATAGGAAACAATCTGACCCCAAGGTTTTTTGAGAGGTGCTTTTAACTCTAATGCACCTGCTGCGATCGCTTGTTGATGTGCCATTTCTACTGAATCAGTGGTAAGTGCTATTTCAACGCCTAAAGGTTTCTCCGATGAATCAGCCGAAATATAACCATTTGGGAAATTTGACGCGCCTAGAGAATGTGTAGCAAAAGATAAAGTTGTTTCCCCAGTGTCAAGCTCACCATAATCTCCTGATTCATCAATGAACTTCTTTTTGAACCCAAAAGCCATTTCAAAAAAAGTCAATGAACTTAGTACGTCAGCAACGTAAATAATTGTATATCCGAATTTCATTTGCTTTCTCCCTTTACATGATTTGCAAGTAGATTACGTCGTTCATCAGTATAATTCCACCAAGGCTTAGCTGGTTCGCCATTGAGGAATCTTTTGACAGAAATGAGAGCGTCAAGTACACATGGATCGTGGCGATGTCCCATGACATTAGCAAGTTCGTGAAAGACTTCTAATGGCGATCGCGTTTTAAGTTGATCTGGTTGCTCAATACCAATGCTTCGCAAATCCGCACTAATTGATTTCCCAATGTTTGGAAGGTCTTCAAGCTTCTTGACTTCGTTTAGAGACTTCTTCATACTTCTGGTGTGGTATTTTTTAACTCAATTCCTACAATACTTGCGTAATAAAGATTTTTTCTCAGGAATTCGATTCCTCCAAACGAAACGTAAACATAACATGATCGCTCGGTGTTTCTGGATTACCAACAGCCGAATACAGATTCATCGCTGCTGTATTTTCGCGATCGGTAAGCACCCAAGCTTCTGTACAACCCAACTCACGAGCGACCTCAAATACTGCATTCATCAAACGCTTCCCCAAACCTTGCCGACGATGAGTTTCTGCTACGCTAACCTCGTTAATCCACAGTTCGGGACGTGCCTTGTCGGGATGAACATAATGAACTGCTGAGACAAAGCCGACAACTCGATCGTCATCGATTGCAACAGCCAGATGGTGGCGCGAGTCTGTCAAAAATTCTTTAGTACGTGGGATATCGATCGAGTTGTCAAAGACATCTGGATCGACATTCTTAAGAATATCTACATCATTACGATCCAGAATTTTGATTGCGATCGTCATAGTTATATTTCAGTTTACCTCGGTACAGCGACTTGTTTTAATACCGAAGCAATTACCGCATCAATTTGCAAGCCATCTAACAGCGATTCTGGTTTGAGAATCAGACGGTGACGCAAAAGCGGCAGTGCGATCGCTTTCACATCATCAGGAGTAGTATAATCCCTGCCGGCCAGCCAAGCGTGAGCTTTACTACTTTGCAACCAAGCTACTGCCGATCGCGGAGAAGCACCCAATGCCAAATCCGGATGTTTTCGCGTATTGTGCACCAAAGCTAGCACATAATCGAGCACTTTTTCTTCTACTTTGACTGTTTGTACAGCTTGACGGGCGCTAATTATTTGCTCTACCGTTGCTACAGATTTGATCCGAGCTAAATCGATGCGTTTGGCGCGAAATCCTGCCTCTGCGTTCAGCAACATTTGCTTTTCTGCCGCTGCATCGGGATAGTCAACCACAAGTTTAAATAAAAATCGGTCTAACTGAGCTTCTGGTAGCGGATAAGTGCCTTCAAATTCTAGGGAATTTTGAGTGGCTATCGTCCAAAATAACTCGGGTAAAGCTAAAGTCTCACCGTCTAAAGTTACCTGCTGTTCTTCCATTGCTTCGAGCAGTGCTGACTGGGTTTTTGGAGGCGTGCGATTAATTTCATCTGCCAGCAAAATCTCTGTAAAAACCGGGCCTTTTTTCAGGGTAAAACTGTGGTTATTAAAATCAAAAATATTCGTTCCCAAGATATCCGACGGCAAAATATCCGGCGTTAGTTGAATGCGGCGAAAATCTGCTTGAATCAACTTGGCAATCGCCTTTACAAGTAGAGTTTTCCCGGTTCCAGGCACTCCCTCAATAATCACGTGACCGCCGCTCAAAAGAGCCACTAGCAACTGCTGTACTGTGGAAGATTGACCCACAACTATTTTGTCGAGGGCTTGGCTGAGGCGTTTAAAAATAGAGTTTGTTTCGCTCATTTGAGATTTTTCCTATCAGAGGGGAGATGTTGGCGGATCTGCTCCCATTTACCCAACCAGGCTAGCAAATCTGTATCGCTGATGCGCTGTTTCCGAGATGGCGATCGCAGCAATTCTGACAATTCTGCCGCTTTTCGCCCTGTTTGCTCCACCCAAGCATTTTTGAGGGTTTCACTTTCCAGCGATGCCTGTCCCAATAATAAGGCTTTTTGCAGTTGTAACTGTTCTGATTTTCCGATAGTTTCTACCGCAAAATCAGTGCTGTTTGCTTTTTCCAAGACACCAGCTAATGCTTGAATATAAGCTTCGCTGTTGTCAACCGCAGGCGCTGATAGAGTTACAGGCTGTCCAAACCTGTTCCAGCCGGCAAAAATAGCAATGATTAAAATAATTGTACCCTGGATAAAAACAGGAAATAGAGGAGTTTTGGCTAAATAAGTGAATAAATTTCCCTCGTATTCGCGTTCAATAATTTCTGGATCTTTGTAGCCGTGAATGTATTCGTCTACCCAGACTTTATTTAGAGTTTTACTCGTTTCCTGGGTTTGTCGATCGATCGGATTATCGATCGGATTTTGGATAAAATTCACTGCTATAGCCTGCTGGGTTCCTTCGATTTCTTGTTCTTCATCTTCTAATTGAGTAACCAGCCCTGATAAAAATTCATAATTACCTGGGAAATCCTGATAAGCGTTAGCAGCTAGATAGGGTGCGACGGCAAAATAAACTATTCCTTTTCCCAGTGGTTTTTCCCAAACAATTGCGCCAAAGCGATCGCCTAATATTTGTTTTTTGTCGCTAGATCTCCGCCCCGTGTCAATCTTGATTTCCCCTGCTGAAGCTGGATGCAAGCTACTAAAATGAGCTGCTGTTACCGGTGCGCGAACTCCCAAAATTACTAAAGTATTGCCCTGTTTCACCCACTTTTCTTCTGTATTAGAAATAGCTTCTGGTATCAATCTACTATAGATACGTAAAAGTGTACTGGGCGGTTTTGCCTCTTGGTTTGTAGCAAAGTCTTCAAAAGGTTTTTGCCAGCGCTGAACCTCGGTTCCCCGTTTCGACATAAAAGCATACCATGCTCCGTAGCCGTCCGGGCCTCTATTATAAGTCGAACCGCTGTTTATTTTGTTGTTAGCCGGAGCAAATAGCAGGGTAATGATAATTATTGCCGTAACGGCGATCGCTCCCAACAACCACAACCTATTTTTTGATAAGTTCATCGATTGTTACGTAAGTAAGTACAAATAAATATAACATGAGGGCGGGTTTTGAATGAATCAACTCACTCCTGGTAGAGAACCCATTTGACATCTTGAGGGCGATCGTCAATCACATTACGGATCGGCAATAAACTTGGTGTTTTACCATCGCATTTTTAATGGAATCAGATTTAACTTACGCCCGAACCTCAATTTTCAGGAATTCCCAACTGGGTTATGCTTATAGAGAGATTTTTTTGAGTATTTTTACTCACTATTGTCTCTCCAGATTCACTTTTGTCCGCTGCCCGTTGGGGGGCCCGGAATGTGGGATTTAAGCTCTCCTCTACAGATGTGGAAAACCCGCTTTTTATAGGGCTGAAAAAAAGATCGCACTTTTTCCGGATAAAACTTATTGATGATGAAAGTTAAACATCTCTATGTAAATAGGTGTAAGTAGGTGTAAGTAGGTTTAATTATTTACACTCAACATTTAATCAGGGGCAATAATACCTTCAGATGCTTATTGGGCAAGCCTTTTTACTTGATTTACCTCCAGGTATGAGGAAATTTTTCTTGCAGTGACAGATCGCTACAAGAAAGCCCAACCTCTGGTTTTCAGTAACTTCTAATCATTAATTATTCATCATCAAAGGAGAAGCTATGGCTACTTCATTCACTGGTTCTTTGGGTACAACCACTAATTACAGCAGCATCAGTCAGCTAATTGCACAATGGCCTACTGCCGCCCAGAATCAAGGCATCCAACTGTCTGGGATAGCTTTTGATGGCTTTGAAACGAACTACACTAACCCTACTCCCATCAGCAACCTCACGTTAGCAACGAACGAAACCCCTAAAAGCGGGTTGAGCTACGGCGGTACCGGTGGTATTGGTGTCTACGGCTCTTATAGTGGTTGGTTTACCGATGTCAATAAATTGCGGGCGGAAATCAACTATGACCCCAACACCAATCTATCTCAAGTGCTGAAGGTGAAATGGGCAGATAACAAAGACATCACTAGCGCCACGATCGGCCTGAGTGGATTACTTCCCAAATCAAGTTCTACAGTGAACGATCAAGGCGATGAAGTTGGTTTGCTGCAACTCTTTAATGATGGGGCGCCGGTATCGGCCAGCAATTTTACGATCACTCGCCTCAGCGCTCCTGCCACTCCAAAACCGCTCGGTGTGTCTTCAGATGGAGTGACTTTCACTGGCGATAGTATCGATGGCAATTTCACATTCCAGATAGTAGGAGACTCTCTCACCGGCGTTACTTTTGACGAACTGCGGTTCTCCGCCAAAGGCTACACGAACCCCACCGCTGCCTACCTCAGCACCTCCCCCAAAAGCGATAGTTCCGACTACCTAGTGCGGAGTATTCAATATCAAGGCATTGATGTGACGCCGACGCCGACGCCGACGCCGACGCCCACGCCAACTCCGACATCTCCAAGTATCTTCCAGTTCGCCCAACCAAATTACACGGTGGCTGAAGGCGGCGTGGCGACGATTAACGTTACTCGCACCGGTGGCACGGCGGCTGGATCGATTAACTACTCTACTCTTGACGGTTCGGCAAGTTCAGCAGGCACAGCAGCGGATTACACTAGCGCGACAGGGCTGTTGAGTTTTGCTGCGGGGCAAACCACCGCTAGTTTCACCGTGACGGCTTTGACTGATTTAAATGTGGAATCATCGCCGGAAACGGTGAATTTGGTGCTCTTCGGTGGCAATGTCGGCAGTAGTCCGTCAATTTTGACGATTAGTGATGTGCCGCCAACTGGGACGACGCCAACTCCGACCCCAACTCCGACATCTCCAAGTATCTTCCAGTTCGCCCAACCAAATTACACGGTGGCTGAAGGCGGCGTGGCGACGATTAACGTTACTCGCACCGGTGGCACGGCGGCTGGATCGATTAACTACTCTACTCTTGACGGTTCGGCAAGTTCAGCAGGCACAGCAGCGGATTACACTAGCGCGACAGGGCTGTTGAGTTTTGCTGCGGGGCAAACCACCGCTAGTTTCACCGTGACGGCTTTGACTGATTTAAATGTGGAATCATCGCCGGAAACGGTGAATTTGGTGCTCTTCGGTGGCAATGTCGGCAGTAGTCCGTCAATTTTGACGATTAGTGATGTGCCGCCAACTGGGACGACGCCGACGCCGACTCCAACTCCAGCAACATCAACAGCAACCCAGTTTGTTTTTAGTGCGGCTACTTTCACCACTCCAGAATCATCTGGCTTTGCTACGGTGACAGTCAATCGCATCGGCGCCACTACGGCTGCCGCAAGCATTGGCTACGGTACTCTTGACGGCACCGCCCTATCAACTGGAGGAACTGCGGCTGATTATGCGTCTACTGCTGGTGTACTCAACTTTGGCCCTGGGGTAACTTCCACGACGTTCACCATCTTTGTCAATGCAGATACTGTGCCTGAAATGACTGAGACTGTTAACCTATTTCTCAACAGCGGCCCCGTCGGCACTCCGTCAACAGCACAACTACAGATTATTGACGGTAGCAGCAGTGCATCTGGCAATCTCTTCGAGTATAGTGCGTCTAATTACGGCTCGATCGCCACTCAGGGGGGCAGCACAACGGTTACAGTTACCCGCTCAAGCGGCTTAGGTGCAGCATCGATTGATTATATTCTTCTGGCGGGTACTCCAGGCATCGGCCCTGCACCTGTATATGGTTCCGACTACCTGCTTAACCCGGGCGGCCCCACTGGCGGCACGTTGTCCTTCGCCAACGGCCAACTCAGCCAAACCTTTACTATTCAAGACAACCCATTTAGTACCAATAATGGGACTGTGCGCTTAGGTCTTGCTAACCCCACTGCGGGCTACAGTTTCGGCAGTACAGCGGCAACAAGTATCACTCTCATCTAAGGCTGTTAGTAGGGCGAGGAATCCTTGCTCTACTAATATGTCCCGCAAGTAGTTAAATGCTTTTTATCAGTCTGGCTCCTCACTACAGCTTTTTTCAAGAAAGTGAGGTACGCAGGTAAAATCTTCGCTGTGTGACAGTCGCTGGCACCGACAACTAATGGGATTCACCTACAGGGCTGATTGTGGGCGACCTCGACCCGAATCCCTTTCCTGGTGGTAGCTTCGTGGATTTCAACCTATTTGCTACTTCGGTCTGATAGAACCATTGCAAGGTCGTACTCTTAGATGCTACCCGCGTTATTCGAGTACGACTTTGAACCCTTGTATATCGAAAGAATTAGATTGCGCTTTGCCATTGGGTGGGGGTTTTTGAGATTGTCGGTTTTTGGCAATTATTGTTCGTAAAACCTGCCCCGAGAATTATCGATTGGATATTATTGTTTTTTTGCGCTTACCTACTTAATCCTTAATTTGTTGATAAGCTTGCTGACACTCTTCAAAGGTTGAGACGGAAGCTTCCCTATTCCCAAAATATAGTTGCTGATGTATTTTTATCAAAGTTTCGTAAGGCACTGGCTGGGGTAATTGCTGAATTAATTGCAAATATTCGCCATCAGTGCGGCTGGGTTGGTCAACCGCAGTTCCGGTATCATTTAACCGCTGCAACGCCGCCATGTAAAGACAGCGGCAAGCTTGGCGGTATTTCCCTTGCTGCTGCAACTTTTGCGATCGCAACAACCACTCTGCTACCGACAAATCTTTAATTGTTTGTTTCGCACTGCCATCAGTTGTTTGATTCCTCTTTTTAAAATTATGAATATAAAAACGCGACAGTTGCCAAATCTGCCAACTCGCCCAGACTGCGAGCAATGCTAAGATTAACCAAAAGGCTGCTTTAGCGATCGCCCACAAGATCGGGGAATCAAACCAAGATGGCAATTTGACATTCGATATATTTTGGGCAGTTTTTAGTTCCCACCACTCCTCTACTCGCTGTTGCAACTGTCCTAATTGCCAACTCAAATTAGTTTTCTCAAAGAAACTTTCAGACATAGCTTTACATCAATGAGTCGATTGTTGCTTGTGGATTGAGAATTTTTTTATTCTATCATTATCCCCTGATCCCCGACTGATTAAAGAAATCGGAGATAAGATAACGTGATCGCGTTTTACTTTTGATTAGGTTGACTTAAATGCCGAGTTATTGTCCCTAATCCAAACCGCCGCGCGATCGAGCATCGCATTTGACTGATAGTCTTCTAAAGGGGCGATCGCCCAACCGCTAAAACTCATTTTTAATACCACAGAGATAAGTTTTTTGTCAACTGTCGATAGACCAAAAATTGATTTTATTGAATTTTCCTTCTTCCTCAAATCCGTTACATCCCGATTCAGTGCGCGTTGCCGAACTGCCTTATGCCATAAATTTTGGGATACTTAACAGCCTCATAAGAAATTTTATAAAGATTTACAAAAAAAACGTGTCAGAATGAAGACAATAAGGTAATGGGTAACAGACAAGGAGGCACTGATGGTAGCGCTGACTGAACGAGTCCAACGCAGATTGACGGTGGAAAAAGTCGAAATTGCCCCTGACACAACGGCAATTCGATGCCTGGACTGGGATAGAGACCGCTTTGACATCGAATTCGGACTCAAAAACGGTACAACTTACAACTCATTCATCATTCGCGGTGAAAAAACAGCCCTCGTCGATACCTCGCACGAGAAGTTTCGCCAGCAATACATGGAAACTCTGACGGGCGAAATTGACCCCAAAGAGATTGACTATCTAATTATCAGCCACACCGAACCAGACCACAGCGGTTTAGTCAAAGACGTGTTGGCGCTGGCACCCCAAGCGATTGTCGTGGGGGCGAAAGTAGCAATTCAATTTTTAGAAAATCTTGTACACCAACCATTTGAACGATTGGTAGTCAAAAATGGGGACAAACTAGATTTAGGAAACGGCCACATTATCGAATTTGTATCGGCCCCGAACTTGCACTGGCCCGATACTATTTTCAGCTACGACAGCAAAACTCAAGTGCTGTTTACCTGCGACGCTTTCGGGATGCACTACTGTACCGACAGCACCTTCGATGACGATTTAGCAGCAGTTGAGGAAGATTACCACTTTTATTATGAGTGCTTGATGGCTCCCAACGCTCGATCGGTACTCGCTGCGATGAAGCGGATGGCAGAATTGGGAGAAATCGGTACAGTTGCGACCGGTCACGGCCCGCTGCTGCGGCACAACGTAGTCGAACTCACCGGGCGCTACAAAAAGTGGAGTCAAGAGCAAGCTAAGGCAGAAACCACTGTAGCGGTATTTTACACTTCCGATTACGGATTTAGCGATCGGCTCAGCCAAGCGATCGCCCACGGTATCACCAAAACCGGTGTTGCTGTGGAAATGATGGATTTGAAAACCGCCGACTTGCAAGAAGTTGCGGAACTTGTCGGTAATGCTGTCGGCATTGTAATTTGTTCGCCGCCGAGTGGGGGTACTGCTGCTGCGAATGCCGAAGCTGCCATCAACACAATTTTAGTTGCAGCTAACAACAAACAATCTTTCGGTTTGTGCGAATCCGGCGGCGGCGATGACGTATCTATTTACCCCCTGGGAAACAAGTTCAAAGAATTGGGTTTAAAAGAAGCTTTTCCCAACATTGTAATTAAAGAAACGCCGACGGAACCGATTTATCAACTTTGCGACGAAGCCGGCACCGACTTGGGACAGTGGCTGACGCGGGACAAGGCTGTCAAACAGATGAAATCTCTCGACAGCGACCTCGATAAAGCCTTAGGAAGAATCAGCGGCGGACTGTACATCATTACCGCTCAAAAAGGCGAGGTTAGCGGTGCGATGCTGGCTTCTTGGGTAACGCAGGCAAGTTTTAAACCGCTGGGTTTAACAATAGCAGTTGCGAAGGATCGGGCGATCGAATCGATGATGCACGCGGGAGATAAATTTGTTCTCAACGTGCTGGAAGAAGGCAATTATCAAACCTTGATGAGGCACTTTTTAAAGCGTTTTCCTCCAGGTGCCGATCGATTTGCCGGAGTTAAAACTCAACCTGCTACCAACGGTTCTCCGATTCTGACAGATGCTTTGGCGTACATGGAATGCGCAGTAGTCAGCCGGATGGAACTTTCGGACCATCATATCGTATATGCGATCGTCGATAACGGCCGCGTATCCAATCCCGATGCACTGCCGGCAGTTCACCACCGCAAAGTGGGAAATCACTATTAAGAAGGAAGTTTGGGTGCTGATGGCGCACCTTACCTACGCAAAAACTTTCAACGTAGGGTGCTGATGGCGCACCTTACCGAGCTCTAAACGTAGGGTGCGCCATCAGCATCTTCTTACCTTTTGTTTCTCCATTTTTACTAGGAATTGCCAATGCCTGCCAATCTTTTACAAGACCGAGATTACACAATTATTATTGCCAGAAGCGATGCCAGCAAAGACCCCCAACATCCTTGGTACGAGGAGTGGGTAGAAGCACAGGCATCTCTGATCGACTTAGCAAAAAAATGTCAGGAATTTGACAGCGACGGTATCACCCTTTACGAAGCTTCTACTCCTATGTGGAAGTATAAAAATTCTAATGTTGCCCGGTTAGCTGAAATTTTGCAGCGACAAAATACGGAACTGGATTCAGCAAACCCGACTGCAATTAATTTGGAAGAAGCTCTGAAAGAAACTTTCAGCGATTATTTCGGAAGCAAAACAAATGCCGCTAGGAAGAAAGGAGCAATAATTGTTGCAGTCCTAGATCAAAAACCAGAAAAGACCGCTGCTGTCGCCGAAATTCTGATAAGTGCGGCAAATAAAATAGATAAAGATGAAGAAATTGGAGTCAGCTTTATCCAAATTGGGGACGATGTGAAAACCCGGGAATTTCTGATTGACCTGGATACAAATTTACAGGATCGAGGTGCAAGGTTTGACATTGTAGATACCAAGTTTTGGCACGAAATCAAAAGAAGTTCTGTAGTTCAGTTTCTCATAGGTGCAATTAATGACTAACACTTTGATTCCTAGGCTCGGATCTGATGCTAAACCCCGCGACGTGCAGTTTATCCCGATCGCACTTGATACTTTTATTGTGCGATCGCGCACTTGGGACAGACTAAAATTTGAAGTCGAGTATTCGCTGCAAAAGGGTACGACAGCAAATAGCTATATTATTCAAGCTGACAAAACTGCTTTGTTCGACCCGCCGGGGGAATCTTTTACTGAAAATTACCTGGAATATTTGCAGGAACGGGTGGACTTGACAAAGCTGGATTACATAATTTTAGGGCATTTCAATGCTAACAGGTCAGTAACAATTAAAGCTCTGTTAGACTTAGCTCCTCAAGTAGCTTTGGTTTGCACGAATCCAGCGGCGATTAATTTACGAGCGGCATTTCCCGAACAAGAGTTAAACATTATGATCGTTCGGGGAGAAGAAACTCTCAACTTAGGAAAAGGTCACGCCTTAAAATTCATCGCGACTCCGACTCCTCGCTGGCCCGATCAACTTTGCACCTACGATCCGCAAACTCGAATCGTGTTCACTGACAAACTATTTGGAGCTCACGTTTGCGGCGATCAAGTATTCGATGAAGGGTGGAGCGTTTACAGCGAAGACCGGCGCTATTATTACGATTCCCTGCACGCATCTCAGGCAAAACAAGTGCTGGCCGCAATTGATAAATTCGCCGATTTACCAGCAGCATTTTATGCTCCCGGTCACGGCCCGATCGTCCGTTACGGCCTCCACGAACTGAGCAATTTGTATCGGGAATGGAGCCAGCAACAAAATTCAAAAGACTTGACAGTTGCTTTGATTTATGCTTCGGCTTACGGAAATACGGCTACTTTAGCGCAGGCGATCGCCAAAGGAATTACTAGGGCTGGGGTTGCGGTGGAAAGTATCAACTGCGAATTTGCCGAACCGGGAGAAATTAAAGAGGCGATCGAAAAATGTGCGGGATTTATCATCGGAACTCCCACGCTAGCAGGACACGCTCCGACGCAAATTCAAACTGCTTTGGGAATTGTTTTATCTACCGCAACTAAGAGCAAATTAGCGGGGGTATTCGGTTCTTTTGGCTGGAGTGGAGAGGCAATCGACTTGGTGGAAAACAAGCTGAAAGATGCCGGCTATCGCATCGGATTTGAACCGATTAGAGCTAAATTTAAGCCGACTGCTGCGACGATTCACGAGTGTACAGAAACGGGAACGGATTTTGCTCAAGCTTTGATTCGATCGCAAAAATTGCGGGCACCGAAACCGCAGTTAGCAGCAGGGAGCGATCGCACTGAACAAGCAGTAGGGAGACTCGTTGGTTCGCTGTGCGTAGTCTCGGCGAAGCGGGAGGATGTCACCAGTGCGATGCTGGCTTCCTGGGTGTCGCAAGCAACGTTTAATCCGCCCGGCGTGACGATTGCGGTGGCGAAAGATCGATCGATCGAATCTTTGATGTACGCCGGAGATAAATTTGTGCTGAATATCTTAGCAGAAGGGCGACAGTTGCGGAAGTATTTCATGAAAAACTTTGCTCCGGGAGAAGACAGATTTTCGGGACTCGAAACAATGGAAGCTAGCAACGGCTGTCTCGTTTTGACTGATGCTCTAGCTTATCTGGAATGCAAAGTGATAAGTCGGATGGAATGCGGCGATCACTGGGTAGTTTATGCGGCGATTGACAACGGTCATTTGCTCAAAAATGACGGCGTGACTGCGGTGCACTACCGGAAATCTGGGACTCATTATTAAATCGAAACAATCTCGCAGAAGCCTGTTTTTGTAGGGCGGGACCCTCGTACCCGCTCTTATTTCTTTTTACCCTGCCCTTCGACTTCGCTCATGAACAGCGACTTGACCGCTCGCGCAGCCGAAGGGCATTATTCCTTCTGCTAAGATAGGTTTTTAAGTTCTTCTGCGGTTTGGTTGAGGAGTTGCGTACTGAGTTTAACTTGAGCAAGGCTACTCTCAGTTTCTGTTGCTCCTAAGTTAACATTGTTCATGGCCTCAAGCACTTGTTGAATTGCGACCGCCTGTTGGTTAGCATTCAGAGAAATCTGTTTGTTGTTCAAAAATACTTTGTCGATCGCATCTGCTACACCCGCAAAAATTTCTGTTGTCCCTTGAGCTTGTTTAATACCTTGCTCCGCTGTTTTTGCTCCTTCATTCGTTACTATCACCGTGTGGTCGATCGCCACTTGAATTTCTGTCACCAGAGCATTAATTTTATCTGCTGATTTTTTGCTTTCCTCAGCTAGTCGGCGAATTTCAGTCGCAACTACACCAAAACCCTTACCATTTTGGCCAGCACGGACTGCTTCGACTGTGGCATTGAGAGCCAGCATATTGGTTTGGTTAGCGATATCGGCTACTAGGTCAGAAATTCCACCAATTTTAACAGCATTGTCGCTCAAATAGGTAATCTGTTTAGTGATAGCTCCTACTTTTTCTTGAAGAGTTACTATCCCCTTCATAGTATTTTCTACGGATTGATTACCGGAATCAGCTAGTGTTAGCGCTTGATGAGCCGAGACTGCTGATGCTTCTGCTTGCTTGGCTGAAAGTCCCGAAGCAACAACTAACTCATTCATCGTCGCAGTCGTTTGATTCACAGCATTAGCTTGTTGAGACACAGTGTATTCCTGCTGAGCCACGGCGGCCGTGATTTGCGTTGAAGAAGAGACAATTTTCCTCACAGATTGTACTATTGGGTTAACAATCTCACGGGTGACGATCGCAGTCAGGAATGCAGCAGACAACAAAGCGAAGACGAGAGTAAGCAGTAGCAGCACGGTCAAATGCCCAATCTTCGCTTCAATGCGGTCGTGTCTTGTTTCGCCGACTTTTCGCTGGAGTTCGATTAGTGCTGAAAAGTCATCAACTGTTTGGGCACCAAAAGGAGTTGTCGTAGCTGCGCGATACTCTGCGGCTTCCTTAATTTTGCCTGCTTGCAGCAACTCAAACCACCTAGGTCTGGCTGCGATATACCTTTGATAAGCATCTTGCACTTTTTTGAAAGCTACTTGCTCTTCTGGTGTGAGTTCACCTTTAGCATATTCTCGTAGGTTATCGTCAATTATTTTGTATAACTTTGGTTCTTGGGCCAAAATTTCCGATCGCTTCTCTGGTTGAACAATAAATTGGGGGAAGTCGTAACGCAGCTTCCACAAAGCCGATTCGCAGTTGGCTAGAGCAACTGTCCCCTTAACTTGATATGCGTACAATTTCTCCGCATCTTGTGCTAGTTCAACTGTGTTTCGCCAACCAACAAACCCGACACCTGCGAGTAAGGCTATCAAAGCTCCAAAGCTAGCCAACAATTTAGCCCGAATTCCTAAATTCATTGGATTTTAGATTTTATCTTATACAGAATAAAAAATAAGGAAGAACTAGGCTTTGTCAAGCTCAGCAGCCTTTTCCGGCCACAGATAAATAGCGCCAGAAATCAAAGTTAAAGCCACAGAAACCCAAAAAGCAATTAATGCGGGAAAATTCCATGCTTCAGATAGAGGAGCAATTAAAAGTGCGATCGCCACAATCTGACTCACCGTCTTCAATTTGCCCCAAATATTAGCTCCAGAAATCGTAGTTTTATTAACACGCCACCCCGCAATTGTCAATTCCCGACCTAAAATTAAAAACACTGCCCAAGCCGGCACTTTCCCCAACTCAATCAACACTAAAAGCGGCGCGAGCACCAACAATTTATCCACCAAAGGGTCGAGAAACTTTCCCAAATCGGTAATTTGATTCAGCTTCCTAGCCAAATAGCCGTCCAGCCAATCAGTAGCCGCAGCTACCACAAAAATCGCGGTGCAAATCCAGCGGCTTTGGGCGCTTGGGTCGTACAAACCGTAGAGCAGAAAAGGCACTCCCAGCAAGCGAGAAAAAGTAATCAAATTAGGCAAATTCATAGCAGAAGGAATAAGGAATAAGAGCGATGTAAAAATGCAATTGGGGACAATCGTTTCAGTGATTAAGAACGTCCTGACTGTCGGGCGCGGTTGCCAAAAATCAAAAATTAAGGGCAACTCTGCGAAGATTGCCCTTAATTTAACATTTTTTGCAGTCACTTTACTAAACAATGCAGTTCATCAATTTTTTATCCAGTTCTATGATATAATCTAGGCCGTAAGATTGATTTTCTAATCCTTGCACCAGATTTTCTGGTAGGTCTTGGGCAATTTCACTGCTACAGGAACCAGCAGCTAAAGCAATAGTTGCTACTGTATCGACATCTCCCGAAAAGGCAATGCAATCTTGGAGCAGTTTGCTCATACTATCATTTCGCATGACAGCAGTAATAGCGGCTCTAACACAGACCAAACCTTTAGTGCTGACTTCTCCTGGCCAAGGTATCGACCACTCACCAGCAACGTGCCTTTCTATAAAATTTCCCAAATTATTCTTTAAACCTAACTTATAAATAAAGTAATGAGACATCAAAGCGGCCGCTATAGCTGCTTGAATGCCATCGGGAGTGTTGTGAGTAATTGCAGCTTGAATGGTGGCATTTTCGATTACTTTTTCAATAGTAGGAAAAATGCCAATGGGCCCGGCTCGCATCGCCGATCCGCTTTTATCGCTAGCAGAGTGAATTTTTGCTAAGAATTCTTTGCCGTCTTGAACTTGTAGCAAAAAATTGTAAAATTTACCAGCATAACCTACTCGGTGATCGCGGTGAAAAGCTGCAACAAATTTGGTGGCTAAAAGTTCCGGCGTCCAAGGTTCTCGGCTGACTATAGCTTCTGCGACGGCTAAACTCATCTGCGTATCGTCTGTGTAGCATCCCGGCTGGATGTCGTGACGGGGATGTTGTATGTAGCAGTTGAGATTGTTGTACAATTCGATCGTCTGCCGGTCAACAAATTCAAAACCCGCACCGTAAGCATCACCGATCGCTAACTCTAGCAACATATATTTAATCCCATTTCCAAATATTTAATACCCTATTTTTACCCAAGTTTTAAAATAAACACACAACCCAAAACAGCCTGACTATCTAAAACGCGCCGTTTTTACTCAACACAACCCAAATCGTTTTGCACATCAAACTAATGTCGTAAACAACAGACCATTTGCGCTGATAGTCGAGATCCATCAGCACAATCTCGTCAAAATCTTTAACTCCTGAACGCCCGTTAACTTGCCACTCCCCAGTCATACCGGGCTTAACATTCAAACGCTGCCAGTGAAAATTGTCATAGGCAGCAACTTCATCGGGAGTGGGCGGTCGAGTTCCAACCAAACTCATTTCCCCCGCTAACACATTCCAGAATTGAGGCAACTCGTCCAAACTCGTCCTCCGCAAAAAGCGGCCGACGCGGGTAACTCGCGGGTCATTTTCATTCTTAAAAATGTGACCCTTGGCTTGGTTGTTAACTAAATGCTTGAGCTTTTCTGCACCGACAACCATCGATCGAAATTTCCACATTCTGAAATGTCGCCCTTTGAAGCTGCAGCGGACTTGACTGTAAAGCAGCGGGCCAGGATTGTCTAACAGCATCGCCACTGCCACCGGCACCGCCACCGCAACAGCAATTGCCAGTCCCAGCAGCGAACCCAAAATATCGATCGACCGTTTTACCTTGCTAGTTACGGATCGGTGAACCTGCTGTCTTGATACACAAACTTTGTAAGTAAATTTTTGCAGAAATAAGGACAGCATTTCTGATAATAATGATGATATATAGGCACCCATCGGAAATTTCATTTGATTAGTCTCAACTTTAACGAGATCTTACGTCCATCTTATTCGCCACCCCAAATCAGCAGAACCTCAAATGCTGAGCTTTACAAAATCTTTAAAAAGCAACAACATTTTTATAAAATTTCTGTGTATTTCCTTTAAAAAGGTATAAAGTTTATGTAACTTTAAGTAAATTTACATAAAAAAGTTACTCTTGACCACAAAAAACCCGGTTTCTACTAGGAATGTTCGGGGAACGACAGGGAGGATTCCACTGAGAAACCGGGTTTTTTGCCGTTTAGCGATAAGTATCCGTGCGAACATCCCAAGTAATTGTTAGCGGTTCTAACAATTTTTGCTGGCTGCTAGAAGCGAGTTTGCCTAAATAATCGCGAACAACAGAGGCTTGTTCGAGATTCAAGCGATAACCCAGCGAGACATCTTCAAAGAAAAGCGGCTCGGCCAAAATTGCTTCCCAATCGGGATTTTGCCTCGACTCCTCGCCCAGCAGCATGAAATCTTCCTCCGCAGGCACAAGTCCCGCCGGCAAATTTCCTTCCAAAATCCGCAGAACCCGGGACTCGCAGGTGCGGGTATTCACGCCCTGGCGTTCCAACAACTGCAAAATTTCCTGAAAGCTCAGAGTTTCCTCACCCAAAACCTGCATTAATTCCCACAGCAGAAAAAAGTCGCTGTACTGCTGCTGCGACACATCCAAAATTTGAGGATAAAGAGCCAAACTCGCCAACCCGCAGGCAACTCGACCAATTTTTTCTGAAAAATTTGTACTTTGAGATACAGAATTTAATGCAGAATTGTCAATTTCCAAAATATCTCGATCGACCTGCAATTCCTGGTCTTGAACAACGATCGCATTCGGCAACTTCTGCCGCAACCAGCGGGCGATCGCAGGCCAAGCACCCATACCCCCTGCACAAATCGCCTGATTAATCCCCGCCGGCGACATTCCCGCGCGGCTGAGCAAAGCATTCAATTCGCGGTTCAGCTGCTGCACAAAAGGCACTAAAACCTGACTTTCCAAATCTTTGCGCTTCACATCCCAATGCTGCTGGCCAATATCCAAAGCAAAACTTTTTTGATGTTGCAAAATAACTTTTATTTGCCTTGCCGCCTCTAACAATTGCAGGCCAAAAGCAGAACCTTGTAACCGCTGCTGCAATTGATAGCGGTTCGGCAAATCTGGATGCCCAGGACGTGGCAAATCGATCGACATTCCCCAAGTTTCGTTTTTAGCCAACAACTGACAGATAATATCTTGATCGAAAGCATCGCCAGCAAAAGCAAAACTGTGGCAAGTAAAATCAGCACGAGTTAAATCTTGAAGATTGGACGGCAACTCAACTAAAGCTAATTCCACCGTCGCGGCCCCCGCATTCAAAATCAAAGTTCCCCCGCTAAAAGACGAAGCATTCACACTCAGCGGTGCAGTTTCTTCACCGTCCTTAGCAGAATCCACGGCTGACGACTCGACTTCCATGCCATTTTTCACAGGAGTTACAGCAGCAAGCAAAGTGGCGATCGCATCTTCCACCACAAAAATTTGCGAACCCGAAGCCACCAGAGACGCGCCCAAAACAGCCTCCCGCAGATTAAACCGATAAGCATCCGACCAACCGGCCGGAGTCCCCAAAATTACACCCCGCAATTCTAAAAGCGCCGCATCGAGAGTTTCTGGCGCTAGTCCCGAAGCCCTACAAATTAAATTAGAAACTGGCAATCCTGCAAAATTCGTCCTCGGTGCAGAATCCCAAACTTCCCCCGATCCGTCAAATTTTTGCCCCTGCTTCCTCGGATTCAAAGTAGCCAGCAGCGCCCGCACACCTTGCAGCGGCAAGGCGATAGAAACAGCCTGCAAGGGCGACCACTGCAACAGCGGTTCGTACATTCCAGCAGCTTCCCGCTGATAAGGAATGCCCACCTTTAAAGGCAATTTAAAATTTTGCAGTAAAAATTCTCTAGCAGGCAAAGCCAGGGGTGGGAATCCCACCGACTTGACTGTCACCTGCGGTGCAGGGCTCCCTGAGGCTGTTTCCGCAAGCACCGCAGCCGAGGGAATCCGAAAGCTGGGGCCTGCAGCGGAACCCTCAGCCTGCGGTGCTTCCCAGTAAATCGGGTGCAACTGGCCGCTGGTGCGATCGAGCAAAGCCGCAGACAAGCCACTGGAACCGAAATCAATGCCCAAATACCAGCTATAATTCCGGCGTTCTGGGGATGGGGCGATCGCACCTGCTGCAGAATGCCCAGCCGAGTCTTGCTGCTGTGTCCCGGCCAACTCGCTAAAATCGGTTTTCTCCTCAACAACTCCTGCTTTACTCTCTGTCGAAATTAGGTTTTTTTTTTATTTTCTGGAGGAGTCGATGGCAGTTCGTTAGTTTCGGCAGTTTCTGGAGGGGGAGAATCAGTCAAAGGTCGATCGGTCTCGGTCAAACTAGCCAAAATCTCGTCTAGCGTCAAGTTCGATTCGTCTTCCTCAGCAAACAAATCATCCTCAAGTTCGTCTTCCACAACAAAGGGTTCATCATCAGATGAGAGTTGCAACACCTCGGAGAACAAATCCTCCAGCGTGCCGAGTTCTTCATCTACGGCCTCGGCAAAGGGATTTTTTGCACCGACTTCGGGGGAACTCGCCGATAAATCCAAGCTGTTAGCGGCTGAGGAATTCGATCGCCCGAAGCTAGTATTTCCCAATCCCTCCAGATTGTAGAGGTCTGTCTCCAACAGTTGCAGAGTATTGTTGTCCAAATTTAAAGCTCGATCGAGGTCATCTTCTAATGCCTCAACCGGCAGCAAATCCTCGTCCGCCGAAGCTTGGATGTAGCCATCATCAAGCCGCTGCGACGAAGTGCCGGACTCGCCTGTTTGAAAATCACCGATACTCGACAAACCGGGCGCGGCACTGGGGCGGTTCCGGCTAATTTCAGCAGGCGTTCTCAACGGCAAAGGTGGCGATTCAGGCATCGCAGCGTCGAAATCCTCGCCTCGGTTTTGAGCCGTTTCTAGATTTTCTCGATCGTCCGCGTCAAGTTGCAGCGAGGCGGTTGAGGCTGGCGGTTCTGAAACTTGAGGTACTGATGCCACTTGCGGTTCAAATAAACCGGCGCTATCTAAAGTTAGAGATTCTACAGAATTACCTATTACGAAGTTTGAATCTGGATTTACTAAAATATTTTCTTCCAGTGATTCGCCTTCATCCAGCAGATTTACAAACAAATCTTCGGTCATATTTAGGGCGTCGGCAGTTTCATTATCCGACGCCGCTTGATATTGTACAGCCTCACTTGCGGTTTCAAATGCAGTATTTTGGGGTAGTACAGTTTCGAGTTCTAATTCTACTTCGGCGACTGCTTCTCCCGCGAACAAACTTGCATACAAATCCTCAATATCTTCGCCTGTTTCTGCTAATTTATTTTCCGATTCAGCGCCGGAAAAGGCAATTGTCGGTCTAGGTCTTTCGGGTGCCGAACCGAACAAATTCTCTTCCAAGTCAGGGAGCGAAATTGGGGATGGAATGCGGTCGCGGTCGCGCCTCAACTGTCCGAATTGCGGAGAAATTTCTGTACCGGCATAGGGCAATCTGTCTTGTTCTCCGAATTCGCCGGTGCGATTGGACTGCACCAAGTCTCCACTCTGAGTGTCGGGGGCTGACTGTTCGATCGCAGTATTTGAGAGGGCTGGAGCGGCATCAGACGGATCGGCTGCGTTTGGGATGACTGTTTCGAGATTTGCTAAATCGATCGGCTGCTGTACGTAGGAAGACGCTTCTCGCCCCAACTGTCCGGCCAAGTGGTTGACGAAAGCCGCGAACCTCGCCTCGCTCTGCTGGCTCAAACCGTACATATTGTCGAGTTCTTGTCTCAAGGAAGCTTGATAGCTTTGCAGATTTGCTTGCAAAGCCTCGAACACGATACCCATCCTAGAATCGAGACTCATCAGCAGACTGTCAGCACGAGATTGCAACAGTTGCATTTGCTCGAACCTCTGATCCGGCGTCAGCAGCGGGTGTTCTTCTGAGGTTTGTCGGTTAAGTGTTACGTCAATAGCCAATTGTTCATCAGGCGCACTGCCCAAAGAGTGAGGTGCTGCGCTGCTTTGCAATAACTGATTCTCTAGCGAACTTAGAATTTGGGAGAAATCGCTAGTCAAGGTTTCTTCCAAACGGGCACTCAGTACCTGCAAGAATTCAGAAATGATTTGCTGTTGGTTTGCTTGTTGCTGAGCTAGGGATTGTTGCTGCTGCCGTTGTGCTTCTAGCTGTTTGATTTCTTGAATTAGAGCTTGCTGCTCTTGGCGCAGAGCTTCTATGTCTTCTTGGAGCGGCCCCGTCAGGCTTGAACGCAGGTGGCTGATTTCTCCGCTTACGGCTAGCATGATTTGCTCTGCGGCTGAGGGGCTAGGCGCCCTCAGCGGAACTTTGGGCACTGGAACTGGTTGCGGGCGGACATTGGTACTGGCGGGCGCCTTTTTGGCCGCTAGTTTGGAGTCTGAGGAAACCAGATAAGCGCGAACTCGCTCTAAAAGTTGGCGCTGGTGGACAGTATCGATCGAACCCGTCCAAGGCAAGCGGGGTGCGGGCTTGCTGAGTACCTCGTCAATCTCAGCAATCAGTGATTGAATTTTGTACTTCTGAGAATTCAAGGGGGGAACCTCTGGGAATGCGGCTTGGGAGAAACTTTACCGAAAAAAGACTGAAGTCAGGCGGCAGCGATGCCAATACATAGAATAATCTGAATGCGAGTCCGTCAATAATTCACTAATATTTTCTGACAACTGTTAATTAACCTTTTATCTTCGGATAACTTCTATTGCCTATGATAGGTTAGCCGGTACTTCCGTACCAAATGCCCGCTTCTATCAACTGCAAGTGCTGCCAAATTCTGTGGCTGCTTTCCTGTTTGCCGGGCCGGAGGTCGATTCCTGCTCGGGATAGCTGCGATCGCACGAACTTTGGTCTTCACCCGCTCTAACGGCCTGCCGCACACCCGTCACCCCAAGTTTGGCTAGCGTGGCGGCGCCCCACTGTCTCTTCATCTTTCACCGACTTGAAAAAAACCTCAAACAATTTGCGATTTGGGATGCTGGGATTCGGGATTGTCTCCGTACATTCGGTTTTAGTAACCTTTCATAATAGCCTTTTATCTGTATTCATGCCTAGATACTAATGGTACAATAATCTCGGGGTAGCAGAAAAGTTTGCTGCCAACTGCGTCGGTTTTGCTCGCTAAGAGGGCCCGCCTTTAGGCTCGCAATACCTGTGGATTTTGCCGATCGTGCTGAAATTTGATAGGTTCCAGGCAGTTGCAGTCGGATTTGATGGCTGTCTGCGGTGCTGGCACGCTTGTGCTCGCGGATTCTGCCGATCGTCCACAGCAGGCCAGACTGACAACAAATCTCTCAGCAGTGTTAAGCTTTCTAAGCGAAGTGCTTTCAAAGGTAATTCGATCGGCTCAGTCGCTTGCCACGTTGCTAAAATTTTGTTAATAAAATTTGCTCCGTGGTAGGTATCTAAAAAATTATGGTATATTCTTTAGTTTCTAGCTCGCAATCAGAGCTTAAGGCTATAAATTTCCATATTCGACCTTTGACGACCGCAAAACTTTAGAGGTAAAATTGCCGATTTTAGATACTTGTTTGTGAAATCTTGAATCTAAAATCGAATGACTCGGCTGCAAGCTATTTCTAACTGCCCAGCGCAGCTCAAGCGCATAAATTAAAATGATGGCCTCATGGAAGACCGCTTTAACACCCGAGATCCGAATTCCAATATAAATCAATTGATAGTTTCTACTCCTTTTTTTGCAGGCTTGCCCGAGCCTGTAATTGAGAGAGCAACTCTCCACATCGTTACCCGCAGTCATCCGTCAAATCAAGTGATTTTACTCGAAAATGACTGGGGAACATCAGTGTATTTTATATTGGATGGTTGGGTGAAAATTCGCACCTACAACCTAGACGGAAAAGAAGTAACACTGAATATTTTAGGGAAAGGAGAACTGTTCGGGGAAATGGCCGCGATCGAAGAAGCACCGCGATCGACAGATGTCATCACCCTAGCGCCGACACTGATCGGCAATATGCCATCTCAGGATTTTGTGCAGCTCATTCATACCGAGCCGCTAGCAGGCATTCGCCTAGCTCAACTGATGGCCCGTCGCCTGCGACAAGTCAACCGCCGCCTGCGTTTGCGAGAATCTGACAGTACCTCGCGAGTAGCAGATATTCTATTATTTTTGGCAGAGGGGCAAGGGAAAATCATGTCATCAGGAGGTACAGAAATTCCCAACCTGCCACACAGAGAATTGAGCAGCCTCAGCGGGCTGGCTCGCGAAACAGTAACGCGAGTGCTGAGCAAGCTGGAAAAAAAAGGAACTATTCAGCGCGAACGTGACGTTTTGTGCATTCCCGACCTGCACGCCTTGGAGCGTCTGTTAGTCTAGAAGTATCAGAGATTGCTAAATTGAATCTAATTCAAAAGCACTCTCTGTTATTGATGATTTCCCGCCGGAGGTAAAGCTATGAGTTTTAAGAAAATTTTTGTTGCCTTAGATGATTCTGAACTTAGCCACCGCGTCTTCAGTCAAGCTTTAGAATTAGCTGTGAGCGATCGGGCCCAGGTGATGCTATTTAACTGCGTTACTGTCAACTCGCTGGGCGAGACTGCCGTGCCAATTCCGGTAGATTTGGGTATGAATGTCGAGTTAATGAATCAAGCTTATCAAGCTCAACGTTTGCGGCTGGAAAGTGAGGTAAAACAGGCTTCGGGTTTTCTGAAAAAATACTGCGACGCGGCAGCAAAAGAAGGATTGCAGGTGGAATTTGACTGCAAAATGGAGGGCGCTCCGGGGTATTCTATCTGTGAATCCGCCCAAAATTGGGGCGCAGATTTAATAGTGTTGGGGAGGCGCGGCCGCACGGGGTTGGCAGAAGCTTTCCTCGGCAGCGTCAGCAATTATGTCGTTCACCACGCATCTTGTTCGGTTTTTGTAATTCAGGAAGTCAAAGCCGAAAAATGATGCTGCTGAAAATTTTTGCTGAGAAAGTCTATCTAAAATAAGAGTCGCGTTCGTACCTAAACCCGGTTTCTGCGAGCCAAATTAAATTTGGCCGCGAAGCTCCAAAAAGTGAAACCGGGAATCAGCCGTATAGCGCCCAAGTTCCGTAAAATCTAAAATCTAAAATCGGAAAACCGGGAATCAGCCGTATAGCGCCCAAGTTCCGTAAAATCTAAAATCTAAAATCTAAAATCTAAAATCTAAAATCGGATGAGTGATTTTTTGTCAGCAGATGCTGCGTCTAATTCAGGCAGTTCACCCACTACAAATAACGAGCCACAAACCGCCGATATTTCAGCAATGGCTGGCGATCGCACAAATCCCG
Source organism: Microcoleus asticus IPMA8 (assembly GCF_013179805.1). GTDB lineage: Bacteria > Cyanobacteriota > Cyanobacteriia > Cyanobacteriales > Microcoleaceae > Microcoleus > Microcoleus asticus. The sequence continues at coordinate 39,687 of NZ_SRRZ01000011.1, read as the reverse complement.
ATCCGGGGAAGCGCGAATTAGGGGAAGCGCCTTTAAGGCTTGTAGAAACGGCTTTTTTGGCAAGTACCGCTAGCTTGATTTGGCTGGTAAATTATTACTTTCCGCTGGGGCCTTTGCTGCGGGTTTTTTTCCCGATACCGATCGCCCTTGTCTACCTGCGCTGGGGGAACCGCGCTTCTTGGATGGCAGCTTTGGTATCGGGTTTGCTGCTGTCGGTACTCATGGGCCCGACGCGCAGCATTTTATACGTGATCCCTTTTGGAATTATGGGAGTTGCGCTGGGAGGACTTTGGAGGCGCAAAGCGAGTTGGTCTTTTTCTATTAGTTTGGGCGCGTTAATTGGCACTCTTGGCTTCTTTTTTAAGTTTTGGTTGCTGTCAGCTTTGGTGGGTCAAGACCTCTGGGTTTACGTAACAGCCCAGGTAACAGAGATGGTGGAATGGGTTTTTGTGAAGCTCGGCTGGCTTAATGTACCGAGTTTGAACACTATTGGGGCGATCGCCGCCGGGATGATTTTGGTTAACAATATTGTCTATTTATTTGTAGTGCATTTAGTAGCTTTGCTGCTGTTAGATCGTTTGGGAAATCCGATTCCGCGGCCACCGCGCTGGGTGCAACTTTTGATCGATTATGAAGAGTAGTTATTGGGAATTGTTGACTGTTGACTGTTGACTGTTGACTGTTGACTGTTGACTGTTGACTGATGACTAATAACTAATAACTCATGACTAATGACTAACTATGATTGGTATTTATACAGAAATCGAACAGGGTCAGCGGTGGCTTGAAGGCTATCGGGGACGAAAACCGATATTTGCCTGCGTGTTAGGATTTACCGCTACAGGATTAATTCCGGGAATTTCAGCAGCAGGAGCAACGCCGCACGATCGACAATTTACTTGTTTGGCCGATGCAGAATTTTTGTATAACGGCCCCCAACCGTCGCCCCAATATCCTTTGCCGCCCCTAGAAGCTGGTGCCTCGCCGGTACTGATATCTCGCGCAGTAGTCGAAGCTTTGGAAATTCCCCTTTACCTGTTTAATTCTGGTTTGGCCCTCCCACCTCCCGTACCTGCAATTGATTTGGGCGGCACTCCGGCAAAGTGTGTGATTTCTGGGAATGCTTTAGAACTCGAAACAGTCAAACATTTGCTCGAACAAGGATTAATTTGGGGAGCTAAATTGGCCGCTCAAACTAATGGCAGCTATTTAATTTTAGGGGAGTGCGTAGTTGGGGGAACGACTACTGCTTTGGGCGTGTTAATGGGTTTGGGTATTGCAGCGGCGGGCAAAGTTAATAGTTCTCATCCTCGCTGCAATCACGCTCAAAAATTGGCTGCGGTGACAGCGGGACTCAATCATGCTGAGTGGGAAATTGGCGGACAAAACAGCACTCCCCTGGAATTGGTGGCGGCGGTGGGCGATCCGATGCAAATAGCTGTGGCGGGAATGGCGATCGCCGCGAGTCGGACTTGCGGGGTGCTCCTGGCCGGGGGGACGCAAATGCTGGCAGTGTACGCTTTGATGCAAGCCTTAGCCCGTGAATATGCTCTGGTATGGTGTCCCGAACAAGTTGCGGTGGGGACTACTCGCTGGGTGGCGGAAGACCCTACAGGAGACACTGTAGGACTCGCTAATGATATCGGCGGTGTGCCTTTGTTGGCCGCGCAGCTAAGTTTTGCTGGATCTCGCTACGGGCAACTGCAAGCTTACGATCGCGGCTATGTTAAGGAAGGTGTGGGTGCGGGAGCCTGTGCGATCGCCAGTGGCTTGGCTGCAAATTGGACTCCAACTCAACTCCTCCAAGCTGTTGAAGCTTTAGCCTCGCGGTGTGAAATTAAACATTAGATAGTCCTGGATGCCAAAAACCAGTTTTTTACTCCAAATATTGGGGTTTTGCAGCGATGAATACACTCCAAAACCGGGTTTTTAGTTTTCTTTGCGTCCAGTGCTGTGAGGAATTAAACATTAAAAATTAAGATGCGCCTATCGAGCAGCGAATCTGGTTCTGCTGCTCAACCAGCTTCATTTTGGCTGAATAATTATCTCATTTTATTGAGCATAAATGCTCTCATATTTACAGAAGTTTATACACAATATCTGGCTTTAATGCAGTATTCTTCCTGCTAATTGCGCGAGAGAAAAAACTCTATGCAATGACTCTATAAGTTGACGAGCATAAATCAACGCAACTTGTATTTTTTTGAGATTAATGCCCGATCCCCGCTAGCAATATTTAATGAGATCCGCCTACCTGTTGCGAGTGCACTCTTTTGGCGAGCAACTGTTCTTCCAAAGCAGCAATTCGATTGTAAGCTGCTGTTAGCTGAGCAGTTAGGCGCTGGATTTGAATTTCTGCGCTCAGCTCTTTTTCGATGCTTTGAGAATTCTTGTCGAAGTAGCTGTCATCTAACAGTATGTCTTTGTGTTCGAGGAGCCCGTCGAGACGGCTGTAGCTTTGATATGACGAGGTTTTGTCATTTCCTACCGTTCCAGAGCTGGCGTTTCTCTGCTGCTGGGTCAGCTTCGTCTCCTGGGCTGACTCGAATAGCTTGTCATTGAGGTTTTCTATGAGTTTGTAAAGGGCCTCGACTTGTTGGGTCAATAATGTAACTTGCTGCTGGAGCGGTTCCATACAATCATCCTTTGGCTCGTAACTTATATCTTTACATATAAGGTAAATCTTTACATAACTGCGATTTATCACTAAATTATTTAATTTTTGACGTAATTGTTGTGTTCCCAATCCTGACGGTAGATTTAGGAAGCCAGCCTGAAGATAATCGATCGCCATTCGTGAGTCGATTTGAGATTTGAGATTTTAGGTTTTAGATAGTCTTGGATGCAGGAACCTAGTTTTTTAACCCCATACTTCGTTCAAACCTTCAATCAGAGTTAAAACATCAGGTTTCTGAGAATCGGATCGCGGAGCGTCCTATTAGATTGACTTCGCTCTAGCCAGCGCTTTCAGGATTCAGAACAGTGGGTTTTTAGTTATTAAGCTGTCGCGGATTTAAAAAGGATTTTTCACTTTCGACATGACTGACTTTGGGAAATACCGCTCGGTTTTGTAAAAAGCGTCATCCAGCGGCAGAGGGCAACACTCTCAGTGTTTCGTTATATTAACAAATGTAACACAGATGCAGTCGATCGCCAACGGGGGCGAGCAAAATTGGGTCAAACTCATATGCTGCACCATTCTCGCTTAACAGGCTTTCCGGCCTGTTCCAGAACAAGTGCATTTTCTTGTGGGGTGGGCAGGAGATCCCGCCTATAGAAGGCCATCGAGAATGGTGCAAGATGTGAGGTCAAAAGAACTTTTCGGGGAGAAATCAGGCGTTAAGTTGAGGGGGTTGTCGGCATCCGAAAGCTCGATCGACAAGGTAGAAGGTAAAATCAGGGCAAGAGTCAAACAGACTCACAGCGCAGCAGAACCGAGTACAATGGCTCTGTGTTTGAGGAAGAAATAAGATAAATCGGCGCCAATTACCGGACTCGACAAACAATTATTTTCCGGGCTGCAGAACACAAAACGATCGGTCAATATTTAGAAAAGCGGATTCACAGGTGAAACGAAGGTCTTTGCTATTGGGGGCCGCCACCCTAACTTTAAGTCAATTGGCGGCAGGGTGCGACTCGAAGCCCATTCTCAAAATTCGATCGCTCAAAAACAGTATTCCGGCCCAACTGGTAAGCAAATTTAGCCGCGATGTACAACCGTCTCCGCTTTTGCAGGTAACGCAAGAACCACAATTAAAAGAATTATTCGCCCTATTGCAGGAGTGGAAACAGGTTCCCAAATCAAAAAATCAAGCTGATTTGGTGATGTTGGGAGATTACTGGCTGACTTTGGCAATTCGGCAAAAATTGATTCAGCCGATCGATCCTGCTAAGTTTGCTAATTGGGCACAATTGCCCGAAAGATGGCAAAAACTCGTCAGGCGCAACGATGACGGTCAATTAGATCCTAAAGGTAAAATTTGGGGCGCACCCTACCGCTGGGGAAGTACAGTAATTGCCTATCGAACAGATAAATTCAAGTCTTTGGGGTGGACTCCCACAGATTGGAGTGACTTGTGGCGATCGGAATTGCGCGATCGAATTTCTTTGCCGGACAGTGCGAGAGAAGTTATTGGTTTAACATTAAAAAAACTCGGAAAATCTTACAATACGCAGCAATTAGATAAAGTCCCAAATCTCAAAAAAGAACTGGCAAATCTGCACCAACAAGTTAAACTTTATAGTTCTGATGCTTACCTGCAACCATTAACTTTAGGCGATACTTGGTTGGCAGTAGGTTCCTCTGGGGACTTGCTACCGCTGCTGCAAACTGAAAAGGATATTGCTTTAGTAATCCCGGTTTCTGGAACTGCACTTTGGACTGATTTGTGGGTAGAACCTGCATCGGGGAATCGTGTTTCGTTAGTGGAAAAATGGATTGATTTTTGTTTGCAGCCTCGGATTGCTCCTCAATTATCTTTGCTGGCTAAGGCTAGTTCGCCGATAATTGTCGGCATGAAACCCGAGGATTTGCCGGAAGCTGTTCGCACTAATTCTGTGTTGTTGCCGGATGCTAAGATTCTTGCGGCTAGCGAGTTTCTGCTGCCGTTTGGGGATGCGGGGATCTCGCTGTATCGATCGCTCTGGCAAGAAATTCGGCAAGTAGTGAAAGGCTAAAATTTCACTGCGTTTTGAGGTACGTAGTTGCGCTTCAGCGCTCTTTTATCTATGAAAGAGCAAGGAGCAAAGAGCAGTTTTGTATTTATAGTGCTGTCCCCGCTCCCGTATTGTACAATAGGCGAGCGGGACATTATTCAAATAAAAAATACTTTTTACAAAAATGAGATGCTTGCAAAGAGCGCTGAAGCGCAACAACGTACCTTAGAAAAATAAAAAAATAGCACGGGTTGAAGTGTTATTATTTTAATTTTAACAACAATCGTAATTATAAATCACCTGAGAAAAATCTAAATTTTCTAAGTCATCAGCACGAATCAAAAAGTTACCTACTCCACAATCACCCCAACAAATCTCATCATCACTAATCATGTGTAAGAGTACAACTTTATGGTCTTTGTATTGCGGACTATCCTCACGAGGATCAGTTTGCGTAAAGTAGCCGTATCCCCCTATTTTATGGTGATTCTCGTATATATTACCAGAAGACCACTCAAATAATCCGTTATCATCTTCCGAAATTATATCCAAATAATTTTGAAGCTTTTGTTCTCCTAAAAAAATATCAAATTGATAGTCCGCTGGATTCACCCACGCCTTGTCAAAACTAAACTGTAAAGCCAAACATTCTTGAGAATTATTCACATCTTGGTGCTGTAAAGGTGAATAATAATGTTCATAAACACAATCGGAAGAAGGATAATCAATCGGACAATTATTTTCGTCAAAAGCTTGCCACCCACTAAATTTTTGCTTATTTAAAATTGAATATGTCTCATTTATATCCAATAAAAAACCAAAATCTGTTTGACAATTATTTTTTTCAATTTTGTAAAAATACAATATTTTGAAATCTTTTTGATTGTCCAACTTCTCTGTATCCATTCCAAACATACCTGTCCGACCGATATAAAACTGTAAAATTCCTTTTGTGGGGAAAGGGGCTAAATATGGCACTTGGGCAAAGATTTCCTCAAAATTGAGTTGTGCCAAAAGGTGCATATATTTTCCATCACTATCTTTGGGAAAATCGTAACCTTTCGGCAAGTAAGGCACTCCGCCAAATTTGCTTGACCAGAAATCAGTCGCCTTTCGTTCGTAAGTGATTTTGATAACAGGCTTTTCTGAACTTTCAATTTCTTGGCGAAAAGGTTCTAATTCAGCAGGAAGCTCAAGGTTTGTTTTCATTTTTTTCTACATATTATAAACCGCATTTATCAGCTAAAATGCACGGTGCGTCAGCTCTTGATTTATCCATTAAACATCAAATAACTCGGTGCTGACGCACCCTACTAAAACTCCTTCCGCCTTCCTCGAAGACGCGGATTTGAGAGAGATTCTAAATCAATGCGACAACTAAGCCGATCGCCCTTGCACGAATAAACTGCCAAAGCTGTGCCTTGACGGTTGCAAACTCGCACATTGTAACCGTATTCGCTGGCGACAGTGCCGAAGCGGTTGACAAACTGATAGCGTTCCATATAATCGAGCAAACTCCAAAGTTGGCGGTTGACGATGATAATTACCCAAGTATTGCCGGGATCGACAAACCAGCGATCGAGCAATTTTCCGCCAAACTGTTTTTGAGCTAACCACAGACTCGGCACGCTTTTTTCGGTTTGCGAAAGCGGGGGCGACGGCAAATTAGCAGCGTTGCCACTCGGGCAAGCCGGCTGCTGGGAAAAAGCCGCAGATTGTCCCCACAGCAAGGCTCCGAGGCACGCAGAACAGGCGATCGGCAACAAAAATAAACTTTTTGTCAAAATGCCATGCCTGCGCGTATCAAGATCGTATTTCATAATTATTGTGTTCTTTATTATATGTTTCCCATAGGGGCGGGTTTTACCAACAATTTATGTCGGAAACTCGCAATTTAGAAAACCCGCCCCCGCACAGCAGATAACCTGCATCAACCTTACATTTTATTATCTGCAAAAGATGTACATTGCGATTTTGTGTGGTGTGGGGGCGGGTTTATTAGATTGTTTATTTTGGGCTTTTATTGTTGGTAAAACCCGCCCCCACAGTCATGTTAAAATTCCGATCGCCTAAACAATGAAGCAGGCAGACAAGCAGTAAAAGTAGAACCGCAATTTAACTCGCTATAAACTTCAATATCGCCGCCCATCATCTGACAGAAACGCTGGCTGATAGTCAGTCCCAAACCAGTACCGCCGTACTTGCGAGTAGTTGAATTGTCGGCTTGAGTAAAAGGTTGGAACAGTCGCTCTTGCTGCTCTGGTGTCATGCCGATGCCCGTGTCCGTCACTCGGAAAACTAAAAAGTCTGAATCCAAAATTAACATTTGAGCAACTCTCGGTTGATATTTATTTTTTAATTCTTCACTGGTAATTCTTTCGACAGTAAGTACGATCGTCCCTTGAGCAGAAAATTTAGCAGCATTGCTGAGCAAATTCAGCATTACCTGCCGCACTTTCATCAAATCGCCGTGCATAGCGCCGATATTGTCAGAACTCAATACTTGCAAAGTATTGCGGTTTTTATCCATTAGCGGTTTGATAGTTGTTACTACCTCCTCGATTAAGCCTCCAACATCGAAGCTTTCGAGGTAAATCTCCATCTTGTCAGCTTCAATTTTGGAAATGTCGAGAATGTCCTCAATGAGCCGCAGCAAGTGTTTGCCAGCAGTGCGAATTTTGTCTAAATCCGAGACTATCTCTAAGTTGCCTAACTCTTCGGCATCTTCCACAAGCATATCGCTGTAGCCGATAATCGCGTTCAGGGGAGTCCGCAACTCGTGGCTCATGTTTGCCAGAAAAGCACTCTTGGCGCGGTTGGCGAGTTCTGCGGCTTCTTTTGCCAACTGCCACGCTTCCTCAGCGTCTTTGCGTTCGGTGATATCTCGCAGCGTGGCCACTACCGCTTCGACGCTGCCGTCAGTCGCACAAAGCGGGCTGAGAATGTACTCGTAGTCGCGGGTTCCCCAGCTTGCCGTGGGGACGATGACTTCGCCTTTCTTGGGCTCGGCTGTGGCAAATATGGCGTCGCATTCTTCGTGAACCCGCTGCATAATTGTTGGCGACCAGCCTAATTCCTGCCAGGTTTTGCTAATCATTTCTCTGGGATTCATGCCGGCAGCTTGAGCGGCGGTGCGGCTGACGTAAGTGTACCTTCCCGATTGATCGACTAGAAAAATTAGGTCAAGAGAAGCGCCGAGAATCCCGTCAACTGTTCTGGCGTGTCGGGCTACCTGAGCAGTCATTTGTCTGACGGCGATCGCGCCGCGGACTTTGGCGGCGAGTTCAAACTGCAAAAGTTCGTTGGCTTGTTGGAGGTATAGGGTGCGCTGTTCGACTTCTTTTTCTAGTTCTGCTTTGGCTTTTTCTAGGGTGAGTTCGGCAAGTTTGCGATCGCTCACGTCTGTAGAAATTGTACCGACTGCATAAGCTTGACCTTCGGAGTTGCAGAGGGGAAATTTCAGAGAAATATAAGTGTGCGGGCCGTCGTCTTGAGGGATGATTTCTTCGATGGTTAGGGGCGAGGAAGATTCGATAACTTTCAGGTCATTTTCTCGCAAGGCTGCTGCTTTATCTTCGGGAAAAATATCGCCGTCGGTTTTGCCTGTTATTTGCTCTTTTGCGATGTCGAACAAATTGTCAAAATGGCGGTTGGTGAGCAGGTATTTTCCGTCAACATCTTTGATGTAAATCACTGCTGTTGAGTTGTCTAAAATCGCTTGCAGCAGTGCTTCGCTCTTTCGCAGGGCTTTTTGAGTGTTTTGGCGATCGAGTATTTCTGGCTGCAATTCCAAGTTGAGGCGATTTAAGTCTTGCCAAGCTTCCTGGACTTGATTTAAGGCGATCGCGCTTTTTTCTAGTTCTGTATTTGCCTGCCGCGACTGATTTGAGGCGGAGTTTGCGGGCAATTCTAGGGGTTGGAAAGCGAGCGGGATGTGGGGATTTGCGATCGGGCCATCGCCCGCAGTTTTTTTATATCGAAAATCGACCGCTAATTTAGCGTTTAAACTCAATTTTTTTGGAAATAAATCGGGAATTTCGCCGAAATTTAAATTGTCATAAATTAGATCCAAATTCCGGGATCGCTGCTGCGGTGCGGCGGTGGAGTTAAATGCCCAATTCCCCTCTGCTGTTGATAAATCTGAGTTACCGGGTTTGGCAATCCGGCGGGTGACGGCAACTGCCAAGGCGAAGGGGAAAACGGCAGCAGCAGACAGTGCCAGCAGCCAGTTGTTGCCCCACCATGTTTCGATCGAGGTTTTCGGGATGCCCCGCACTAAAATTGCTGCGGGTTTTCCGGCTAGATTATTCAGGGATTGGGCAGCTACTGTATAAGTTTGACTGCCTGTTTGTACGTCTGCCGCGACTAATTTGCCGTCGGCGGAGAATGCAGATTTCAGCAGCGATTTGTCTGCCAGCAAGTCTGGTAACTGTTGGTTTTTTATAACTGTTTGCGAACTTGCCAAGACAAATTTGCCGTCAGCCAGCCGTGCGTAGATAGCCTGATATCCGCCGCCCTGTAAATTGAGCGTTTCGCTGCTAGCAACTGCCGAAGTTTGGCTGATAATTTTTCCTAAAACTAAAGCAGCAATCACTGTCTGAGTTTTTGGATCTTTTACGGGAATTGCTGCGTAGCGGAGGAGCACAGGGCGATCGCCCTTTCCGGGCGGCAAAGATCCCAATTGTTTCTGAACTTCTGATTTTGCAATGATTTCGGTAGCCGTAATTGGCTGTTTTGCAGCGAATACTCGATCGACTATTTTTTGCAGGTTTAAACTTTTTCCCTTCTGCTTGGGGTTGACGCTAACAACTATCTGCCGATTTTTTCCTACTAAAGCCGCACTGTCTATTTCCCCTGTTTTGACTTGTTTTTCCAGAAGTTGCTTGACAGATTTTTCCAAATATGATAATGATTTTTTGCCGCTGTTGTAAGCTAAAGCTGTTTGGGCGATCGTTTTGCTGTCAGAGGAGTTTTGCAAACGGTCGGCGGCGCGATCGAGTTTGAAATTGTAGTTAATTTCACTAAGGCTCAGTTCTGATTTAGCTTGATTTTGCAGTTTGTTGCTTCCAACTGCCGATGTTAGCCAAAGTGCTGCTCCCGTTAGTCCGACTGGCAAGATTGTTTGTAACGCCAGCAGTCCAATTAACTGTTTTCTGGTGACGGACAAGTTGTAAGTGGACGGCTTGAAAGCTGTTTTAAATCTTTCGGAAGTCGCAACTTCAGTTGGCTGCAGACAATTTGGATTGCTGTCGTTTAACTGAGTTTGAGCCATAGTAGTAGATACTGAATCGGTTATAGATGACAGGCGATAAATTAATCTGGAAAACAATCAATCAATTTTAGATTTTAGATTTTGGATTTTAGATTTTAGATCGAATTCGGTTAATTACTCATATCATGTCCGGTCGAGCGACAGCGATTTTTGTCGGGGCGGGTTCACAACAATACCTGCCAACAATCTCCAATCTCAAAAACCCGCCCCGACCGGGATATTATGGTTAATCGATCGCACATGATATCATCATAAAATTGTTGCCTCTCGCCGGCGCCAACCAAGCAAGAAAATGACTGGGGTATGCTCACAGAAATCAGTTTCTAGGTGTTAATCAGATTATCTTATTTAGCTGTTTTTACATATAGTGTCGGTTCCTATTGAAAGTTTGTTCGGAGCATCCCAATGATTGCTTTCACAGGAGTGCTCGCGCTTAGATGTAGGCTTGGCTGTGCAGTATGGTGGCACTCATGTGAAAACGTTTTTTGCAAAATCGGGATGCTCTTGCAGACAGTCGCCAGACTAAGTAATTTTTTGCTCGACTATACAGTAAATTTACTTAAACCAAAGTTTAGCGTAATTATTGCAAAACTTAGATACGCTCGATCGACCTTTTCCCTGCTTCACCTTTTTTCAATCCCACAACCGCCTGCCTGCTTTGCCGCCCAGTCGCTGGTGAGTATCTTTGAGCAAGGTTGGGATGTCTAACTCTTCGGGACACCTGGGCAAACATTCGCCGCAATCGGTGCAGCGGTTGCCTTTGCTGCCGGGAAACCAGTGTCCGGCATTTTCAAACATCGCATAGCGGTATTTGCCAAAGTCAGTCATGTCGCACCCGACGGCGAGATTGCGGAGTCGCAATACTTCGGGAATGTTGATGTTTTCCGGGCAAGGCAAACAGGCATAGCACTGGCTGCATTTGTCGGTTTTCAAACTGGCTGCAATAGCCGATTCTAGCCGATCGAACGCAGCGATTTCGGCGTTGGTGAGGGGAAAGTCGCGATCGCAATATTTCAGAGGTTGCTCTAATTCTGTCGGATTTGCAGCCCCCACACTTAGAGTCCCAATCCTAGTATCGCTCAGTAAAAACCGATAGTTCAACTCTAAAGGCGAGAAAGGCGAGCACAATTGTGCGAGAGTTTCCGGGGGCGTGTAGAGTTGCCCTCCTTTATCTGCCGGGGAAATGATGAAAACGCCCATATCTTTGTGCTTGGCGAGTTCAATTGCCGGGGCGTTGCGCTGAAAAAAATAGTAGTAGTGCAGATTGACAAACTCAAACAAATCTGTATTGATTGCAGCCAAAATCAGATCCAGAGGCCCGTGAGTCGAAAAGCCGACGTGCCGAATGCGGCGATCGGCGAGGGCTTTGCGTACAGATTCCATGCAGCCTGTGGGCGATCGCACAATCGCCAAATGTTCCCAAGTATTCAAACCGTGAATTGCCAGACAGTCGATATAGTCTAAATTCAGGCGTTTTAGGGAGGCGTCGATGCAGCGTTCCATTGCTGCAGCATCCTCCGTTGGGGAAATTTTCGTAGTGACGTGGAAGCGCGATCGATCGACAGACAAACCAGCCGAGATGGCCGCACCGAGATATTCCTCGCTGCAACCGTAACCAGCCGCTGTTTCCAGGTGATTGATTCCCTGAGAAACAGCCTCTTGTACAGTCTGACAGGCAGTTTCCTCAGAAGCCAAATAGCGCATGGTTCCCAAGGAAAATACGGACAGGTGCAAGTTAGTTTTGCCAAACCGTCGATAGCGCATAACTGTTAGGAAGTTTCGCCCGGGCTAAAGCCGCTTCTCTTGATCAAATCCTCTGGACGGAGGTTTGATATAAATTCCCGGAAGGCCCGGCGTTCTGCTTCATCAGCATCTCGATCGACCGGTATGGAAGCATCGGCTACGACTTCTTCCATCACCCAGATGGGGCTATTCGTGCGCAGGGCTAGGGCGATCGCGTCGCTAGGTCGGGCATCGATCTCTTTTTTAACTTCTCCCTGACGGACGATCAGCACGGCATAGAACGTGTTATCTTGCAGCGAGTGAATAACTATACGCTCCAAGGTAAGATTCCAGGCTTCTAGAAAATTGACCATCAAATCGTGAGTTAAAGGTCGAGGAGGCTTGTGACCTTCCAGAGAACTAATAATAGCCTTTGCCTGCTCCTGACCGATATAAATAGGCAAAGCGCGCCGCTCAGTAGCGTCTCTCAATAGGACTATAGGACTGCGCGTGGCTGCATCTAAGGCAATTCCAGCGACTTTCATTTCAATCATTCGATCGGCCTCATAGAATTAAGAAACTGTAAGGCAGTAGAGAACTTGGACATAAAGATTACCTAAATCCAGTATGACTCGATCTTCGCCTGAATCTGCAACGAATCGGGCACTGTCGATTTGAGATGGGACATTGACTCTGGGGGGACAGGGGGAGGGCAAAAGCTCCTGCGTCTGGTTTTTGGCTGTGGTTTGATGTAAATAAGCGATCGATTAGGGAAAAATACTTATGTTTACAGGACTAATTCAATCTCTCGGAAAGCTGAAGTCGCTAGGCAACGATTATTTCCAAATTTCCTGCACCTCCAGCAACTCCTATCAGATTTTACAAGATTTAGCCATTGGGGACAGCGTAGCCGTGGATGGAGTCTGTTTGACGGTAGTGGAAGTTCTACCGCAAGGTTTTGTCGCCGTCGCTTCCCCGGAAACCCTCCGCCGTACTACTTTGGGAGCATTCCCCGATGCTTGGGTCAACTTAGAAACCTCCCTGCGCGCCGGTAGCAAATTGGGGGGACATTTCGTGACGGGGCACGTAGATGCGATCGGCACTTTAGCGACATCAACCCAAACCGCCAACGCTTGGGAGATGCGGTTTACTGCCCCACCAGCAGCAAATTCGGGATGGCAACGCCAAATCGCACCTTATATCGTTTCTAAGGGCAGCATCGCCGTCAACGGCATCAGCTTAACCGTGGCAGATTGCGATGCTGACGGTAATTGGTTTGAAGTTGCTGTCATTCCCCACAGTTTTGGTGAGACAAACCTCAGCTATTTGCAACCAGGAAGTTTAGTTAATTTAGAAGCAGATATTCTCGGCAAATATGTCGCCAAATTTCTCCGCAGCGGTTCAAAATCTCATCCCGAACCTTGGGAAGAAGACCCCGCAATCAACAGTTTAGGAACAATTACACCCGAATTCTTAGCAGAACACGGATTTATGTAATCAATGAATTGCGATACATAGCATGGATGAAGATATGACTAACGATAATCTGACCAAATGGCGATCGCTTCTTTCCCAATTAGATTTATGCTTAGGAAGTTTTGGAGATCCAATATATCCTCATCGCGTATCAACTTTGAATGAAGCTGAATTGGAAGATTTTGCATCCCAAGAAGGATTGATTTTTTGGTCAAAGGGAAGTTTGTCAACTTTAACTGAAGACCAAATTCAAAAATTTGAATCTGAAGCCGGCTTGATTCTTCCTCAAGGATATCGAGAATTTTGCCAGGTGTTTGGGTCAGGAAAATTTGGTGCGGATGGTTTTTTCATTGATGTTCCTGATATTGATGATATAGAAGGACACTTAGGCGAAAATGAGTGTCTTCTTGACTCTTGTAAAAATAGCTCATTGTGGTCAAGTGAAGTCAAGGAATTACTGGATAATTCTTATCTATTTGGCGGCGGATGCGGTCTTGTTGCTTGTATTTTTGACTTAAGAACTTACAGGGAACAAGATAGAAGTTATGATATTTATGGAGTCAACTGCAATAATGACTTTACTTGTGCTTTAGGTCGAGACTTTTTTGAGTTTGTTCGCGACATATGTATTGGCGAACGGGCAAAAGCAGAATTTCCCGAATTACTACTAGGAGGACAGCTAGATATTGATGAAAATAACTTGTTCAACCGAAGGACAACTTTTTTGCTTGATGGGAATCCCTCTAGCATAACAGCAGATCCAGATATAGAAGAAGGAGATTATGAAGAATATGAAGAAGAAGAAGAGGAAGAAGATTACTGGTTAACTTAAATTGTTAAGACAAAGATGTAAAAAATAGTAATTATCTAAAAATTGCATAAATTACTGGAAATATTAGAAGTAATTAGAAGTCCTCAGCCAGAAATTTTAACTACTGAAGTTGCTCTTCAGAAAGGGTTCAATCTTTTTTATTTCAAAAGCATCACCCAGCAATTCCCACCTGTGAAACTAAAAACTATGTAGCAATTAATAGCTTTTGAATGCCGGGTGCATCGAAGAATGGATAAGTTAGCAAATTCAGATAAAATAACCGATGTTGTAGTTTCCCATTAGCCGCGCTTTGCGAGATAATTGGGTGAAACAAAAAAGCACCTCTACCATAATTGAATTGCTGTTGCCCAAATTTGCGTAGACTTAGGAAGGCAAAATCCCTAACTTGATGGATTGTTAGATATAACAATGAAAAAATGCAGTAGATTGCCTCTTTTACCAAAACTGATAGAAAGTTCCCACTATAGAATTATTATACCTAAATATAAACATTGATGACAAGTTATCCGACTTGTGTTATAAAGAAATGGTTTAACATCCTATTTTTTTTACTATCATACATTTTATTTATTGACATATTTTTAACTCTTAAAATATGATTTTTAGTTTTAGTCTATTACCATTATTTTAATTGGAAAAACTCATTTATATATGCTATCTACCATTGACATTGAAATGAGAATGGGGTAGAATTATTGTCAGCGGAGCTTGGCTGTCTCTTCCTTCAAATGTGTAAGTCCTGACTGCGAGAAGTGTAAGGTATACCTGCCAATCTAGAAAGCAACAAAAATTTTGAAAAATATTGTTAAAAACCAATGCAGCCAGATTCTCAAAAATCCCTCTCTTTGCCTCTCGTATCAGTCATTATTCCTGCATACAACGCTGAGCCATTTATTGAAGAAACTTTGAAATCTGTTCTCGCTCAAACTTATCCAGCAATTGAAGTTTTAGTAGTCGATGACGGTTCCCAGGATCGAACCCCTGAAATTGTAGAAAAAATTGGCGAAAAAGATTCTCGCGTTCAGCTTCTGAAACAGCAAAATTCTGGAGTCGCTGTTGCTCGAAACTTAGGAATTGAGAAGTCGAGAGGAGAATTTATCGCCCCCATTGATGCCGATGATATTTGGTATCCTGAAAACATAGAAAAACAAGTTCAATGTATGTTGGAGGGAGGGGAAGAAGTAGGGGTGGTCTATTCGTGGACAGTGGACTTGGATGAAAAAGGATTGCTAACAGGAGGATTCCGGTCTTTTAGAATTGAAGGTGACGTGTACGCGACCCTAATTTGCCACAACTTTATAGGAAACGCGAGTGCTTCTATGATCCGTCGCAGTTGTTTGGAAAAGGTGGGAATTTATGACAAGACATTGAAGGAAAGGAATGCTCAAGGCTGTGAAGACTGGGACTTGTACCTGCGGATAGCAGAGCTTTATCAATTTCGAGCCGTGCCGGAATTTTCAATTGGCTATCGCAGGATGTATAACACTATGTCTACCAACTATACGACAATGGCGAAGTCTCAATCTTTGATGTTGCAAGCTGCCAAGCAACGGCATCCCGAAATTCCCGATTTCCTGCACCGATTATCTACCAGTAATTTTTTGCTGTACTTAGCGAACCAAAGCAGCCGCAACGGCCGCGATCGCACCGCGCTATTTTGGTTATTCCAAGCTTTAAAAACTGAGTGCATCTCACCCTTATTCCGTTCTGGCTTTTACAGAGTATTGGGAAAGAGCCTTTTCAACCTATTATCCCAGTCTGGGAAACATCACGATGCTCTCGATGCACCTGTGAGAGTAGAAGATACCCCATCCTCTGAGAACCAACCGATCGGCCGGGAGGTGTTGGTAGAGATCCGGCGCAAAAAGATCGAATTAATGGTAACGATAGGAAACATTTTTCACCGCTCAATTTCCTTCCTTGTCAAGCGAAATCAAGCAAATATTGACACGCTCCCTCAAGCGAACATTAGCGCCACGCCACCGACAAAGGCAGAGTTGTCTTAATGAAAAAAGAGATTAAAGCTATTAGAACTCTGCTACCCCTCCTCAAGCTTTACCCTTGGGCAATCCCGGCAATGATTTCCTTGGGTATGCTTGCTTCCCTTTCCGACGGCTTTGGCATTAGCTTATTCATTCCCTTTTTGCAAACTTTACAGCAAGAACAAGCTCAGGCTGTTACTGGCAATTCTTTTATTGATTCTCTGAACAAGATATTCGCTGGTGTCCCTGCTGGCTACCGCGTCTTAATCATCCCATTTTGTATTTTAGTCAGCATCCTGATCAAAAACCTAATTGTCTATAGTAATTCTCTGCTTTTTGCTTGGTTAAACTCGCGAATTAGCAACCGATTGCGCTGCAAAATTTTCAACCAAACTTTAAGCGTTAGCTACTCTTTCTTAGAGCGCAGCGAATCGGGAAAGATTATGAATATTTTGGCAACAGAGAGTTGGCAGACTAGCAAAGCTTTGAGTTTGTTTGTTAACTTGATTACGTGTGCTTGTACGATTACTGTCCTGGCGACGCTGTTACTGCTCATCTCTTGGCGACTCACCTTAATTATCAGTATAGCGCTCTTCCTCATCTCACAGTTCATCCAGTTTGTGACGCGCCGAGTCAAACATCTGGCACAGCAAGCCGTAGACGCCAATTCTCAGCTCGCTGTCCGAATGTGGGAGGGATTAGGGGGGATGAGAACCATCCGCTCCTTTGGACGGGAAACTTACGAGCAAGAACGCTTCGATCGCGCTTCCCTGCAGGTGCGAAACACCTTTTTGCAACTCGATATGCTGGGAGGGCTCATCAATCCGCTCTATGAAGTTTTTTCCGCACTCCTCCTGTTAGGAATTTTGGCGATCGCCCTCCTGCAAAACCAGTCAGCTATGCCAACGCTGCTGACTTTTTTATTCATCCTCTACCGCTTGCAACCGCAGGTGCAACAGCTAGATGTCGCGAGGCTAGGTTTAGTCTCTACCGCCAGTTCAGCAGAACTGGTGATGTCTTTTTTAGACACTTCTGATAAACCTTACATCCGCTCTGGTACCCTTCCCTTTGACAAGTTGAAGCAGGCGATCTATTTTGAGTCAGTTTCCTTAACTTACAATCCTGAAGATAGGCCGGCAATAGAGGATGTCTCGGTCGAGTTCAAACGCGGCCAAACGACTGCTTTAGTGGGGCCGTCGGGTGCGGGAAAATCTACGATCATCAGCCTCCTCTGCCGCTTTTACGAGCCAACATCAGGAGGAATTTATGTTGATGACTGCTCATTAAAAGAAATTAATTTAATGGACTGGCGGAAAGCAATTGCGATTGTCAGCCAAGATGTCCACATCTTTAGCGGGACGGTGAGGGATAATATCGCTTATGGGCGTTTAGAAGCAACCGAGGCAGAAATTTTTGAGGCGGCAAAACTTGCCAATGCTCACGATTTTATCAGCCAACTGCCGGAAGGGTATGACACGAAAGTGGGCGATCGCGGCGTTCGCCTTTCTGGCGGGCAAAGACAGCGAATTGCCCTCGCTCGCGCCATTGTCCGCAACCCAGATATTCTAATTCTGGATGAAGCAACGAATGCTCTGGATAGTATTGCCGAAAACTTGATTCAGGAAGCGCTCAACACGCTCAGCCAGAACCGCACCGTTATTGTCATCGCTCACCGCTTATCGACGATTGAAAATGCGGATCAAATTATTGTGATGGAAAATGGCAGGGCGATCGAACAAGGCAACCTCCAGTATTTGCTGAAACTCGACGGCCTCTTTGCCAAGCTTTATCACTTGCAACACCGCAACGTACAAAATTAAGAGTAAGTTGGTGAATTACTTATGCCTTATCCCATCCTTGACATTGAAGTGACACAGCCCCTCCCAAATCTGAAAATTTCTGAGGAGGATACAGGAATTGCCTTAGTTTTGCGGCGCAAAGATAAAGCTGTTGGTTTGATCATGCAGCCTCTTGCTCCAAATAGCGTCCTTTCTCCTGAAGATTTAGCTAAAATGATTGAACGGGAGGTCGGCATTAAGTTACTTCAGGAAGCGATTAGAGAAGAGCTAACTCCTGCCCAAAATGGCGATCGCTTTCCGTCGCTGACAGTAGCAATTTGTACGAAAGATCGGCCGGAAAACCTGGCGCGGTGCCTGCAACATTTACTAAAGTTGCAAACACCTATTGCGGGTGAAAAGCTTTACTTTGAAGTGTTAGTAATTGATAATGCACCTTCTGATGAAAGAACGAAGGAATTGGTAGATTCTCTACCAGGAGTTCGCTATGCCAGGGAACAAAAACCCGGTTTAGACTTCGCTCGCAATCGCGCCCTGCAGGAAGCAACTGGCGAACTATTAGCCTTTCTTGACGATGATGTCACGCCCGATCGCCAATGGCTGAACGGCTTGATGGAAGCTTGGGCAGAAAATCCTGATGCTGGAGGTTTTACAGGGTTAGTTCTGCCTTATGAGTTAGTGACTGAAGCCCAAATTTTATTTGAAAGCAGGGGAGGCTTTCGACGCGGCTTTGAGAAAATTCGCTACGGTCAAATCTTGCCGTATAATCCTTTATACCCCTGTGGAGCTGGCATATTTGGAGCTGGTTGCAATATGGCATTTCGTCGAGATGTTTTACTGAAATTAGGGGGATTTGATGATGCACTCGATACAGGTGCGCCCCTCCCCGGGGGTGGCGATTTAGATATTTTTTATCGAGTTGTTCGCGCTGGCTATCTCCTCGTCTATGAGCCTCGCTATCTGGTGTTTCACCAACACCGCCGGGAATATGAAAAATTGCGCCACCAGTATTGGACGTGGGGTTTAGGTTTTATGGCTTTTGTCGTAAAATCTTATCAGACCGATCCGAGCCAACGCTCGAAATTGTGCTGGCTCGTCGGCTGGTGGTTTGCCGATCAGTTAAATCAGTTGCAAAAAAGTGTCAGAGGATGCCATGTATTACCTCCAACCATGATTCTAGCCGAGTTGTGGGGTGGTGTAGTGGGGCTGTTTGGGGAATACCCCCGCTCTTTAAAACGCATTGAAAAAATGCGGCAGAAATTTGCCTAAAATAGTAGATTTTATTCAGAAATTTGTTTCACTTTGAGCGCAGGAAACAACAGTTAAATATGAGTAAGCTTCCGCCCATTGATATCGTCATTTGTACTTATAATAATGCTCCCCTTTTAGACAAAGCTCTCTCAGCTCTTTCCCAACAAAAAGTGCCTGCAGAGCTAGATTGGAGGGTTTTAGTAGTTGACAATAATTGCACGGATAACACGCAGGAAGTTGTCGAAAACTATCGTGTGTTGGTGGGAAAAATACCCCAGCTTTCCACAGTATCAGAAACACAGCAAGGATTAACCTATGCCCGCCACTGTGGCGTTCAAAATACAAGGGCTGATTGGATTGCTTTCGTAGATGACGATTGCTTCCTGGCAGAAGATTGGGTGGAGCAAGCTGCTAAATTTGCAGCGGCTCATCCCGACTGCGGCGCTTTTGGCGGTCGAGTGATTTTAGATTGGGAAACTCTACCGCCTAAATATGTATTGAATTATGGGTACTCCTTTGCTCAACAAGAACACGGCCCAAGTCCTCAAAAAAAGTCTTGTTTAGTGGGAGCAGGATTAGTTCTGAATAGAGCAGCCCTCGCTCATACTGGCTGGATCGATAAACCGTTACTTCAGGATCGCATCGGAACCAAGCTCATATCAGGGGGAGATGTGGAAATCGCTTTGCGGATTTACGGAGCAGGATACGGCCTGTGGTACACTCCCGACTGTAAGTTAAGGCACTTTATTCCGGCTAGGCGTACTTCTCAAAAATACTTGATCGACATTAACTATGGTCTAGGAACCTCTCAAGTTTTGGGCGATTCTCTTCTCTGGTCTGGTTCTTATCGAGATTGGCTGTTGAAATTTATTATCGATGCGGTGAAAGCTTCCCAAAATGTCCTGATTCAATCTTTAAGAGCGGCTTTTGGGCGGATGAATCCGGCGGAAGTAGAGATAAACAGGAGTTTTGTACGCGGTAAGTGGGCCGGAATTAGGCGCGTGGTTGGCATGAGCCCAGAAGAACGCAGCTTGCTATTGGGGCGTGCAAAATTAGCCGTTTAGCCAGCTCGTAAATAGATCGATATTTCTTGAGGTAATTTCTGTGAGCAAGCCTTGGAAAGTTCTCAATGTCGAATTGAGCGAAAAGATTCCTGAATTGCCCTTGATTTCCAACTACGCCGGAGTGTATGTAGTGTTTTTGTGGCATAATATCCCCCTTGGGGAACGGGAGATTTTAGAGGATCAGTTGCCAATCTCGGCTTCACAACTAGCGAATCTAGCGGCGCTGGCGATCGCTCCTGCAGTCGGCAGCCACCTCCTAGAGCAAGGTTTTAAAGCGCCTTTGCCAGAAGTTTACAAAAAAAATCGGGCGTGGCACCAGCCCCCTGAGTTTCATGCCCTGACAGCCTTAGAGCAACCCCTTGCCAAGCTGCGGGATCGCTTTTCCCAGACTAGCAGCGCATCTGTTTCTGTCATAATCTGCACTCGAAATCGGCCAGAACAATTGGCGCGATGTTTGCGATCGCTGCAAAATTTATCCCAACCTGCTCATGAGCTCATCGTAATTGATAATGCTCCCAGTTCAGACGCTACCCGCCAACTGGTGGCCGAGATCCCTGGAGTCAAATATGTATTAGAACCTCGCCCTGGTTTAAGCGTCGCCCGCAATACTGGCATCCCCCACAGTACAGGCGACATTATTGCCTTTACCGATGATGATGTGATCGTTCACCCTGACTGGGTGGCCAGGATTGCACAAAGCTTCAGCGAACCCAAGGTCATCGCTGTAACCGGCCTGATCCTGCCAGCAGAACTCGAAACAGAAGCCCAATTAATTTTCCAAAAAGGTGAGAGTGGCTTTGGTTGGGGATACCGATCTCTGACTTTTGACCCTGAATTTTTTAAGGATACGAAACACCTAGGCGTTCCCGTTTGGCGCATTGGCGCAGGAGCAAATATGGCTTTTCGGCGTGAAGCTTTTGAGTTACTAGGAGACTTTGACGAACGCTTAGGTGCAGGGGCATCTGGGTGCAGTGAAGATTCAGAGTTATGGTACAGAGTGCTGGCGGAAGGGTGGATTTGCTACTACGATCCCACGCCTGTTGTTTATCACTATCACCGGGACGATCTCGATAGCTTGAAACATCAGATGTACCAATATATGCAGGGCCACATCGTCGCCCTTTTGATTCAGTTTGAGCGTTACAAGCACTGGGGGAACTTGCTTCGTTTATTCATCATTTTACCTCTCTACTATGTAAAACGATTTTTAATCGGCATTTTGACCGGATTTAAAGGGATTAATAGAACGCTATTGACAGAGGTATTAGGTTGCTTTGCAGGAGTCAGCTTTTACCTCAAAAATCGTGTAAATAAGGATCAATAGTTTTTCCAATTAAAGGGAGATTATGGCAACAGTTGTTGAAACCAAGAAATCTGAAACGCATAAAGAAAAGCTGGGCAATTTCTTAGCCCGCAACCCTTTCGGTCAGCCCTTGACCCTGGGATTTTTTTACAGAGAAAAGATGCGGGCAATTCACCGCATTTCCCCAGACCTGCCCTTTAAAGAAATTTTAGAAGTAGGAGGAGGTCAAGGAGGCTTAACGTCTTTACTTTATCCGCAAGCGCAAATTACTAACATTGACCTCGATCCTAAATATGCAAATGTTCCTTGCAACCAGCAGGAAAAAGTACGCTTCATCTGTGGCGACGCGACCAATTTACCGTTTGAAAATGAGTCCTTTGATGCAGTGACGATGTTCGACGTTCTCGAACACATTCCCGACCACCAAAAAGCGGTATCAGAAGCGCTGCGCGTGCTTAAACCAAAGGGATTTTTATTAGTTAGCAGCCCCAATGAGAATTGGCAGTTTCCTTATTACGGCGTGATGAAACCGATCTGCCCGCCTGAAGCAGAGGTGATGGCAGAATGGGGCCACGTTCGGCGCGGCTATACGATCGATCGACTGACGGATTTAATCGGTTTGCCTTACCAGAGTTCTGCTACTTTTATCAATCCCCTGACAGTAGTTTGCCATGATTTTGCCTTCTCTCGCTTGCCCCGCCTCATGCGCCTATTATTCTGTACTGCCCTGAGTCCTGTAACGTGGACGAGCTATTGGCGGCACAAACCTGATTCCCTGGGAACGGAAACAGCATCAGCTTGGCAGAAGCCATAAAATTTATGAATGTCCAACCAGAACCAACGATCGCCCTCCTGCACTGGGGCGATTTAATCGAAGATTTTTTAGATACCATCGGGGTTTCCTTTGAAGCTTTTTGCAACGAAATGACGGGGGGCTGGATGTTTGGCTACATTGAGGCGCTGCGACGGGCAGGGGTGCGGACAGTGTTATTCTGCATCTCTGGTAGCGTAACAGAACCCGTGTACTACACCCACAAACAGACAGGAGCAACAATCTGCACCCTGCCGGCACCTCAACTCTACCAAGCTGTCCGCCGCCAGATGGTTAACCCTCAAGGATGGACGGTTCAGGATATGTTTGGGGAGGTTCGAGGCCTCCGCCGTCTGATGTTGGCAGGGGTGAAAAGCGTTACTCCTTACCTGGCTACACCGCTGGGGTTGCTGGCGGGAGAACTGCGACGCGAAAACTGCCAAACGATTCTCTGCCAAGAATACGAGTACCCGCGCTTCGACGCTTGTACTTGGTTGGGGTGGCGGATGGGGCTGCCTGTTTTTGCGACATTTCAGGGGGGCGATTTTCAGGTTAGTCCTTGGGAAGGCTTGTCGCGCCCGATCGCCCTCAAAGCGAGCGCGGGTTTAATTATTGCTTCGCAAACCGAGGTACAGCGCGTGCAAAGTCGCTATGGCGTGCCTCCTGCCAAGATTGCCCGCATTTTTAACCCGCTGGATTTGGAACTGTGGCAACCAATGAACCGCGCTGAAGCTCGGCAACTGCTGGGTTTTCCCAGTGACGCTGAAATTGTCGCCTGTCACGGGCGGATTGAGATTCGCCGCAAGGGGTTAGATATTTTGCTGGAAGCTTGGGAACGGATCTGCCGCGATCGCCCAAACCGAGATTTGCGGCTATTGCTGGTGGGGACTGGTAGCGACGCGGAGGAATTGAGCCGGCGAATCGCTCAGATGCAGCTTTCGGGCATTGTTTGGGTGAATGAATATGTGCGCGATCGCGCTTTGATGCGACAGTACCTCTCGGCGGCTGACGTTTATACTTTGCCTTCTCGGCATGAGGGGTTTCCGGTTGCACCGCTGGAGGCGATGGCTTGCGGGTTGCCCGTTGTGGCTGCTGACGCGCCTGGAGTGCCTGATATTTTCGAGAGGGGCGAAGCTGACGGTGGGATCGTTGTGCCCCGTGAGGATGCAACCGCTTTGGCAGGGGGGATCGGTCGGGTTTTAGACGATCGGGCGTGGGGGCGGGATTTGGGCAAGCGCGCTCGCATTCGGGTGGAAACTCATTTTTCTCTGGAGGCGATCGGTGTGCAACTGCGACAGTTTTTGGGCGATCGCTCTTTAGCACACAATTCCGCCGATCAGACTCGCAGCACTGGGAATGCTTGAAAAATCCCAGCCATAAAATTTTATCTCCGCCTAATTTTTCTGGCTTTTTTGTCACTTTTTGTGCAAATTATCGGAAACATAAGAAAGTTAACTTGACGGATTTTTTTAATAGATTCATTTTTTCTATTAAACAACTTATTCTCGGATGGTGAAAGAATGTCTAGGAACTAAACAGAATCAGGTTTTCTACCCGTCAACCCTGTTGATAAAAGCGAAGTTTATTACAAGCTAACTTCATTAACTATTGCACGTATTCAAAATATTGTTCCAGATAATTTACGCACTGTCACTGACTTAAAATTTATCGTACGGATATTCCAGTTACACAAAAGACGGGAGACACGCAGCTAACTTATCGGGGCGATTGTAAGTCGGAAGAATAATTTAAAATATAGTTTTAGCTTTGTTGATGATTAGGGCTGACACACTCCGAACAAAGAAACCGGGGTTTTTAACCGAAATAGAGGGTTCTAAGCAAGTATTTGGGTTGAAAAACCCGGTTTCTAAACACCCGTTAGTAAGTCCTAATTATAACTGATATATTTTAATTCTTTAAGCGATATAACACCGACTCAGTATTAAAATCTTTTCCGAAAACTCGTTGCAGCGGGCCCTCGGCACTTGTCAGCCAAGATAGAGCTTTTTTGGTAGCTGCGTCTTTCTCAGTCAGGGGTCCGAATCCCACAGTCCTAATTTTATTTTGTCGGAGTTTGTCGCTCCATGCAGAAAGTCGATCGGCTCTAAACGGCACATATAAAACTTGTCTGTCCAAGTTTTTTCCATAAAAAAGGTAGCTGCGCGAACTTAAAAAGAATCCTATTCTTTCATCGGGTACTGTATTTATATCAATATATTCGTAAATACCGCGATACAGTTCGGTGCGTGCAAAATCTCGCTTTTCCCTGCAATTACCAATTACTATCAATCCTATACAGACACCAATTATCACTATGTAACCTGATTTTACTTTTGTTGGAAATAGATGATCCAGCCATCCTAAGCCAGGATTTTTTTTCAACAATATCAAAGCCAGTGTCATTGACACAAGGTAAAATATGGGATATTTTAATATATATTGCCAACTGGGAGCTAAAATTTTCCAGATACTATTAATAGCTTCTACTGGATTAGACTTAAAATTGTCAATCAACAAACTCCCCCAAACAATACTATCTCCGGTAAAAGAAGCATTTTTAATATAATCAAAACTTGTGCTGCTAATAATTCCGCAAAAACCACTAAAGAAAACCACTACCAGAACAACTAGATTTTGAGTTTTTAAGAGAGTTGCTGTAGCTGCTGCGGCGATGCCGAGTACGCTTAAAAATGGAAATCCGTATCTGAGGTTAAAACCGAGTATAGGGCTGAGTTTACCGATCGACTCTCCAACAGTACCGGAGGTGTAAGGTGTAATTAGATACAAAATTCCTGTGCTGGCGAGAAGTATAATTAAAATAATATTATTTTGATTAATTATTCTGGTTTTACCCTGGATAAAAGCCAGAGGCGCTGCCAATACCTGAAAGGCGATCGCCAGAAATGGCAGTTGCAATCTAATGAGGATTTGCAAGCCGAGAGTTTGCCAGTGGGAAATATTGCTGGGATTAAATTGAGCTGCTAAAGTGCTTTGCCAAATCTTTAAAAGTGGCGAAGCGGGCGGCGCAGGTAGGGTAGGTGTTAGCTGCTGTACCGGCGGTGTTGTCTGCGGTACGGGAGATGGTAAGGAATAAGGCTGTAAGGGAACTTTAATATCGCCAGCCTCGCCGACAGGATAATTGATGTGCAGCAAGTTTCTCGCATACCAAAAACCTCCTAAAAACAAGCAACAAGCTATGCCGCACAGCAAGACTGGTTTGAGAGATCGGCGAATTCTCAAATGAGCTGGTGTGGATTTTTTATTAACCGCGAATCTTTTAAGTTCTAATATTGCTAATCCTACTAAAAGTGAGGCAGCATAAACTATTCCCGTGATTTTTATGCCGGCTAGCATTCCTGCGGCTGCCAAAAATAGGGATAGTTCGGATTGCGCTCTGCTGCTATGATACGAGAAACCCAGATACAAACCCACTGTAAATATTGCAGCTAGCGGTAAGTCTGGGTGAATGGTATTAACTTGGTTGAGTACCATCGGTACTGTCAATACTAAAGATGCTGCTGCCATAGCGTGAATTCGGGTGGCTCCAAATTTTACGCTCAATAGATAAACGGCAATTCCCTCAAGTACCCAGGCAATTAGCAGGGGAAAAGCTGTGAGAAAATCTTCTTTGAATGGGATTAAGCATAAAACAGATAAAACGTGCCAATTGTAGGGATATACTTTAGCTTGCTCTTGTTCAAAAATCCAATTTCCGGCGGCATCTAATAATGTAAATGAATGGGTTTGATACCATCGGGCGATCGCAGGCAGGTGGAACCACAATGAGTCATAATTGGTTGTAGGTTTGGTTGCTAGAGTGTCCCACAGCGCAAATCCTGCAACAGCGGCGGCAACAATAATTAGCCATTCTGCTTTGTCCAGAGGTTGCTTGAGTTGGGGAATCTGCCACTGCGAGAAGGTAAAATTTCTGTGGTTTTTGGCATAAATTAGGATTAAGCCGATCGCACAAATCAGAATTTCTACTATAATGACCGCAGAAATATTTAGTCGATCGGCACTTCCTAAAATCAAGCCGATACAAACTTGTGCAATACTCCATCCCGTCAGGAGTACGAGAAGAAAATGGGGAAATGAATAGTTACTGTTTTCCTTCTGATTCTCGAAGGCAAGAGACAAGCTTAAGGGAACCGGCCCGACTACAATAATTAGAAATAAAATTAATTCCCACAAATGCTGCGCAATTAGCATAAGCTGCAAGTTACCCTTTTAATCGGTTTTTCCTCGTTACCAGGCTTTTTCTGGTAACGAGAAATCCATCAGATCTGATATCAACAAATCTTGCACCCTGCTCAACAACAGGTTAGGAGTGCCCGTTCTACAAAATATCAATTTTTTTGGTGGGCGGGCAATAGCCCGCCCACCAAAAAAATTAATCCAGCCAATCCCCAATTTTTACCTGCTAGCTTGCTTCTGAGTTTTGGGTTTGACTGCTTCGGCATCTTTGGGCTTAGAAGTGTCAGCTTTTAACAGTTCCGGGAATGGCGGCTGGAGGTTGTGAACTTCGATGTCCATTCCCAGCGGCAGAGGTGGAAGCTGTGGCAGATCGTTTTCCAAATCCTTGAGTGAGTTAGCGGTTTGTATTTCCACCATTTTCGGCATTTGCGGTACTTTGGCGGTTTCCAAAGTGCCCATCATTTTTGCCAGAGCGAATTCTAGCTGAGAACCAGGGTCGATCGCCACCCAACCCTGGTCAGTCATTTGCCGAACCTCGAAGTGCAGGTGAGGCCCTGTAGACATTCCTGTACTGCCGACGCGGCCGATCGTCTCTCCCTGTTTGACCCACTCTCCCGGTTTCACAAACAGTTCCGAAAGGTGGCCGTAGAGAGTTTCCTGAGACTTTTTGTTGTGGTTGAGAACCACCGTCAAACCGTAACCGCCCAACCAATCGGCGATCGCCACTTGACCTGCATAGGCGGCCAGTACCGGCGTTCCCAGCGGGGCCCCCAAGTCAGTTCCAGTGTGAAACCTGCCGTAGCCCATAACCGGATGAGTCCGCCACCCAAACGGCGAAGTAATTGCCGAAGCAATAGATAGCGGAAACAGCAAGCTTTTGTTGCCATTTCCGGGCAGGCCTGCGGGACGAGGCGTGAGATTGTAGTAAGCAAAACCGGTATTGCTGCCGCTGCTGACACTAACCGCACCGACTTGAACCGGCCCGAGTCCCATGCTGGGTGCTGGAGGGCCGCCGCCGTAAGATGCAGATCCAGCATAATATCCAGCGTCTGCTGAGTATCCAGCGTCTGCTGAGTAGCCGATGTTTGCCGAGTATCCAGCGTCTGCGGAGTATCCAGCGTCTGCGGAGTACCCAGCGCCTGCTGAGTAGCGGGGGGGTGCGTAAGCAGATTCCGGCGGGTTTGAACCCCCCCAAACCTGGCTGCCTATTTGTTGAACGGCTTGACCGATTTTACTGACAGGATTCCCGCTACTATTTCCGGCCACAGTTTCCCGAACATTGTCTGGAATGCTTTCTGGCAGATTTCGAGGAGGAGGGGCTGCAATATAGCCGTCGTCTGCGATCGGAGTTTCCGGGCTGTAGTTGGGTTCTCCGGCATCTGCCGTCACCGGCTCGGAAACAGGAGGAGGCGCACACAAACCGCCAACTCCTTCGCAGCCGCTCGATCGTTCTGCAAACTCTATTCTTGTTGGCGCTTCGTACTCTTGGTACTCGCTGGTAGCGCCAACGCTGTAGTCTGTTTGGTCAATTTCAGCGTGGGCTGGGTTAACTGGCGCTTCAAAAGGCGGCTCCTGGGCCGTCGCTTCTGGCAGGGGAATCAGCGCGGGCTCTGGTAGATAATATTGGGTGGGAGGTGGTTCGCTGGCGTACTCCGGCTCGGACGGCGGTTGGGCATCGAAAGGCTCGGACGGCGGAACTTCTGCCTGCGGTTCAGGGTATGGTTCTGGCTCTACTTGGCTGTATTCGGGTTCCGGGGGCGGGACAGGAGCTTCAAATAATGGCTGGAGCTCTGCTGCGCCTGGGACGGCTTGTTCTGCTGGCGGAGTTTCGGCTTGGGCCCACACTATGCCTTTGCTGAGCAGTCCCAGACTGGCAAGGCAACCCAGTCCCACCAGCAGTGAGCGCTCGGACAAAAGGCGCGATCGAGTCCGGGCGCCTGTAGGGTTCTTTTTTTGCTGTTTGGTGTTCAAATGGGCTGTTATTTGCTTGTCTGGAACTGGTTTCACGATTTTTTTCCCAACTCAACAGGGGGTAAAAGGAGATCGAAGTCAGGATCGAATGTATTGCAATCCTTGTCTTTATACAGCCCTAAATGATTTTACCGGGCTTGAGGCAATTTTTTTGGCGCATCGAATAAGTCGAATGCCGCTGGGTAGAGTCGCGATGGATACCCTGGTGTTCTCGAGCCTGATTGCACTGACAACTCGTCTCTGACGGTCACACTGATGATAGCGCTTTGGCGTTCGTATATGTTAATTAGTTACCGAAATTTTGCTCTCGGGTCATGCAAAATTTTGGTGGAGTCCGCCGGAGTTAACCGCCGAGGAACCGCGATTTTTTGATTAAAGCCGATCGTCGATTTAAACTTAGTCGGCAAAATTGTTGATTGTTTAGAATACAAGGCAAATGATTCGCTTGGGTAAGGATAGGTTTCATGACTGTAGCTGGCGATCTCTTGACAAATGTTTCTGACTCTGAGTGCGCCGGACAACCAGACGGTATCAGTTGGGAGTGGCAGAGTTCTGAAGGCTTGCCCTATCTGACTTGCACCTTGCTTTCCCGCTGGTCTCACGGCTTTTTTACGCGCGATTTCTCGTCGCAGGGGCCGATCGATCTGACGGAAGTTCTGCAACCTGGAGCTCAGGTTTACCGACTCCAACAGGTACACGGCAATGCGGTACTCAAAACCAGTCAGTTGCTCCCTGTTGTGGCTCCGGGCCCGTCCACCGCTGCCCGAAACTATGCTGAGGCTGATGGCTTGGTGGCCGAGGGAGAATTGGAGGCGCTGTGGGTTTGCTCGGCCGACTGCGTGCCGGTGCTGATTGCTGACGAACGCACGGGACTGGTTGCGGCAGTTCACGCGGGTTGGCGCGGGACTGCTGCTAAGATATTACCAGAGGCGATCGCTCAACTTGTGGCACAAGGCAGTCAACTAGAAAGTCTGAAGATTGCTATGGGGCCGGCGATCGCTGGAGAGGTTTACCAGGTATCTGTGGAAGTAGCAGCGGAACTGGGAGCCACCATTGCTCCTAAGAGTGGCGTTAGTGCGACAGCCGACGGCATTCTAGAGTTTTTGCACCAACTGCCGGAAACGCCTGTCTTGGCCGATCCAGAACCGGGAAAGGTACGCTTGGATGTTCGCCTCTGCAATGCTCTGCAATTGCAGCAGTTGGGAATCGAGCTTTCTCAAGTGGCGATCGCTCCTTTCTGTACTTATTCTGACTCGGCTCGCTTTTTTTCCTACCGCCGCGATCGACTTAAAAAAGTCCAGTGGTCGGGAATTGTGAGCGCCGGCGGGACAAGTTCCTTCTGAGGGCATTTGGCAGAAGGTAAAATTTTAGACGGCAAAGATAAAAATAAAAATCTTTGGATTCATTATTTTGTATTTCCCAATGCCAAATGCCTTCTATCTTCTACCTTCCTAAGGTTTGCTGGTTCCTGTTTTAAAGCACTAAAAACTAGCAGCAAAACTTTTGGGAAAGCGGCAGAGCCCCCGCCCCGCTTTCCTCTCTTGTTAAGATTGCTCTATAACGAGAGTCTTCAGCGGGTTATTACAATGAGTGAGCCAACTCCCTATCAACTGCTTGAAGTCGATGAAGATGCTTCCTTTGATGAAGTGCAAGAGGCCCGCACGCGCCTAGCTGAGCAGTACAGTGGTGACAAGAAACGTTTGGAATCGATCGAAGCAGCCTACGACGCGATCCTCATGGATCGCCTGCGGCAGCGACAGGAAGGTAAAATTAAAGTGCCCGAACGCATCCGCTTTCCCGAGCGGCTGACTCCCCCACCCGCAAGCTTTACTCCCTCTCCTCCTAGTGGCAGCCCAGCTTGGTTGCAGCGCCTAATCGATACTCCTAGTCGATCGGACATTTTGTGGCCGGCTGGGGTGTATGTGGGGTTAGGCGGACTGAGTATTTATCCGGCGGCTAATGATGCTTTACTACAGTTGACTCTGGCTCTTGGGGTCGGCTCTTGTCTTTATTTTGTTAATCGCAAGGAACAAAAATTTGGTCGGGCCGTGCTGCTGACTGTGGCTGGCTTGGTTATAGGCTTGCTGCTGGGAGGCGTTGTGGGATCTTTTGTCAGTCCGGCATTTATAACAACAGAGAAATTTATCGCTTTGTTTACGTTTTTAATTCTGTGGCTGGTCAGCGGTTTTCTGCGATAGTCAAGAGTCATTAGTCAGCAGTTATTAGTCAGCAGTCATTAGTCATTAGTCAGCAGTCAGCAGCCAACAACTAATAACTGTGAAATGCCAGACCTCGGACAAATAATATCAGCTAACAATTAATAACTCATAACTAATGACTAATGACTAATGACTAATGACTAATGACTAATGACTAATGACTAATGACTAATTTTGGCGACTTAAAATAATCTCAAATGCTTCACTCAAATTGTTAGCAATTAAATCCGGTTGGTGCATTTCTAGTTGGGTGCGATCGCGAATTCCGCACAAAACACCAATTACCTTAACACCGTGCGTTTTTGCTGCTATAATATCTGCCTCCGTATCGCCAACCATCCAAATGTCAGAAGCCGGCGGCAGTTCGGCGAGAGCTCTTGCCATCAGCAGGGGCTTATCTTTGACATCCCCGGTTTTGACGTAATCGTTGGGGAGGCAATAACGGCGGTTTTCAGGGAAAAATTGCCCTAAATTGCAGCGGTTGAAAGCTTCGTCTAGTTCCCTGACGCGGCGCATGGTCATCACCGCTAAGTCTACTCCAGCGCGCTGCACCTTTTCGAGGGTTTCCAGAGCGCTGGGAGCTGGTCGATCGTAAATCATGTAGGGTAGGGTGTGGACGGTTTGACGGCGTTTCTGGGCAAAATCGCGGGCTTGGGCTGCGTCTAATCCTGAGAGGATGGCGATTTCGGTTTCGGGAACCCGCGCGCGCTTCATGTCCCAAAACTCCGCTTTGAGGAGTTCGCACACTGGTTGGCCCGAACGCTTAGTCTCGGCGAGACACTGCTGGTAAACTCGGTAGTAGCGATCGGACACGTCCATGATCGGGCCATCAAAGTCGGTAATAAGTCTCAGCATTTAGCAGAATATTTTTAAGCTTTTATACAAATTGTTCGATATTATAATATCACTTAAAGGTAACAGTTTATTGACAAAAATTGACACAAATACCCAGGGGAGGTAAGGTCTATAGGAATGGTGCTAATTAAAGGAAACATTTGAATTAAACTGTGCCGCTCCTCAACTTTAGTGGTTGTAACCCATATCGGGAAATTTAAAATTAAGATGTGCGGCACAAATAGTGCAAACCGCTACGTATTGTTCATAAATCTCAACCTCAAGTGAGACTGATTTTGACTGCGCTTTCTCAAAAATAAAGTTGGTAAAATTAATATTTTGCCCATTTTAAAAATAAGCAAAAAACTGTTGGGAGAATCCAAAGTGCACTGTTTCCATAAATTAGCCAGCGGTAGCAGGTGGTGGCATCCGCCAGGATGAAAATTCCCATGAGAAATAGCAGCCAAAAAACAACTAACTTTACCTGCTAACCTTGGATAGTGATGCTCTACAATAACGAAATACTTCCAACATTAACTCTAGAGAGCAGCCTGAGAAATATTAATATTCTTCTTTATAAGCTGTTATCCTTACGCAGGATGGAATACATCGCAGTGGATCGGGAACTTAAGATTAAAGAAATATCTTTGAAAGTGCAAGATTTTAGCTACATTCATGAGGAAGTAGCCGAAGGAAGAGACGTGCGCGATAGCTTTCCTGAACTGATTGGAATTGAAGGAATCCTTGAAGGCATTATTGAAGAACGAGAGCAAGACTTTCAGTTAAAATCAATTACCAGAGTTCTCAAAGATGGATCTTATTTGTATCTAAATTTGTACATCTTTGGCTATAAGGGAGAAGCCAATGCTGACAGATTGATTATTTTATGCGAAGATGTGACAGATAGCATTGTAGCTCAGCAAAACATGGTTCAGGCTGCCAACGAAAACAGTATTAAAGTCGATTACTTAGCTGCGACTGGAGATTATATTGACAAAATTATTAATTCCCTAGGCGATGTTTTGTTAGTAACAGCACCATCGGGAAAAATCAAAAAAGTGAATCAAGCTGCACAGCAATTATTTGGATATACAGAAGCGGAATTTATCGGCAAATCCATATCCATGATTACGACGGACGAAGAATTGTTGCGCAAAATCAGCCAGCTACCTCCTGCACTTAAAAGCGAATATTGGCCTCAAGTAAAAGTAGCTTGCCAAACGAAAATAGGTTTAAAGCTGATTGTCGCGTTTTCATGCTCTACTTTCAATACAAGCATAGGAAGCAAGTATCCAGATAGCGAGGTTATACAAGATTTTGTTTATATCGGCAAAGACATTACCAAGCAAGAGCGCATAAAAAATTGTCAAGAAGCACAGTATGCTGTTACTCATATCCTGTCAGAATCAAGTTCTCTAGATAGCGCAACTCCGAGAATTTTGCAAGGTATTTGCCAAAGTTTTGGGTGGGATATTGGCGAACTGTGGACGCCCGCAGAGGGGGAGAAAGAAACTAGATTGGGTGCGACAATAAAATCCGAAAAACAGTCACTTTGGTGTCTGCCACTTTGCAGTCCGATCGAGGAAACTCCTTGTTGGCGGCGGGTGGCAGTTTGGCAGGCAGCGGAAGAAGTTAGCGAGTTTGCCGAAAACGACCCGCAGATTACTTTTGCTCCGGGTGAGGGTTTGCCGGGAGCGGTTTCCAGGAGCGGTTCTCCGCAGTGGATTACTGATATTGCGGGCGATCGCTATTTCGTGCGATCGGGCTTGGCCGAGGAAGCGGGACTGCGATCGGGATTCGGTTTTCCCATTCACGCTAGGGGCCAAGTTGTAGGAGTAATGACTTTTTTTTGTCGGGAAGAACTGCCACCGGATCAAGAGTTACTTCAGATAATAGGTGGTTTAGGTTCTCAATTAGGCGAGTTTGTTAAGCGCAAATTTGCGGAGCAAGAATTGCAAAAAGCTGAAGCTTCAATCCGATTTTTGTACGAACAAGAAAAACGGCAAAGTGAAGAATTAGCTCGGCAAAATTTAGCTTTAGAACAAGCCAAATTAAAATTAGAAGCAGCTAACATGGAATTGCAGCGCCTCGCTTCGATGGACGGATTGACTCAAATTCCCAACCGTCGCTGTTTTGACCAAAAATTGGAGTTAGAATGGCAGTGCATGGAGCGAGAAAAAGAGTCGCTGTCTTTAATTTTGTGCGATATCGATTTTTTCAAACTTTACAACGATCGTTACGGGCATCAACGAGGCGACGAATGTTTAAAACAAGTGGCGCAGATTTTAGCTAGCAACGCTCAGCGGGCGGGAGATTTAGCCGCCCGCTACGGCGGCGAAGAATTTGCGGTAATTTTGTCGCGAACTGATGTGAAAGGAGCAATGCGGGTAGCTGAATCAATTCGCAGCGATTTGAAAGCTGCGGCAATTTTTCACGCTGCTTCCAAGGTAAGTAAGTTTATAACTCTCAGTATCGGGATCGCTAGTGCTGTGCCTTCTGCTAGTTTATCGATTGAGGGGTTAATTGGACAGGCCGATCGAGCGCTTTATCGAGCTAAACTAGAAGGGCGCGATCGTATAGTTTGCCTAGACTTGAAAAGAGAATTTCAGGGCGGGAAAGGAGTATTTTCTGATGATTGTGAGAGAAGCTAAAATCGCTGACGCACCTGCAATCGCACGGGTTAATCTAGATACTTGGCGGACAGCTTACCGGGAAATTGTACCCGCAGATTACCTCGCACAGTTATCCTATGAAAAAGGAGAAAGCCGTTGGCAAGAAATCCTCGTCAAGGCAGAAAAAAGTGAAGATTTTGTGTGTGTAGCTGAGAATGACGAGGGAAAAATTGTGGGTTTTGCTGCGGGTGGTCGCGAGCGAACGGGCAAATATGTTTATCAAGGAGAATTATTTGCCATCTATATTTTGGAGGAATATCAGCGTCAAGGAATCGGACAGCAACTTGTGAGAACAGTTGCAACAAAATTGGCAGAATTCACTTTGAATTCGATGCTGGTTTGGGTACTGGCAGACAATTCAGCTTGCAGGTTTTATGAATTTTTAGGAGGTGAAAAAGTGGAGGAACAACAGACAAGCAGAGCAGGAATTGCACTCAAAGAAATTGCCTACGGTTGGAGGGATATCGCAGTGCTGATTAACACGCCCGCCTGACGTAAAAAGTGGAAATTTTATCAATCATTTATCAAACTTCCCCTCTTCATTTGTTCCCGTTCAATTGCCTCAAACAAAGCTCGAAAATTCCCTGCCCCAAAACCTCCCGCTTGCACCTGTTTGCCGTTAACTAAAGTAACTCGGCGCTCAATCATCTCGAAAAAGAAAGTCGGTTCTGCAAAAATTGGCTGGGTAAAGATTTGCAGCAGCATCGCTGCGGGAGTATCTTCTTGCCAATCTGCCAAAACTTCAGAAGCTGCAATTGATTGCCAATCTGAGGGCAAATAGTTTTGCCGCTGCTGCAATTCCGAGTAGTATGTTGGAGGAACAGGCAGAAAAGGCAAACCGCGCGATCGCAAATCGGCAACAACCCCCACAATATTATCAGTTTGCAAAGCCATGTGCTGAATTCCCGGCCCCCGATTTGCACTCAAAAACTCTTGAATTTGAGAATTAGTTGATGCCGGTTCATTAATCGGGAATTGCACCCCACCTTCAGCGTGCACCATAACTTGGCTCCGCAAAGCCGATTTCTGAGTCTGAATGTCAAAATTTTGCTGGGGTTGAAAACCTAATATTTTTTGATACCAACTAACAGCACTTGACAAATCGCCAGATTCAACATTTAACACTACGTGGTCAATCAAGGTAAACAGGGACAGCTTACCCGAAGCCGATAGCTGTGAATGACCACCAATTCGCTCAACGAGCGTGTGGCTTAAATCTCCCCAGCCAGCAATTTTTGCCCGCTTAAAATAGCCTCCTTGGTTTAGGCCTTCTTGAATCGGTTCGAGGATATTAGCGCCTTCGGCAGCCGCTCTAGCTACCGCTAATTCGATATTTTTTACCCGAAAACCCACATCGCCAATCCCGGGAGGATGAAACTTCAACCAACTAGCAGCGGGACTAGCGGAAGTTAGGGGCGAAGATAAAACAAAACATACATTGCCGCTGGTGACAACTTCAGTTTGAGTGTGGCTGTTGGCATAACCTGCTGTTGATTGAAAGCCTAAGCGGCTGACAAACCAGTCGCGGGATATTTTAGCATTTTCAACGTAAAAGTGAATGCGATCGAACTCCATAATCAATAATTGAAAATGGAGACTGAAAAATGGAAAATCAGCCGATTTTCAGTGCGAAACTGCAAGGAAGGAACTGAGGAAAGGATATTTTTCATGTATTTTTAGTGCGCGCGCTTAATAATAACGTAAAAATTTAATATCCTAAATCCCCCTGAAGGCAGAAATAGGTCGGCAATTAAAAGAAACCCGGTGTCTGCGATAACTTGGATTCGGCCGCGAGGTCTGCCTCAAGCGGTCAGGTGTACCCATAAGCACCCTAGATATAGAGGTTACGGGCAAGTTCTCAAACTTAAAGATGTCATAATTTTTTTGCCTTTGAGCTTTGGCTGCCGAATCCCAAATGCCTTCAAATCACTCCTCAATCGCTAAAAGAACAAATGACTTTCCGGCTGAATATTAATCTCCATCGGCACAGCTTGCGGGTCAGCCGAAAGAGCAAACATAATCGCATTTGCGGCAGTTTCGGTACTCAGCATTTTTGACCGGTCTACCTTTAAACTCACATTATCCCAAAACGGAGAATCCACCCCGCCAAAATAGAATAGCGTAAACTTAATGCCGTAGCGTCGCAGCTCATCTGCCATGCACTTGCTGAAACCAACTACCCCAAACTTTGAAGCGCAATAAGCCGTTCCCATCGCCATTGAATGCTTGCCCAAAATCCCGATGACATTGCAAATGTGGCCGGATTTGCGCTCTTTCATCACATTCGCCGCTGCTTGAGACGTGTAAAAACTGCCTTTCAAGTTCAAGTCAAGCATTGCATCTAAATCAGCGGGTTCTAACTTGTTCCACTGCTTGAGAATTCCGGCACCGGCGGCGTTTACGAGGGCATCAATTTGTCCGAAATGCCCCGCAGCTTTGTGCATCAGCGTCTCGACTTGCGGCAAATCGGTGATATCTGTGGGTACGCACATTACCTCTGTTGCTGAAAGTTCGCTAGCTAAAGCGTCTAATTTGCTGCTGTCTCTGGCGGCTAGCACTAGCCTCGCACCCGCATCAGCGAGTTTGCGGGCTACCGCTGAACCGATGCCGCCAGTCGCACCCACCACAACCACAACTTTGTCGTGCATATCCCTTTACATTTCTTTACGTCCAGTTTGTATGATAGCTCAAGTTGCTAGTAATGGGGATGCTTATATATTTTAAGTTTTAATTAATTGAGAGAAACTTGCCAGCCTTTTTCACCTTTTTTTAGCTGGAGAGAAGCGCAGGATTGCAAAAATTTAGTAAACTTTCTACCGAGATTAAAATCTTTAATTATTTGGGTAATTTGTTTGCCGTATTGTCTGTGAAATTCGCTGCCTACATTAGAGAGAAATACATAATTTTTAGGAGAGTTGTCGGTTAAGTCGCCAACTATTTTGACAAGAGCTCTTTCCAAGTCTTCCAGAGAATTAATATCTGTCAAACTTGCAGGTGCTGCCTGGTAATTATTCTGAATTTCTTGGCTAAGTATTGGCTGTGGGGGCGACAGTCTGACTTCAAAAAGAGTCACATAAGTTTGAGAATTTTCTGAGGGTTTGTGGAGGACAAAATCGGTGGGATATTTAAGAAAGATATCCCGGGTTTTAGTACCGAGCGAATGATGGGCAACAACTTGATTTAGGACTAAGCCGTAATTTTCCCTAAATAAAGCTGAAACAGTAGAAAGTTTTATCCACTGAGTTGAGGTGCGTTTTTGCTCTTTTTTGATTAATTCTTTAAGCTGGATAACTAATTGTTCTAGGGGTGTAATTTCCGGTATAGTTACGAGGGAATGGGTTTCCACTTGTCCGGTTTTGCTGTTTAAAACTATAATTTTATCTATTTGTTTGCGGACTTGAAATACTGTTAATCCGTGGGCTTGCAGTGTATTGCTGAGGTGAGTGAGGGCTCGATCGGACGAACAGACAAAAATCTCTTTGGCTGTGGGATAATGTACGAAAATCGATGCGCCGACTGTAGCCATTTTTAAGTCGGCGCTGTCTTTGCCGGGGGGGACGTGAATTAGTTGATACCCGCGCTGGTGAAATTCGGCATCTTTCTTGCCCATGCTGCGCCAGTTGGCAAAGGCAACTTTGATTTGGATGGGATAGTGGCAAATTCCCTCTAGGAATTTTTCGGTTTCGATGGTGAGTTGCAAGTTTTCGACATCTAACAGCAATATAGCAATGCCGACAGGAAGCGGGGCTGGTTGATTGGCTGTTGGAGTTGGAGGTTCTGAGGAAACTGAGTTTTGTGATTTAGCTGGTGCTGTTTGAGATTGGGCTAGCTGCTGAATTTTGGCAGATAATTTGCTGAATTGAGGTGAATTAACGAATTCTGGAACCAGCAGAATTTGTAAGTATTTTTTCGCAGTTAGCAGCAGGGAATCTGTATCGCCGGCTACTCGGAAACTTTTTGTCAATTTTCCAATCAAAACAGACTGAAAATCAGGTTTAGCCCAGGGGGTTTTCCTGTATTTTTCAGCTATCCATTCGGGATGCTGTTCCTGAATGGTAATTAGTGTTTGAGCGATATAGCGACTGATGGCGCTGAATGCGAGAGATTCTTGAGTCGCAAGCTCGGGAGTTCGATCGGGCATGGCCCTCTACAATGCGGGATGCTGTTTCAATTTATCACAATTCTACTTTCTCGCTGGGAGTCGGACGATCGCCCGCCAAATTAAACCGGCGGCAATTAATGCCAATCCTGTCAGCCAAATTTGCCTCTCCACCCAAAAAGCCAGAAACAGACAATTCCCCAAACCCACCCAAGCCACCCACTGCGGATAAAGCCTTTCGGCGGGGGAAAGTTGCAGCGCGGCGAGGTTGGTGATAGCGTAATATATCAAAACGCTAAAAGCACTGAACGACCAAGTGGTTTTGACATCGCCGACGAGGATTAAAAGTGCGATCGTAACTTCGACAACCACCACAGCCACGTAGGGAGTTGTCCCCGAAGGATTCAGCCGCGCCAAGACTCTCGGCATATCCAAGCGCCGCCCCATCGCCAGCCAGATGCGCGACAGCCCTAAAATTAAGTTCAGCAAGACTCCCAACATAGCGGTAATTGCGCCGACGGCTAGCAGTTGAGAAACTCCTGGAATTCGGAAACTGCGGGCGATGACTTCCAAAGGTGCAGCCGTACCGCCTATTTGTAAAGACAATTTATCGGCTCCCCCCGCACCCGCGACAACTACTGCTACCCCGACGTAAAGCAGCATTGTCAGTACCAAAGTGAAAATTATGGCTTTGGGAATGGTTTCCCTCGGTTCCCGCACTTCCTCGCTCATTGTGGTGATGCGGGCGTAACCGCTATAAGCGACAAACATCAGGGCGGTAGCCTGGAAGATGGAGCCGATCGAGCTATCATTCTGTACGGTGGCCATTTCCCACCTTACCTCTGGCAAACCGACAGCAACAAACACCGCTAAGGATAAAAGTGTAACTGAGACTATGGCAGTATTGGCGATATTCGATCGCCTAATTCCCGTCAATACAATTAAAGTGATGGCGGCGACGGCGACTAAAGCTGTTAGGATCAGGTAAGTGCGATCGGCGACACCAACTGCATTTAAAAAATACCCCGCAAAACCTAAAGCAGCAGTAGCCGCAGAAGCCGTTTTCGCCACCAGAAACATCCAGCCGGCAGTGAAACCCAGCCAAGGATTGAGATATTTGTAGCCATATTCATAAGTACCGCCGCTAACAGGATGATTTGCCGCTAATTGAGCGCTGCTAAGGCCATTGCAAACAGCCACTAAAGCCGCAATACCGACAGCCAAAATCACTCCCGGTCCGGCAACTTCCGTCGCAATGCCGATACTCACAAATACTCCGGTACCGAGGATTGAGCCCAGGCCCATGAGAGTTGCGCCGAAAACACCTAACTCTCGCTTAAGAAGTGGTGAAGACATAACTGTAGCAAGCAAGATGCGTGAACAAAAATATTTGTCTGTTGTGGAACAGGCATCTTGCCTGTTCTGAAGACATAACTATAGCACAATACGGTTCAGTTAAGGCTTAAATGATGGTAAATTACGTATTGTGTCCAAAAAGGGAGAGCAAGTACGGTGCATCTTAAAGAATTCTCA
>NZ_SRRZ01000109.1 GCF_013179805.1 Microcoleus asticus IPMA8 | reverse complement strand
ATTGAGTATTTTTACTCACGCTCAGTCTCGGATGATTCACTTTTACCCCCTCAAGCAGCATATGTGCCAGTTGGGGGTGCCGAATGTGGGTTATGAAGTACAATAGCAACAATTAGCAAACCAATTTCTTAAATGTTGAGGATTGATTAAGTTGAGGACAACTGCAATTATTTGATCTATCATGGACGTGGTAGTTGGAGTGAACATACGCAAAAAAGATTTGAGTTGCGACCACCAAAGCTCTATTGGGTTAAAATCGGGATAGTATGGAGATAAACAAATAATAGTCGCTCTTACAGATTCAATCATTGGCTTGATTGATGCTAATTTATGGGCGGGTAAATTATCCATCACTACTACCGCTCCTTCCCATAATTTAGGACATAAAAAATGCTGAATAAATATAGCAAATACCTGTCCATCCATTGAATCATTCATTGTCATCAATGCCTAACACTTTATTCATACTAATTGCGCCAATAGCTGTGACTTTACCACCCCGATAAAATGCTTTTTTTTGGTATGCTCTTGTCCCGCGTTGTGAACGTGCATGAGTTATGCTCAGTCCTAGTAGGATACCAGTTTCATCCAAAAATACGCTCATTTTCTGGATCGATATCTTTGATCTTTTCCCAATACTCCACTCTCAATTTTTGGACTCTTTCAGTCCCGGCTACTGCGCCATGTTTTTTTTTACGATTGAGTCCTAATTTCTGTAAGTAGCGACACATTGCCGTCCGACTCACCCAATTTCCCGTCTTAATAGCAAAGAATTCACATAGCTCTATCAAAGTAGCATCTTGATGCTCAGCCAC
Source organism: Microcoleus asticus IPMA8 (assembly GCF_013179805.1). Lineage (GTDB taxonomy): Bacteria > Cyanobacteriota > Cyanobacteriia > Cyanobacteriales > Microcoleaceae > Microcoleus > Microcoleus asticus. The sequence continues at coordinate 25,860 of NZ_SRRZ01000109.1, read as the reverse complement.
CAGTATTCTGATGATGGCTTCCGCATTTGCTAGGTGACTGAATTGTGGTTTACCCCTTTGTTTAGGTTGTAATTTTCCCGCGATTTGTTGTTGTTTTACAAGTTTTTGGACAAGACTTTTGCTGACACCAAACGTGATGGATACTTTCCTAATTGACATTTTTTGAACCAAATGTGCTATCACTATTTTTTTGCGGAGATCGAGGGAATATGTTTTCATTAGTTTTGAATGCAAAATGATATTTTGTTATTATTTATTGTACCAAATTACAGCGGGAACCGCTGTAAATCACTCGCGCAATATTTAATTTACCAAAATCCTGAATAAACCGATCGGGAACAACCATACCGCGATCGGTTTCCCCATCAAAAAGCACCAATTGTTTGCGATCGTCATTTTGGTGCATTCCCGCAAACGAATTAGCACCAAAAAACTCTGCAAACACAGTAATTTCAGGGCAGTGATACTGTTCGTTCTCTCTAAATTTTGAAGGGGTAAAAAGTTAAGCTTAAAAACTTAACTTTTTACTTGCTGATATCTAAGCAACCTCTACGAACACACCGCTGCGAGCAAACTCCTCTTCTTCAGGACTAAAGACTGGAGCTCGATCCACAAGGTCAGGGTCAAAGTAATATGTCTCTTGTAGGAATTGTCCGGTGACGATCGCCTCCTCCAACTCCTTGATGTAATCTTGGGCAACTAAGCAGGCCTCCTTGATGCCTTCCTCATCCCTCTTATCCAACAGCTTTTGCAATGTTGCTCTCACACCTGTCAGTCGTGCCGCTGGCTTGAGCATACCGTAGAGGCGGTACATCCGATCGGTGGCAATGCTGATGTGTTTGAGGGCGTTGGCTCGTGCTAGCTCAGAGTCAATGCTGGGCCAATAACGAGTGGTGTAGAATGCTTTCTCATCCTTGTGATACCACTCCTCCGATCGCGCAATTGATGAGGAAACAGTATTGTGTAACTTCCAGAAGAATAAGCGCAGGGAAGCCCCATCTACTACGGTGGACAGCTTCGCCTCCATTGATACCTCAAAGTCATTCAGACGCGGGTCGCGCCCAAGCACGAGGTACTCCACAGGGTACATTTCCACCTCTTTATTCTGCACGACGTAGGCGTTGAGGTGGTGGCGGCAGTAGGGGCAGGGATACATAGTGGCAAACAGCTTGAAAAAGTCCTTGAAGATTGCCACCAGAGTTTTTTGCTGTTGGGGGGTCTTGGTAGAGACGATTTCAGCCGTAGTGTGGAAGAAACGCCACACCGCAGGGCCAATATAATACGGGAAGCTGACGCGCATTTGTGAATTTTTTATTTCACTGCGATCGATATACACGTCAATGAACGATACATATTGCGAGAGTTCGCCAGACTCGCGCCCAAACTCCAAGCGTTCGCGCCGTTTCTGTACCCCGTTGAGGTAGTTGTGCGTCAAGCGCCATGCCTGTTTGAGCATTAGCTTTTGTTTTGGAGCGCATTTGGGAAAGCTTTCTACAACATCCGCCCCATAGCGCCCAAATTCCCCTGACGTTTTAGTGGCTTCGTACCACTGGTTTAAAGCTGCTTCGTCAGCCACCGTGTTCAAGGGGATGTCTGCTGCTGTGCTGACGCTGAAGGCAGCTAGCAGCTTCGGCATAAAGTCTTCATACCAATAGGCGACTGGCATCATCGCACCATCGATTTCTTCTGAGGCATCCGAGAGGATAACGCGGTTCCACTTCTTCAGGTACTCTTTGGGATCTCCCTCGGATTGGGCTGGTGGCGGTGCCATTTCCTCACTCAGCTCCATTTTTCTCAATCGGTTGAGTTCGTTCACGGCAAGCACACCCTCGGCGATGTCCCGCAAGTTTAGACTTTTCTTCTTGATGGTGATTGCAAACTCCACTCCCGCCGCAAACTTTTCCTTGGCGCTGGCAGACTTACCCCGCGCTTCCAACATGGCTTTTTGTTCTGCCAACATTTCTGGAGTTTTTTCTATAGTCTTCCAGTTTTTGATGCGAGCTTGCAGTCGGGCATATTCATCTTCGATCGATTTCACTACTGCATCCAGTACAGGGTTGCACGCAGATTCTACTACACCTAATCCTTTATAAAGCGCGATCGCACTCCTGACAAATTGCACAAAATCAGCGATTCTGTATGGCAAGTTTCTCACGCGCAGGTGAGTCTCGTGGTTGGCGGAAAAACTTTCGCGGAAGCTGCGGTAGGCTGCTCCCTGGATCAGACGAAACAAACCAATCTGCATCTGCAAGCGGGACGTACCGCGCTTGTTCTCAGCTTGTGGGTGTTGCGCGAGTAGTTCTTTTAGCCGCGCTATTTCTGGATTGCTATCGGTGGGTGCTTCTTCTAGATTAGGTTCAATAGTGGCAGAAGCTGCCTCGTTGATAGCAGTTGCTGTACTTGCGATCGCAGCCGCTGTACTGTCTGAAATCTCGGTTGTCTGTGTGCTGACAATCGGAACGGGCGAGTCTTGATATCCGGTTGTGAGCTCTGACTCATCCGGTACCAGTTTGCAGAATTCCTTAAAGTCAATTGAGGCATCGCCGTCATGGTCTACCTCTTTGACGATCTCATCGAGCTCTTGCTCTGTGAGTCCAAACTGGCTCATCACACCCTGCATCTCGTTTTTAGTGATTTGACCGCTGCCATCCTCATCAAATACACTAAATGCCATTTTGAGACGACTCTGGCGATCGCCCTGCTGGGACACCATCAGCATTTTGAATTCCTCAAAATCGATACTGCCCGACAAGTCTACGTCTACTTCCTTGATCATGTCGCGCAGCTCGATTTCGTTAGGACTCTGGCCTAGCGATCGCATCACTTGACCCAGTTCTTCTGATGAAATACCACCGCTCCCGTCCGCGTCAAATACTTTGAAGGCTTCCCATAACTTTGCCACATCTTCTTCAGTCATGGCTTTTTTTTCAAGCTCCACAGATGTCATAACTAAATTTTCCCTGATTATTTTATTGGCTGTCTATTGATTACGACCAATATACTTTAATTCCTGATGACTTACGCAACGGTATTGTCAAATCCAAGGGGATTGCGGATATCTCCCACTTTGGCTTGTGACAGTCGATCTATCAGTTTGATATTACTCCCAGTAATTTTCCCAATCATCCTTAAAAGCTTCCTGCAATCTCTGCATATACGCATCAGTCTTAATTTTCACCATCCACAGATTATTAGCATTGCGGCCTCCCTTGCACACAACACCTTCATCCACACCGTATTTCCCCTCGCGAATATCATCCATAAACTTGCCTGTCAGTTTGCCGCGATAAATCACTCGCGCAATATTTAATTTACCAAAATCCTGAATAAACCGATCGGGAACAACCATACCGCGATCTGTTTCCACATCAAAAAGCACCAATTGTTTGCGATCGTCCTTTTGGTGCATTCCCGCAAACGAATTAGCACCAAAAAACTCTGTAAACACAGTAATTTCAGCGCAGTGATACTGTTCGTTCTCTCGAAATATAGACTCTAACGGACTAGCAAAATCTATCTTAAATATTTCAGGTGCTGCTTCTAAACCTGGATGCGCAGCGTTAAATTCTGCAATTCCTATCTCATCCAAATCAAATCTACTGCGACGCGTACCCAAAGCATACCAACCGAGTTCTACTTCCCAAACCCAATGCAAATTAGTACCATCGTACTTCTCAAAAGCTATACAGTGTTCGTGAGGGCAATTTTTACTATCTGGAATTTTGGGATAGGCAAGTTGAATTCGTGTCATATAGAGGAAGGAAGAAGGAAGAAGGAAAGGTTTTCTAACAGTTTCCCCCTTCCTCTTCACTTCTAAAAATCTTGCAATTGAGCAGTTTGAACGGCGACTTCTTTAATCTGCGAACCGCGGCGCACCTTCAGTTCCAGAATTTGACCGATTTTGCTGTTGTCCACCAAACTTTGCAACTGTTCGGGTTCAGTCACTCCCTCACCGTCAATTTGAACGATGACATCCCCCTTGCGAACCCCCGCTTTCTCAGCCGGCGTATTTGGCACAACTCGCATCACTAACACGCCTTTGACTTCCGGCACAATCAAAGGAGCATTGGGGTCAGCGTTATTCTCTCTGGCCATTTCAGGAGTCAAAGCAATCATCTGAATCCCCAAAAACGGATGGCTGACTTGTTCTCCCTTGGCTAACTGCGCGTAGATGGCCTTGGCTTTGGCGATCGGAATCGCAAAGCCAATACCCATTGCGTCAGCTCGAATCGCGGTGTTGATGCCAATCACTTCTCCTCTGCTGTTTAACAGGGGGCCACCGGAATTGCCGGGATTGATGGCGGCGTCGGTTTGAATGAAATCGAGCCGCTTGTCGGGAATGCCGACGGCTGCACTGGAGCGTTTGAGGGTGCTGATAATGCCTAATGTGACGGTGTTGTCAAATCCGAGGGGGTTGCCCACGGCGATCGCCCAATCTCCCACTTTCACCGCGTCGGAATCTCCCAAGGTGGCAGTCGGTAAGTCTAATTGCTTAGTATTAATTTTGACAACAGCCAAATCTGTTACTTCGTCAGTACCTTGCACTTCTCCTGGAAATGTTCTGCCGTCGTTTAAGGTGACAGTCACTCGATCGGCTTTGTCAACTACGTGAGCGTTGGTTAAAACAATCCCGCTTTTGTCAATGATGAAGCCGGAACCTTGACCGCGCAAATGTTCTTGTCTGGGGGTCATGCTGCGCAAGTCTTCTCCCAAAAATCTGCGGAAGAAAGGGTCTTCCATTAAGGGGTCGATGTTGCGGCTGACTGTGCGCTCAGTATCAATACGGACAACTGCCGGCCCGACTCGATCGACGGCGGCCGTGACAAAGCTGCCGGTATCCCCCGGTAGTTCCGGACTCCGCAGCGCTAACAGTTGCGGATTCGCGGCGGTGGCTGGGAAACTCTGCAACTGTAAGTTGGGCGGATTTGTGCCGTCAGCGGCGGTAGCGGGTGCAGCATTGATTGCTAAAGCACTCAGGGCGATGGTCATTCCTAAAATTAGTGCGAACCAAGGAGCAACGGTTCGGGGCGCGGGGCGAAAAAACTTAAATAGTGGCATAGCGTCAATCTTGGTTACTCTGGGTTAGTCTAGTAAAGGTATTCGATCGTGCGGAATCAATAATCTGTCGCTATGAAGATCCTAAATATATTTTGACAGTTACAATACAACAGTTACAATACATGAGCCAGGAGCCAGTACAAACTCAACATATTCTCAATCCTAACTTTTTCTAACTTTTAAAATTGCCCTTGTAACCCCGATGATTATATCTGATACTTCTACTGACAAATCCGTAGCCTCAAATTCCCACCACCATCACGACGATAAATCAGCCCACCCTCACCTTCACAATGAAGAATCCATGCGGCGGCTGGTCAATCGCTTGTCTCGGATTGAGGGACACGTCCGCGGCATCAAAACTATGGTGCAAGAAAACCGTCCCTGTCCCGAAGTTCTCGTGCAAGTTGCTGCGGTTCGAGGAGCGCTCGATCGCGTAGCGAGAATCATTCTCGACGAACATTTAACTGAGTGCATCGCCAGAGCCGCAAAAGAAGGCAATATTGATACCGAAATAGAAGAGTTGAAAGCGGCTTTGGATCGATTTTTGCCTTAGCCACTGCCAATTTTTACATCCATATAACAAAACCTGCAAATTAGACAAAACTTGCAAGTTATGATTTATGGCGCATTTTTTAAACATTTTTCACAAACGCGGGAAAAGCGTCAAATTTTCTCCAACTCACCCCAATCGCCGCCACATATAATGTATATGCTCCGCAGTGTATAAGAGCGCGTTTTGTTAAAAAAGAATTAGTCAGGTTTGTCGTGACGACGAAACTCCTCAAAAGCTTCAAAAGCTGACTGCCAACCATTAGATAATCTGTGATTAATCGGACTTGGTATGAAGTCTCTAGACTTTGGTCAGCTTGGCTTTTAGGTGGTATCTGACTGTGGCGTAAACCGCTTTATAGGAAGCCTCAATGCTGTATTCCTGCTGCAACCACTCTTGAATTTCTCCATAGCTTTTAAAGCCTTTCTGAGGGTCGCTGAGGCGCATTGCCAAACTAGCGCGGGCCAGATGAGGAATGGCCGGCTTGCGGCCGCCGCTGTGCTTTGTTTCGAGGAGTCCTTCGAGTCCGTCAGAGCGGTACTTTCTCAGCCACCGTTGCACTGTAATTCGGTTTACCCCGATCGTCATTGCCAATTCTTTAACTGTCTTAACATGAGAAATTTTGAACAGGTAAAGTGCTTGAATTTTTTGAAAGCCACTTGCCGTTTTTTGTTCAGTTAACAAGTTTTTTAGTTCTTCACTTGTCTCTGTAATGCTAAGTTTACATACTCCAGCCATATCAATTACCTCACGATTAGGGTTATACAATACCTTTGTTTGACAATGGAGCAAAATTCGCTCCTAAATGCTCGCCTTTTGGTTGCCATCAAGCAATACAAAAAAAAGCGCTCTCATTAAAGTTTTTGATTCCTGGACGCACTGAAACGCTCAGAAAGCTGATTCTTTTTAACCTGGAGCAAGGATTGCAACGAAGTTTTTCGGTAAAAAACCGGGTTTCTGGGTCAGTTTTGTATTTGATAGACAAGCATCATTGCTAATACTGATAGCCGTTAACCTATCGAGTGTAACATTAGCGGCAATAGGTGACTTTTAAGGAATACCATTTTTGCTCTTATTGTTAAATATTTATATCATGGTTTTTTTGTATTTATTTATTGGTATTTTTGGCGAACGTATGGGTGATTTTTAGTCATTAGATGATAGCAAACAGGCTTGGTCTGTACATTAGCGATCGCATTTTTATACAGACATTCTCCTACTACCAGAAGTGCATTTCTGACTTTCGCTGTGCGAGAAATCCTGATATATCTACTCTCCGATCGCCCGGAGCGGCTAGCGCCGAGTGACGTTGGAACCGACTTTCACAGCAAGCGGACAATTATCTGTGAAACAACTTGCTTTATCGCCAGTTGAGTAAAACACGACGAGGGTGGCATTGTCAATTTCTCAGCATTCTTGTATAAGTATCGGCTATTTTTTCCAGCCTGCTGTGATCGAAATTGTGGTTCCTATGTGATACTACTAACACCAATTAGTGATCTAAATCACGTTAATACTCAGTAAGCTCAACTAGCCACAAAAAGTTATGGGTTCGATCGGACTTTCCACCTAAAACCTTGCAGATTGAGGGAAGTCTCACCATGAGTCTGAATCTTTCAGAACCTAAAATCTAAAATAGCAGAACATCCGGTGTAACCAGCTTGCTGACAGTATTCTTCATTTAAAAGGTGTAGAGAAGCCACAATGAACGTTGACGAACTGCTCAAGCTATACGCAATAGGAGAAAGAAATTTTAGCGGGGTCTACCTGCACGAGGTTTACCTCTACGAAGCCGAATTGATTGGAGCCAATCTGTATGAAGCCGACTTGATTGGAGCCAATCTCAGCAAAGCCAAACTCAACAGAGTCAACTTTGGCAAAGCCAATTTGTGCAAGATTAATTTGAGCAGAGCAGACTTAGGTGGCGCCGACCTCACAGAAGCACTTTTAGCTGAAGCTAACCTGAATCGAGCTGAGTTGATGGGAGCGAACCTCAGCAAAGCAGACTTGAGCGGAGCTTCCCTGATACAAGCAACTTTAATTGGAGCCAACATATCTCGCGCAACACTCAGCCGTGCAGACTTGCACGGAGTAAATCTTTACGGAGTAAACTTGCGCAGGGCAGTGCTCACAGAATGCGATTTAATTGGCGCAAACCTGAGCAAAGTAGACCTCAGCGGAGCCGACTTAATGGGGGCGAATCTAATTAGGGCAGACTTGACTGAAGCGATTTTAAGTGCGTCAGACTTAAGCGGCGCAAACCTATTGGGAGCAAATCTTACAAAAGTCAACCTGAGCGGAGTATATCTTAAGGGTACGACGATGCCCGACGGCACGATTCACGAGTAATTTATTTGTTAATTTTTATGCTTGCCGAGAACCGCGGCTAAAGGGTAATGAGTAATTCATTACCCTAATTTATTGGCAGGGAAGTGTTTATTTGACACTAAGGTAAGGCGGATAACTTCAATGTAGGGTGCTGATGGCGCACAGAACTCCTACATACGGCGAGCCAAAGGATTTGTTGGTGAACTCGTGTTATGGTGATTTTCAATTGCTTCGATAAAAGCTATTTTAGATTTAATATTTTGGATTTTGGACGGTTAAAATGAAACTCAGAATCCTCGCTGCTGCAACGCTGCTGAGCGCGATCGCCCCGATCGCTCCTGCACCCGCCGAGAACATCCAACACACGCAACAATTACTAGCCACCCGACAGTGCCCCAACTGCGACCTCAGCAGTGCTGGCTTGGTTTTAGCCAACCTAACCGGAGCCAATCTCAAAGGTGCTGACTTGAGATTGGCTAACCTCAGCCGAGCCAACCTCACCGGGGCTGACCTCAGCGGTGCCAACCTCAGCGGCACCAGCCTGTTTGGCGTCAACCTGACGGGGGCGAACCTCACCGGTGCCAACCTCAGCGGTGCTGACTTGAGAAGTGCCTATCTCAGTGACGCCAATTTGCTCAACGCCAATTTAACTAACGCGCAACTGCTCGGAGTTAGAGGAATGCCAACCAATATCGGCACCGCTGAAGACTTCTATCGGTTGGGAGTGCTGGAAGCTCAAGCAGGAAACTACAGAAACGCCATTGATTATTACAATCAAGCCCTGAATCTGAAATCGGATTTAGCAGCCGTTTATTTTGCGCGGAGTATGTCTCGCGCTGACTTGGGAGACTTCGCCGGCGCGACTCTAGACGCCGATCGAGCTAAGGAACTCTTTGCAGCTCAAGGGAATCCCCAAGGTCAGGAATTGTCAAAGCAGTTAGCCGAAGCCATTGTTGCGCGCCAAAAGCCTACGGAACCCCGCACGGGCGGCGGTGGCAACTTTATGAGTCTTCTGGGTTCGATCGGTTCTGTGCTGGTGAAGTTGATCTTGCCTTAACAGTTACCTAATTCAGTGGAATCTCGATCCTGAATTCTGTACCCTGACCAGGTATAGAAACACACTTGAGTACGCCTTGGTGTTTCTCAACTACTATTTGGTAACTGATAGACAGTCCTAAACCCGTGCCCCGACCGACGGGTTTAGTAGTAAAAAACGGATTAAAGATGTGAGAGATTAACTCTTTGGGGATGCCGTGACCGTTGTCGGCAATATAAATTCCTACCCTTTTTTCATCGATTAATTCGGTGCGAATCCGAATGCAAGGGGATGGGAAATCAGGAATCAAACATTCGGTGCTGGCATTTATATCTAGTGGCTCTACAGCCAGTTTTTGCGAGCTTAAATGTGTCACCGCTCCACTTGCCACTGGAAAGGGAAGATTCATAACTCGCTCTTTTTGTCTCATTTCTAGGGCGTCAAGGGCATTGCCGATCAGATTCATAAATACCTGATTGAGCGAGCTGGCATAGCATTCTACTAAGGGCAAATTGCCGTATTCTTTAATAATTTCTACGGTGTTGCGATCGGAATTGGCTTTAATCCGGTGCTGCAAAATCAACAGGGTACTGTCGATGCCCTCGTGAATGTCAACAGCTTTTTTCTCGGCTTGATCGCTCCTAGAAAAATTGCGCAAAGATACAACTAACTGGCGGATGCGGTCAACTCCGACTGTCATGGAACCCAAAATTTTTGGCAAATCTTCGGCAAGAAATTCGATGTCGATTGCTTCGGAGCACTCGCTAATTTCTTGGTTGGGATTGGGGTAGTGCTGGCGGTAGAGTGCCACCAAGCAGAGCAAATCTTTGGTGTATTCGCTGGCGTGGGACAGATTGCCGTAGATAAAGTTAACGGGGTTATTGATTTCGTGGGCGACTCCCGCCAGCAGTTGTCCGAGACTGGACATTTTTTCGGTTTGAATCAGTTGGGCTTGGGTATTGTGCAGTTCTGTGAGGGTTTTAGCTAGCTGTTCGGCTTTTAATCGATCGGCAGTTGCTGCATCGAGACTTTCTTGATAAAGTTCTGCTTGGTGAATGGCGATCGCAGCTTGAGCCGCTAAATGTTGCACCAATTCCTGTTCTGCTGTTTGCCAAACTCTGGGCCCCGAACACTCATGGGCAATCAGCAACCCCCACAATTGGGAATCTTTGCCCCTCATGGGCACAATTAAACTTCCTCTCACCTGCAAATCTTCCAAAAATTCGCGGTGACAGGCTGTTAAATCCTCAGTATAAATATCATTAATTGCTCGCACCCGCCCGGTTTGAGAAAAGCAGTCTGAGGCTTCGGTAAAGCATTCTTGTGGAGATGTGATACCTAAAATTGACCGCCACTGGCCGCAAACAGCTTCGACAACTACCTCGCCCTGTTTGTCTTCTGCAAACTGGTAGATTACCGTGCGATCGGTATCCAACAAAAGTCTGACTTCTCGCACAATAGTTTGCAGTATGGTTTTTAAATCTAAGGTGCTGCGAATCTGGTCTCTAACTCGCGTCAATACTTGGGCAAAGTCCAAGGATTTTTGCAATTGGGCGGTGCGTTCTTGAACTTGACGCTCCAAGTTGGCATTTAGGGCTTGCACTTCTTTATAAAGAACGTACTGCCCAATTGCCGCACAAAATTGGCTGCCTATAGCTAAAGCTTGCTCTATATCCTCGGACTTCCACTCTGGTGACTGACCTTTTTTAATTTCTCGCCAGAGTTCAAAGGATTGTCTGGGAAGCCTTTGTGCAGCGCTGCTATCAAAGCGCCCCGCCCACATTTTTTCGGTATCAATTTCATTGCGAAAAATGGTCAAACAGCCGACTATTTTTTGTTGGTAGTGGAGCGGAATTACCAGCAAACCCCGAATTTTAGTAGTTTGGAAAGCTGGAACTAAAACTCTAAATAAAGGTTCTTTGTATAAGTCTGTAATTATCCAAACTGGAAATTGAGCATTAGTAATAATTGGGAATTTGGGAAGTTCTTCGGTATTTTTGAATCCTTTGGTTAGCCATTGCTGCCAGAGAGGATGAGCTTCGATCGCCTTGACTGTTTCCCAGTCGGGAAGTGTGGGTTGTTCTCCTGTGGCGAACAGTTCAAAGGTAGCATCACTTTGGGCAGGGGTAATGGAAAATGCTCGATCGATCTTGGCAACCGATAACTTTTCACCCTTGATGTTGGGGGGGTTGAGATAGAGTCTGCCGCCACTGCCGCCCAAAGCGGTGACGGTGGCTTCTAAACCTTGTTGCAGTTGAATGTTAGCGTGACCGTACAACAGGGCTGCTATGCGGCTCACGGTAGCTTCCCGGGTGGCTTGAGAGCGGGTTTGCTGGAGGAGGAGCGCGTGGGCGATAGCGCTAGACAATTGATCTGATACGAGCTGAACTACTTCTAAATCTGCTGGTGAAATATTGAGGGGGGCACACTGGTGAGACACTAAAAGTCCCCACAGTTCGATGTGAATTTTTTGATTGTTTCCTGGCTCGTATCGAGTCAAACAGGTCCGGGCATCGCAGATATCTGTGTTGCTGTTTTCCGACGCGATCGTGCGGTGCAAAATCGGGACGACTAAGGAAGATTGCACTCCCATTGCCATCAGGTAAGCTGTGTGGCAAGGATCGAGCGCTCGGTAGTGCATCTCTTCATTTACTAAAGGTTGACCCGTGTCTGCAGCATCAAGGGGACTCAGGACGATCGTCCCGGAGTTAACATCTATGATTGTCCGCAGGCGCATACTCACATACATCTCCCGGGCGTGTGCGGGAATGTCGTCTGCTGGAAAGTGCAGTCCTTTTAAGGAAGGGAGACGGTTGTTATTAATTGACTCAGCAACAACTTCTCCACTCCCGTCAACACTAAATCTGTAAATCATAATGCGATCTGTTTTCAAAAAAGACCGCACTTCTACTACCGTACTGGTTAAAATATCTTCTAATTCTAAAGATTGGCGGATGCGTTCAGTTATCCGCCGTACCAAAACTTCTCTGTCTAGTTTATGATGTAATTCTTGCGTATTTTCTGTGAATTGCATAATAAATCTCCTTTTGTAATTATACAATGATAATAAAAAGTTTTGATGTGCTGTTGGAGCGCTCAAACTCAAATGCACCACCCTGAGTTTTTGATTCAACCGATCTGTACAGTTAATCGGTGGCGCACTGGTGAGAGGCGACGGTCTATCGCCTTTGGCGCCTTGGGATCATAAAAATCTGCGATCGCGCCGGTTGAGTCCCTGCCTTCAACCTGCTGAGCGACTTAAGCAAATAATAATTATTATTTTAATCCTCTTATAAATTTCTCGCAATATTAAACTTTTACTATCAAAACTATTGATTGTTAGGATAGTTTGACATTTGTTGTAAAAGTTTATACAATGATAACGAACGAAAGAATTTGAATTTTTATCAGCCCGCAAGGCGCTGACTAATTTCCTTGCGCACGCTCATCAGAATTTTACCCAAATGATTTTGACCGGTTCGGTCGCAGCCACACCCCCAGTAGTAATCTGTTGGCGAATCCTCGACAATCATTCGATCCCCTGTGGCGAGGAGAATAGCTTGAATGTCTGTATGAACGAGAAACTTAGTTAAAACTGCTTCGCGCATAATAGGAATTTTCACCGCTTCCCAATCAGCGCGAATCCGGTGGTTTGGATCGCGACCTAATTTGGCGGCTTCCTGGGGAGTTGCTACGGCTCGAATCGTCGCCACTAATCTTTCATCAGTGCTAACAAATTTTTGCGCTTGATAGTAATGTTCCACAGTCAACCAATCTTGACCGTGCAGACTAATGTCGTGTAGTGAAAAATTAGAAAAGCAGCCGTAAGGCTCCTCTACTTTATAAAAATAAATTATCATTAGATTTGAGATTTTATATTTTACAGGATTTAGGTAGAATGTAATTATTCATGGTGCGCCTAAAGCACCTCACCGCACTCTTAGTAACTTATCAAACCACTTTTTGTCAAGACTATCTGAGATTAATTCTATAAGCAGCGCGGGGCTGGTATTAAAAAAGCCTCGCATCGACTTTATTTAAAATAGGAGTTACGCTTTTGCACCCCGTTTCTTGGAAAAAATTGGGCTTGGCCACAAAAAATCTAGGAATCAACTGGCTTTCTGAGGAATAGTGCGTAATTCCTATTTTTAAATTAACGATTAAGAATTGGGAATGAAGAATAAGGAATTGGGATTTAAGAATCTTCCTTTTTCCTTCTTTCTTCGTCCTAAAACGGCATCAGCTTTTTAAGAGCGCGGTTAGCGATATCAGCATAACCCAGTTCACCGCACAAAATTTAGCTCGTCAACTGAGTAGCGATCGGCAATTTGACGCCCGCTCTGTAAGCAGCTCCTGTAAACTGATAGAATGCTCTAGCCAAGCGACCGGCCCAAACCATATCAGTTCCCCTTTTTTGGCCGATCGTTTGAGTATACTGCTCCTTAGCGTCGCCCGCACCTCCAAGAGTTCGATATATCGCCTGAGCAGCCTTAAATCGGCTAAATAGGGCAGGTCGAATCCCTTCGCCGAAGAGGGGGTCGGTAAGATTGGTGGCGTCTCCTACAAGCAGAGTATTTTGCGAATGCAATTTACGATCGGCATCCCACAGACTCATGGGGTGTTCCCGCACGTTGCTGACACTAACATCAGCACCGCACTTAGTGGCGCAGTCGGCCAAAATTTTCTTGATATCTTTTGGCTTGTCGCCGCGCATCGCAGCAATACTCAAAGAGTAGCCGTCAGCTTTGGGAAAGCTCCAGATAAAACCTTTTTTAATAGTACCAAAATCGAAATTGAGCGAATAGCCCTTGATTGAGCGAGTTTCTAAACTTGCGATCGAACAGAGTTTTGGTTCTTTCCAAAACAGAAGGTCCCTGCTTTGCGTGGTGATAACCTGCTGTGCTACCTGCCGGGCTTGCACCGACAATAATGCCATCAAACATTTTTGGTTATGGGTAATTGGTTATTGGTAATTGGTTGTGGGGAACAGGGAATTAGTAACTGGTAATTGCTAACTTATGAGTGTTAAATCTTGAGTTTTTAACTCACAAATCACAACTCATCGAGAGTCGGGGCGTTGTTAGCGACCGGCTCTCGGCAATCTCAAAACTATTCCTATTCCCCAGGCCCAATTTCCCATTCCCTAAACTGTCGTGATATCTTTCTCTTTCGCTGCTAGAACTTCTTCTATTTTGGCAATGTACTTGTCCGTCAGCTTTTGAATTTTATCTTGCAAGTCCCGCGATTCATCTTTAGAGATATCGCTGCTTTTTTCCTGCTTGCGAATCGAGTCAACGGCATCGCGGCGGATATTGCGAATTGCAACTTTACCTTCTTCAGCAAACTTACTGGCCATTTTGACAAATTCTTGGCGTCTGTCGCTCGTCAGCGGCGGAATGTTCAAGCGAATAACTGAACCGTCGTTGTTGGGAACGAGTCCTACATCTGACAGGGAAATCGCTTTTTCGATCGAGTTGAGCGCTGTGCGATCGAACGGTTGAATGTTGATCGTAGTCGCATCCGGCGTGCCGATATTGGCAAGGGATTTGATCGGAGTTGGAGAGCCGTAATAGTCTACCATGACTCGATCGAGGAGGGAGGCGTTGGCCCGTCCCGTCCGAATAGTATTAAAAGACCGTTGAGTAGCCTCAACTGCCTTTTGCATATGATCTTCTGCTTCAGCTAACTTCACAAAAACCTCCGACAAGAGTTCCAATAGATTCTCCCATTACAGCTCGGTAGATGTTGCCCGACACCGAGAGGTCAAATACCATAATAGGAATATTATTTTCTTTGCAAAGGGCGATCGCGGTACTGTCCATCACCCGCAAGTCTTGATTCAAGACGTGTCCGTAGGTGAGGGTTTGATACCTGCGCGCGTTGGGGTTGAGGTGGGGGTCGGAATCGTACACCCCATCTACCTTAGTAGCTTTAAAAATCACCTCTGCATCAATTTCAGCCGCCCGCAGAGCGGCTGTAGTATCCGTAGTAAAAAAAGGATTGCCAGAACCGGCACCAAAAATTACTACTCGTTTTTTTTCGAGGTGGCGAATCGCCCGCCGCCGGATGTAGGGTTCAGCTACTTCTTGCATGGCGATCGCCGATTGCACCCTCGTTGGCACTCCTACTTGTTCTAGGGCATCCTGCAAAGTGATAGCATTCATCACCGTAGCAATCATGCCCACATAATCAGCCGTTGCCCGATCCATCCCTGCCGAAGCAGCTTTCACCCCGCGAAAAATGTTGCCGCCACCGACAACAATCGCGATTTGAATGCCTTCGGACACGACTTTGGCCACTTCCTGGGCGATCGACTGAACGACTATCGGATCGATGCCGTAGCCCAAGCTGCCCATCAGCGCTTCACCGCTGAGCTTCAGCAAAACCCGCTGATAAACCATCCCCATGCCGCCACTATTTTTTTACTCTGTTTGCCTCCACCATAAGATAGCAGCATGGGTGCATTTTGAACATCAATTACCCAGAACAGACCCAAAAGCCTGTTCCAGAACTGTTGACTGAGAACGGTTGACTAAATTTAATCCTTGGGGACAAAATTAAGAGCAGCAGAATTCATGCAGTAACGCTGACCGGTAGGTTTCGGCCCGTCGTTAAATACGTGACCGAGATGAGCGTCGCAAACAGCGCACAGTACCTCTGTTCGGCGCATGAACAAGCTGTTATCCGACTCGCACTTGACATTTTCTTCGCTAACGGGAGCGTAGAAACTCGGCCAACCTGTACCGGAATCGAACTTTGTTTCTGATTTAAATAGCTCAGTGCCGCAGCAAATACACTTATAAGTTCCGGTTTTTTTGTTGTCGTGATATTCGCCGCTAAAAGCTCTTTCCGTTCCCTTCTTTCGGGCGACTTTAAACTGTTCTGGCGTGAGTTGCTGTTGCCATTCTGCGTCGGTTTTTTGAACTTTTTCAGTCATGATTTGATGTTGGGTTAAGATGTATTTAGCTGTTGAGTGTTGACGGTTAGCTGTTAACTGTTGAGTGTTGACGGTTAACGGTATATTGCTAGTTAACTCATGCCTCCATTAATATTAACCTAATTGGCTCGAAATGAACATACCAGGGAAAAGGATTGTCCTTAATAGCCCTCCACTTTTCTTTGAAAACTTCGGCTTGCAAGTGATAATCTTGGGAATCATTGGGAGGCGAGTGCAATTTGAGATATAATGTCACCCGGTGCGGAGTTTCCACAGTCGAGGCGATCCAACAAGCAAAAGTATTTTCACGATCGCACCCGCTAACAAAACTCAGTTGATGAGCTCGAATTCCCACAGAAACTAGAGATTTGGGAATTGGTTCGACTACAGTCAGAGTACAGCCCCAGTCGATCGCCTCCACGAGAGTTTCTGCGATCGGTTTAGCTGCTGAGAAATTCTTGCAGCCAGTCAACTGGGCGACAGTGAAATTGCCAGGGCGATCGAAAATGTTCTCTTTGGTATCAAAGGCGATCGGCCTTCCCTCGGCCAACACCAACAGATTTTTGCACAGCCGGTAAACTTCCTCTAAATTGTGGCTGACAAACAAAGTAATTCCCCGATAATTAGCCAGAGTCTGCATTAACTCGCGTTCCAGTTGACTCCGCAAATGAGTATCCAAAGCAGAAAACGGTTCGTCTAACAGCAGCAATTCTGGAGAAGGGGCGATCGCCCTTGCTAAAGCCACCCGCTGCTGCTGACCCCCCGAAAGTTCGTGCGGGTAGCGGTTTTCCAGTCCCGACATTTGCACCGAAATTAGCTGTTCTTTTACCCGAAGTTTTTGCTCGCTTTCAGATAAATGCTGCAAGCCAAACGCAATATTTTCAGCCACTGTCAGGTGAGGAAATAAAGCATAGTTTTGAAACAAAAAACCGATGCGGCGGTCTTTAGAAGGTACATTAATGCCCTGTGCTGAGTCAAATAAAACCTTGCCGTTGACTGCAATTTTACCGCTGCTGGGAGTTTCCAAACCAGCGAGGCAGCGCAGAGTCATGCTTTTGCCGGAACCCGACGCGCCCAAAATTCCCAGCACTTCCGGGCCGATATCGAAGCCGACATCCAAGGCAAAGCTGGAGAGAGGTTTAAAAATGCTTAAACAAAGTCCGCTTTTCGATTGTTGTTGGGATTTTGTGGTAAAAGTAGACGCGACTTTAGGAAGATTTGAGTGCAATCTATGGCTCGAATTCGGTTTGGGCGATATCCTTTGTAAATCAGTCCAAAAATTAACAGCAGTTAGCACGCTCAAAGAAAGACTCAGAATAATCAAAACCCAAATACCAGCTTGCCTCATATCCCCTGCTTCCACAGCAAAATAAATTGCCATCGGCATAGTTTGAGTTTGTCCGGGAATATTTCCCGCTAACATCAGCGTCGCGCCGAATTCACCCAAAGCGCGGGCAAATGCGAGAATAGTTCCTGCTAAAATTCCCGGCCATGCTAGCGGTAACATAATCCGCCAAAAGACTTGCCACTCGGAGGCTCCCAAAGTGCGAGCAGCGTTGAGAAGATTGGCATCAATTTGCTCAAAAGCTCCCAAAGCAGTTTTGTACATGAGGGGAAATGATACAACTGTGGCAGTAATGGCGGCGGCTTGCCAAGTGAAAATTATAGTAAAGTCGAATTGTAGCAATAATTGACCGATCGCCCCATTTCTCCCAAACAGCATCAGCAGCAAAAATCCGACTACTGTCGGCGGCAAAACTAAGGGAGAAATGAAAATCCCTTCAATCAAAGCTTTACCTCTGATGCGAGTTGAAAGCATCCACCGGGCGGCGGCTATTCCCAGGAAAAAAGTGAGAAATGTCGCAATAGTGGAGGATTTTAGAGATATCCAGAGCGGAGAAATATCAAATTCCATCTATATATAAATAAATCCGCGTTAATCAGCGCTTATCTGCTTTCATCAGCGGTAAAAAATCCCGAATTAGTTAGTTACCGAACTATGCCAAATCCATATTTCTGAAATACTATTTTAGCTCGATCGCCAGCCAAAAACTCAACAAACGCTTTCGCAGCAGCCGGATTGCGGCTGTTTTTGATAACTGCCAGCGGATAAACAATGGGCGAGTGCAAATTTTCGGCAGCCGTTAGCCGCACAGTTACTTTGTCCGATGCTTTGGCATCAGTCGTGTAAACTATGCCAGCATCCGCATTGCCACTTTCGACAAATGTCAGCACTTGGCGGACGTTATTTCCTAGCACTAATTTTTGCTGGAGTTGCTGCCACAATCCAAGCTTAGTTAGCATTTCTTGAGCGTATTGGCCCACAGGTACGCTTTTCGGTTCGCCGATCGCAATTTTCTTGATTCTAGCATCTGTTAACTGTTTGAAATCGGTCAAAACTATGCCATTTTTAGGAGTAATCAAAACTAGACGATTTGTTAGCAAATTGCGGCGCGTGTCGTTAATCAGCAAATTAGCTTGCTGCAAAGCATCCATTTGTTTGGTAGCAGCGCTCAAGAATACATCTACCGGGGCTCCCTGCTGGATCTGCTGTGCGAGGGCGCCGGAAGCACCGAAATTATAAGTGATAGTAACATTGGGATTGCTGCCTTGATAAACAGTCTTGATTTCTGCTAAGGCTTGCGACAGACTGATAGCCGCAGATACGGTTAAAGACGTGCGCTGTTGCGCTGTTGCGACTGGAGAAACACTCTGAAATAAGTTCCAACTAATCAGCAGTGCTACCGCCGCAAGGGCTGCGACAATCAAACTGAGAATGCGTGTATTTTTTAAGTTCACCGAAAATAGTTTTTAATTTTAATTTTAAGTTACTCGGAAACCCCTATAAAAGTATCTTCTTCTCTTTCTTTCTTCGTATTCTTCGGGGTTCGTTAACAGAAGTTAGGCACTACTTAAAGCGATAAGGTGCGCAGTGCGCACCCCTACATAATTAGGTTCTGCATCCAGGATTGTTAACTTTAAAGCTCCCTATTCTCGCCATTTGACAGAACAGCCGATCGCCTCTGTAGTTGAAGGCTCCACGGATTGGCTGTTGAGCAATTGGTCGATCGCACTCCGCAAATAAGAAACTTGCACCGCCCCCGAATCGTCGGCGTTGTCGTCAATTAAACCTTTATAGCGCAGTTTGCCGTCTTGGTCTAACAAAAAAACCTCCGGCGTTTTAGAAGCCCCAAAACTTTCAGCCACATCTTGAGCAACATCTCGGATGTAGGGGAAGTTGAGTTGATTGTTGGCTGCAAAAATTTTCATGTTCTCAAAACTGTCGTCGGGATGCTGGTTTGCATCATTAGCATTAATCCCGATCAAAGTAACATCTCGATCTTGAAACTCTGCTTGAATTTCTTTCAGGCGATTTAGATACAACTTCACGTAAGGACAGTGATTGCACATAAATATCACCCCAATAGCTCGATATTTTTCTAAATACCGAGCTAAATGGTGAACGTCTTCGTCTACTCCCGGCAGTTCAAAATCGGGAGCGTAGCCGTTAATCGGAGTGCCGGTTGTTTCCATTAGTAAACTCATTTTTTAAGGATATGAAGATCGGTATTTGCAACCAAAGAAAGATGAAACTCCTGGTATCTATAAAATTGGCTGTTTTTGGGCTTTGTCTTAATTTTAGCCTTGCCCGCAGCCAATTTTAACTCATACTTACCCGTTTATTCCTCGTCCTGTTTTAGCCAACCTTGAGCCAGAGCTTGATACCCAATCATTTTGTACGCTAATTTGGCTGCGGTAAATTCCGAAACAACAGAATCTACAACAGGTGCTAATTCCATAATGTCACAGCCGATGACTTCGTAGGACTCGAAGACGCGGCGCAAAAATCCGGTGAGGGAATACCAATTTAACCCGCCCGGTTCGGGCGTTCCCACCCCTGGAATTAAAGTCGGATCGATGCCGTCTAAGTCGATCGTCAAAAATACTCGCTTAGTTGTGATGCTGGCAATTGCTCGATCTGCCCAATCCGGTTGAGTAGCGATTTCTCTGGCTCGAATCACGTTTAGCTGTTTTGCTTTAATCAAGTCGGCTTCTTCCTTGCAGATAGCGCGAATGCCGATTTGCAGTGTCGGTAAGCCCATATCGACAACGCGCCGCATCACGCAGGCGTGGTTGTGGATCGAGCCTTCGTACTCGTGCCGCAAGTCGCCGTGGGCGTCGATTTGCACGACTGTGAAAGGTTCATCCGGGTATGCTTGGCGATAACCTTCGACAACGCCTGCAGTGATGCTGTGTTCGCCTCCGAGGGAGATGACAAATTTATTTTCGGTAACTAGCTGGTGGACTGCGGCTTGGGTGACTTGCAGCATTTCTGAGGATGAAACCAGTTGTCTGTTGCGGGTATCGGCGATCGGCTCTTTTGTATAAATTCCGACATCGTAGCAAACTTCGGAATCCAATTCTTCGTCATAGCACTCGAGTTGATGAGAAGCTTCTAGAAGTTTCGCCGGCCCGTTTTCGCACCCCCGGCGGTAAGTGGTGGTAGCTTCGTAGGGAATTGGTAAAATTACTACTTTGGCGGTGTCGTAGTCTGGTACAATTTCAGACCCCAAAAACGGTACGACAGCAGTGGAAATGATCGTTGGCATAAGGGAAATTTCAATAAGGCAAACAAGTCAGCATCTTTAATCCTGACATAATATCGGCTCTAACTGCAAAGGAAGAAGGAAGAAGGAAGAAGGAAGAGGGAAGAAGGAAGAAGGAAGAAGGAAGAGGAAAGAGGGAAGAGGGAAGAGGGAAGAAGGAAGAGGTATTAACCGCAGAGAGCGCTGAGGACGCTGAAGGAAGAGGGATGAGGGTTTGGGATTTATGTCCTAGCGGTTGCCTCGAATTGCGATAGGGTTTGTAGTAATGACTTGAGTCCTTTGCAGCCTTGCATTCATCTAAAATCTAAAATCTAAAATCTAAAATCTAAAATCTAAAATCCCATGACATCTTCTACTCCCACTTCGTCAACTGCTGTTGCACCTCAAACTTGGCTGTGGAAAGGCTTTCCGATTTGCTACCAGGCTGCGGGTTCCCAGGGGCCTGCGGTGGTGTTTGTCCACGGTTTCGGCGCGTCTTGGGGCCACTGGCGCAAGAATTTGCCGGCGCTGGCTGCTGATTGCCGCTGTTATGCGATCGACCTCATCGGTTTTGGCGGTTCTGCTAAACCAGCGCCCAAACTTGAGATTGACTATACTTTTGAAACTTGGGGACAGCTAATTGCTGATTTTTGTCGGGAAGTTGCGGGCGGGCCGGCTTTTTTGGTCGGAAATTCGATCGGCTGTGTGGCAATTATGCAAGCGGCTGTTGATTTTCCCGATATTGCTTCTGGCGTAATTTTACTCAATTGTTCCTTGCGGTTGCTGCACGATCGCAAACGCGCCGAATTGCCTTGGTATCGCAGTTTTGGAGCGCCAATCGCACAAAAAGTTTTAAATGTCAAGTGGATAAGTCAATTATTTTTTAAACAATTAGCAACGCCAAAAACAGTAAAAAAAGTGCTTTTACAAGCATATCGCCGTCCAGAAGCTGTCAGCGACGAACTGGTAAATATGCTGCTGAAACCTGCCCGAGATAGCGGTGCAGTCGAAGTATTTGTAGCATTTATCAGTTATTCTCAAGGCCCGCTACCGGAGGATTTGTTGCCCAGTTTAAGCTGTCCGGCTTTGATTTTGTGGGGTACGGACGACCCTTGGGAGCCGATCGCATTGGGGCGAGAATTGGCAAAGTTTCCGGCTGTTGAAAAATTTATTCCTTTGGAAGGCGTAGGTCATTGTCCCCAGGATGAAGCGCCGGAATTGGTCAATCCTATTTTACTCGATTGGATTAAAGAGCGATCGGCGTTTGCATAAAATTAGCGCTTTTGCTCTTTTGGTGCTGGAAGAATTAGATTATTGAACCGCGAAGACGCAAAGGACACGAAGGAAGAAGTAGGAAAAAGAAATTAGGAAACGGCAGTGCCGTTTCCCTACAATGTTATTTTTGGTAGGGAAACGGCAGTGCCGTTTCCTCGGTATGATAAGGAGTGCAGCCGGAATTGATATTATACGAATATGAAACTATCAAGAGTAAAGCCGCCTTGAATGACAGCAATTTGGTCAGATGTACCAGCCAAATTGATGGAGTTACCAACTATATTGTAGTTGGAAAGATTCCCACTTAACTGAATGCGATCGATTCCTTGTTGGAAATCCTGAATTAGTGCAACTCCTGTTCCCTGATAGTAGCTCTTAGTGGCATCACCGAGAACAAAAATATCTCTACCCCGACCCCCAATCAGCACATCCGTTTCATTGCTTCCCGGTGCAGCACTTGATGGATTGACTCCAATCAGGGTATCATTGCCGCGCAAACCTGAGAGTGTATCGTTACCATCTCCTCCTACTAAAGAATTGTTTTGGATGTTTCCGGTAAGGACATCTACATTCGGAGTACCTGTGACGTTAACGAAATTCTCTACCGTAAAATTCAGAGTGCCGATACCGGGTAGATTGTTAACCGCCAAACGATTCTGCGACAAATCCACATTAATAGAAGCTGTGCCGCTACCTGTAGAAGCATCAATGGTATTACTCTGTCCTAAAGGAGCAATTATTTGTTCTATATTTTGCAGGGTATCTGTACCTGCTGCGCCTTTATCTACTATGCCTTTCGCCTCAAGGCTAATGCTGCTGGTAAGGGAAAGATAGCTCATTGTATCCGTGCCTAATCCTCCAATTATGCTATCAGTGCCGCTACTACCTAGAATGAAGTTATCTAAACTATCTCCGGTAATATTGTCGTTTCCTGCTGTGGTGCTAATACTGTTAGCTGGCGGAGGGGGTGGAGTTGGATTTTGGGGAGGTAGAGCAGAATTGGTAATTTGTGCGCCTTGATTTTGAGGTGGTTGGTTGCCCGGTGCGCCTTGATTGAATTAGGAAATGGTGCTGGCATGATGTAATTACCTGGATTAGTTTTCTAAGTTTGAAGAAGCTTTCAGGCTAAAAAAGAGAATTATCGATCGGCCTTTGAGTTAGTCTCTACAATCATTAAGTTGGTTGAATATGACATTTATCCCTGTCCTAGGATTACAGTTTTGTAATCTGGAGAAATTAGGGTTTTTCCGAATTTTGAGGTAAATTACGATCGCCCTGTGGACGCGGTGGAATGCCCAGAATTTTAATCAACTCTGCTTCGGTGACTCCCAACTTTTTCGCTGCACCGGGAATATCTAAACGAGGACGGGGCGGTGGGCTGGACGGGCGATTATTTTCGCTTGGCGGTTCCGGCGGTTTGGCGGGTAGGCCCAAAGCTTCGATTAACTCGGCTTCGGTGACTCCTAATTGTTTGGCAGCAGCAGGAAAATCTATACGGGGCGGACGTCTGCGCTCTTGACTGGGTTCGGGCTGGCTCTGGGCTAGTACAGTATTAGAATTAGCTGTAGTCCGATCGGGGAAAGTCAAGCTGCTAAATCCCAGCAGCAACGCTGTAGCAGGTAATGCGAGCAGTGAAGCAATTTTCATGATAGTTACGATCGCCGACCCAAAAATGTTTATAGCTACATCAAATTCCCCAAACATTACCTGCAACACTGCGGATGGATTACAGTTTTGTAATTTAAGCAAATCCATGATGGCGGTATAATCGCAACCGAATAGGTAAATCTATGAATGTTCTATACGTTGAAGATGAAGAAAAAATTGCCAATTTTGTTTGTATCGGCTTGAAAGAGCAAGGTTTTGTTGTGGATTATTGCGATAATGGCAACGATGGCTACGATCGGGCGATGGATAATGAGTACGATGCGATCGTCCTAGATATTGTATTGCCGGGAAAAGATGGATTATCTATTCTCAAACATCTGCGAAAGGCTGGACGCAACGTACCCGTGATTTTATTAACTGCTCGCAATGAACTAGACGATCGCATTGAAGGGTTACATCTCGGTGCAGATGACTATTTAGCTAAACCGTTTTTTGTTGAGGAGTTAGTTGCTCGGATTTATGCTGTGGTGCGTCGGGCTTCGGGCGATCGCCAAAATATTCTGAGTGTTGGCCCAGTTAAGCTCGATCGCATTCTGCGAAAAGTTACCTGCGATCGCCATGCGGTAGAACTTACAACCCGCGAGTTTAATCTGTTGGAATATCTGATGCGATCGCCCGGTAGGGTACTCACCCGCACCCAAATCCTCGAACATATCTGGGGTTATGATTTTAATCCGAATACGAATGTCGTAGATGTATGTATTCAACGCATTCGCAAGAAAATTGAACCGATCGGCGGTACAGGATGGGTTGAGAGCGTGCGGGGCGTTGGCTATCGGTTTCGCAAACCAGATTCCCCATCGTGAAACTGCAATCTTTTCGCTTTCGGATTACTCTATTATCTGCTGTTCTGGCAAGTGTTGCTCTGATTGGCTTTAGTATTGTTTCGTGGTGGTTGATTTACGATGCTAAGGTCAAGCGTCTCGATGCTGAAATCAAGAATCAGTTAATCCAATCTACCCGCCCGCAATCGACGCAATGGGATGTTTATAGTGATTCTTTGCCCTCAGTTTTGGGCATGAATGATGGGGAAACAACCGCGGCTTTGCTGGTGACTGATAGAGATGGTAATTTGCTCTACCGATCGAGCCAGTGGCAAGATGGACTTGATGCTAATACATTATGGCGATCGTTGCCCCAACCCCCTCCCGATCCTGCTAGAATACCTTTTCAATTAGAACCTCCCCCTCCACCCTATCCACCACCTCCACCCTATCCGCCACCTCCCGATCGACCGGATTCATTTTCACCGAGAGAAAGAAGACCCCCGCGCGATCTGCCTCCTCAATTCGATCGACCGAATTTTCATCGAGTTTTCAAAGCTAAACTAGCAACCCAGCGTACTAGCAGGGCAGTTTGGCGTGTGGGCGCGATTCATTCTCCTCAGACTCAAATAGCGATCGCTGTTAATTTACAAGCGATCGATCGTGAAATGGCATCGATTCGCAATATCTTTCTATTTTCTATTCCCGTAGTGCTGTTATTCGTAGCGGGTGGAGCGTGGTTGATATCGCGGAGTATTCTGTATCCCATTGGGCGACTCACGATGGCTATTCGCAATGTTACCGTACAAGGGCTCGATCGGCGCGTCCCTGTCGGTTCAACGGATATAGAGTTTGTTGAATTAATTTTTGTGTTCAATCAGATGTTAGAACGCCTGGAGCGAAGTTTTAAACAAGCTTCTCGTTTTAGTGGAGATGCTGCGCATGAACTGAAGACACCGCTGGCAATTTTGCAAGGCCAACTAGAACGGGCTTTGCATCAAGTTGAATCGGGTTCTGAGGTACAGCAAACCCTGAGTAAATTATTGGATGAAGTGCGCCGTTTGAGTGAAATTACCCGTAAACTTCTCTTACTTTCTCTAGCCGATGCTGGACGTATGGGTTTACATTTGGTTGACGTGAATATGTCGGCTTTGCTATCGGAAATTGCCGAAGATATGGAACTGCTAGCACCGCATTTAGATGTGCAAATGGCAATTGCTCCTATTTTATATATCAAGGGCGATCGCGATTTGCTGGTGCAGGTTTTGCAAAATCTAGTTGGTAATGCGATTAAATATAATTTACCGAAGGGTTGGCTCAGGTTACAGGCTAACTGTCAGGGAAAAAGAGTAATTGTCAAAATTGTCAATAGCTCTCAAGATATTTCTTTGAGGGAGCGCGATCGTATTTTTGAGCGCTTCCATCGCGGCGACTCCACTCAGATCCAAAAAATCGAAGGATCGGGATTGGGGCTAAGTTTAGCAAGGGAAATCGCACGGGAGCATAACACTTATGCGATGAGTACAAATACTCTGAAAGACCATGCCCCTCATTAGTCCATAATTAAATATGTTTACCACTATCGAAAAATTATGAATCCAGAGAAACAAAGAAAGCTGCAAGAGTATACCAGAGCAATTGCGGAGATTTTATAT
>NZ_SRRZ01000108.1 GCF_013179805.1 Microcoleus asticus IPMA8 | reverse complement strand
CGATTTCTCTCGGGACATCTCAACTCCTACTTAGGTTTACATCCTCATTATACATTATTTATGATTTACAAATCATTTGCGATCGCTATATTAATTATATTGTAGTTGCGGTGTAACACTTCGATCGCCCTTGACAAATATCGCACTCTCCGTATAACAATAAGGATAGAAACCCGCAAGTGCGATCGCAATACCGAAATGAAGAGCGATCGACCCAGTGGTAATTTTGAAGTATTCGGTATTGGTATTGCGATCGAGCGTTGGAAACTACAACTGATCAATCGTCACTAATCCCCCCTCAGTGAACTGAATCACAAGTTCTTGCTCGTCCAGCAAAGCAGTTCCAATCAGAGGCCTTCGCCCTGTAGCAAATACACGAACTTCTCGTTCTTCCCCGTCCCAAAGGATTATTGCTTCGTGAACTGCTACTAGGACTTCACTGTTATCTGCTAAGTTTACAGGCATATCGTACAGGAACGGCAACCCCAGTAAGGTAACTGCCTCCGGTGGCAAACATAGGTAGTCAGTGAAGCCCGTATCTATGACAAACTCGATCGGGAAAGTAGAGCCGCTTGGGAGGAGAAACGTCAACGCGACGATCGCGTGCCGATCGGTCACAATACCAGAAATCACTTGTTGACACGCTCCATTACACCACCCAACGAAGCAGCCACATTGTAACCAATACGAATGCCAAAAAGTCGAGCATACGGATGCTTTGCCATCAGACTACGTGCGGCTTTTAGCCCAGTTTTATCAACTTCGTAGTCACCTGTTTCAATATCAATGATGACCATTTTGCCAATATTCTCTTCTAATTCAATTTTTTGGCGGATGGTGCTTTCATACAAATGTTTCGCACGACGAGCGACTTCTTCACGACTCAAAAGGATTGTTTGCATACATTCCCTCTTTTTTGTAACTTTTGATCCTGTTATGGATATCATACCTCTTTTGCGTAGAAACGAAGTGGCACAACGGTAACCATCACCCGCCGCAGGTCATCTCTCGTAGTCAACAGATTACTTCTAAACGGTCGGGTGCATGGGCGTTGTTATGCCGTGTCCACTGGGGACACCTTAATCATCACGATTGTATGCTCTTGAATTGATGTAATGTCCCATTTGACCTTCACACATTAAGCAACCTGATAAAAAAGTATCTTCTAAATTTCCAGCAATAAATGTACCACAGTATTGACAGTCGCCTACATCCTTATAGTTGTGGACTTTATGGCAAGAAAAGCAAATCCATTTCTCCCCTAATTCTACTACAGATGACTTCGTTTCACAATCGTTACAGTGAGCCCAACCCCCTTCAGCTTCAGGCTCAAAAGACTCATTACATGAGCTACAACTCAAAGAGGGAAAAATATTAGATTTATCTTGAGCTTTGATTAAATTTGAGTGGCAGACTGGACATCTAATATTTTCTACTATATGCTCTAACACCGAGCCTTTAAAGCCCAATTTCTCCCAGGATTGTCTACAATTTTCCTCTTCGGCTTTGTACACCTCTTCTGTTTCTAATAGAGTTTGCCAGCACTCTTCACCAAGAAGGTTAAACGGTTCTTCCTCTAAATATCGACTAATGAAATCTTGAATTATAAGAAATGACTTGACAATGACTTCACGAACTGCGCTAGACGACTTATCTGTATAGTAATGTTCTATATTATTGCGGAGCTTAGTGAGTTCTTTAAATCTGCTCCATTCATATTCTATTTTCAGGCTTTTAAATCTTTTCTCAATTGTGGGAACATCTACTGTTTTATCACCATCTCCAACAAATAAGATGTTACCTTGGTCACCACGAATAGGCTTGATCGATTGTTTGATTAAAACTTCGTTGTCATGTTCCTGTTGTGGCGATAAGCGCTTTAGTTTTTCTTTATATAAAAGAAGTATTCCAGCGCAAATGTTTCTCACCGCAGACAGGTATCTTCTGTCGTCCTCCATCAGATAGTCTTCAACACCCACCTGTATGGAGTCAATGGCGTTTTGAAGCAGCGACATAACTTACCTGTTTGAATATAGGGGTTAAATTCTAAATTTTAGCTAAGCGATCGCTCCGCAGCATGACTATTAATTATACCGCATACTCACTTTGTTTTTCAACCCAAATTTTAATGGCTTGACAGCAAAAGTTTCCCTACTTTGTCGCGAAAAAAATATAAAACCCCCAAACCCATTTTAAAACGGGTTTGGGGGTTTTCTTCCTAAATCCAGTTCAAATTACAACTTACTCGGCTCGATCGCCGGAGCACGCAGAGACACAGTTTTATCCGTAGCAGCCTTAGCCACAAGCGACGGCACAGAATCGCGCAACTTTGCAGTCAACTGTACAGTAGTCGCATCATAAACCTGAGTCAGAATTTTCGGATACAAACCAATGCCAATAATCGGCACTAACAGAGCCGCAATAATAAACACTTCTCGCGGTTCCGCATCCACCAATTCCTCGTGTTCCGACAATTCCTTATTCTCAGGCCCGTAGAAGATTTCGCGCAGCATCGACAGCAGATAAATCGGAGTCAAAATCACCCCGACTGCTGCTAGAAATACCACGCAAACCTTAAACACAGGATTGTAAGCATCGCTGGTTGCAAAACCTACAAATACCATCAATTCTGCTACAAAACCGCTCATTCCCGGCAAAGCCAAAGAAGCCATAGAACAAGCAGTCCACATCGCGAAAACCTTACGCATTTTCTGCCCTACACCGCCCATTTCGTCCAGCATGAGCGTGTGAGTGCGATCGTAAGTGCAACCCACCATAAAGAACAAACTCGCCCCGATTAAACCGTGGGAAACCATTTGCAGCATTGCACCGCTAGTTCCCAAATCGGTAAACGAAGCTATCCCAATCAGCACAAACCCCATGTGCGAAATCGAAGAATAAGCAATTTTCCGCTTCAGATTGCGCTGAGCAAAAGAAGTTAAGGCGGCGTAAACAATATTTACCACACCCAAAATTACTAAAATCGGTGCGAAGGTAGCGTGAGCATCTGGGAGCATTCCCGCATTCATCCGCAGTAAAGCGTAACCGCCCATTTTTAGCAGAATTCCTGCTAGCAACATATGGGCGGGTGCGGTTGCTTCCCCGTGAGCGTCAGGGAGCCAAGTGTGCAGCGGAAAAATTGGCAGTTTGACGCCGTAAGCTATCAAGAAACCTGTGTACAGGAGCAATTCTACATTGGGGGCATAATCTTTAGCTGCGATCGCCCGCATATCAAAAGTAACCGTATCGCCGTAAAACGCCATCGTCAGCGCGCCAACCAAAATAAACAGCGAACCCCCTGCGGTGTACAGGATAAACTTAGTTGCTGCGTAAAGGCGCTTCTTGCCGCCCCAGATTGACAAAATCAGATAAACTGGCACTAATTCCAGTTCCCAAACTAAGAAGAAAAGCAACATATCCTGCACGGCAAAAACTGCAATTTGCCCGCCGTACATTGCCAACATCAAAAAGTAAAATAGCTTTGGTTTAAAAGTAACCGGCCAAGCCGCTAAAGTAGCTAGCGTAGTAATAAAACCCGTCAGCAAAATCAGCGGCATCGACAACCCGTCAGCACCTACAGACCAATTTAAATCGAGTTGCGGCACCCAAGAGTAACTTTCTACCAGTTGCAGTCCCGGATTGTTAAAGTCGTACTGAGTGTAAAAAGCGTAAACAAGCAGAGCAAAATCAATCAAACCCACAATTAGGGCATACCACCGCACCGTCTTGCCATCCTTATCGGGAATGAAAGGAATCAGCAAGGACGCAGCAATGGGAAACAGAATTGTTGTTGTTAACCAGGGAAAGTTAGCTGTATCCATTGCGTTTTAAAATGATCCATCAGTTATTAGGTTTAAACACCTTTTTGCAATTTTAGCCTAAATTTTATACTTTCTTTATACGGAACAAACTTTTTTGCTATTATTTGGACAAATTATGCGATCGCAACAGTTCATTTTAATAAAAGATTTATTTCTATTTGCTAATTGTCAATTGGGATTTATTAACCTGATACCAGTTCTTAAAATATCTCCTAGTGAGGATACGGCAATGCCCAAAGCGTGTGATTTTAAGCCTAAAACCCTTGATAAATATTGCTTTTACCTGAGTCTAGAGCCCCCAAAATCCCCCTTAAGAAGGGGGACTTTGAGAAGATTCCTGTCCCCCCTTAAGAAGGGGGGCTAGGAGGGATCGAACCCTAATCGTCAGACACTAGACCCGTACTAGGTTTGACATTAAGTTGACACTAAATGCCGTGTCCCTACAGATTTAACTGACTCCCGAAACGATCGCAAAACCCAGAACTGCGACAAACACAATCAGGGCATAAAATTGAGCGCGACCGCTCTCAAAGTATTTCAAACCTTCGCCCGTAACCAAGGTGATAAGCCCTGTTAAGTTGACTACACCATCGACGACTCGCAAATCCACTTCCATGACTTGCCGCGCTAAACGGCGGCTGCCTTTGACAAAGAGAAAATCGTTGATATCGTCGAGATACCACTTGTTGAGGGAGAACTCGTAAAGCGGTTTGATTTTTTGGGCGATCGCCCCAGCATCAATTTTACGGCTCAAATACATCAGAGAAGCCAAAGTAATGCCCAGCAAAGCAATACCTACAGAGCTTCCGCCCATAATCA
This sequence comes from Microcoleus asticus IPMA8, assembly GCF_013179805.1. GTDB lineage: Bacteria > Cyanobacteriota > Cyanobacteriia > Cyanobacteriales > Microcoleaceae > Microcoleus > Microcoleus asticus. The sequence goes on along the minus strand of NZ_SRRZ01000108.1, from coordinate 22,111 downwards.
AAAATTCCGTCAAATTGAACTCAGCAGCGTGTTCCAAAACTTGTTCGAGAGACTCGCCAGGAGCGCGAACAAACTGCTCGAAATAATTGGCAAACGGCGTACCGAGAAAACCGATAAACACAGAAGGTACTGCCAGCAAAACTAGCGGCAGAGCCATTGTTAGAGGAGATTCGTGAGGGAAATGGTCGTGATCGTCGTGACTGTCGCCAGTTGGTGCCAATTCCTTAACGTTCATCGCTCCCGGGCCGAAAACAACACCGGGTTGCAAGAGTTGCCGCTTGATGGCGCTGTCATTTCCCCGGAATTCGCCCTCAAAGGTGCTGAAATACATCCGGAACATATAAAACGCGGTCATCCCGGCCGTCAGCCAGCTAACAGCCCACAGAGCGGGATTTGCTGCGAAGGCGCTGGCGAGGATTTCGTCTTTTGACCAAAAACCAGCAAACGGCGGAATTCCGCAGATTGCCAAATTGCCGATTAAAAAGCAAGAAGCGGTAATCGGCATATATTTCCGCAAGCCGCCCATCACCCGCATATCTTGAGCGAGTGCGGGGTTGTGGCCGACGACATCTTCCATACCGTGAATGACTGAACCTGAACACAGGAACAGCATTGCTTTGAAGTAAGCGTGTGTCATCAAGTGGAAAAGTCCGGCACTGTAAGCGCCGACGCCCATTGCCATCACCATGTAGCCGAGTTGGGAGATGGTGGAGTAGGCTAAGCCTTTTTTGATGTCATTTTGGGTAATCGCGATCGAAGCACCCATAAATGCCGTAAAACAGCCGGTGCAGGCGATCAAATTCATGACGGCCGGCAGCCCTTCAAACACCGGGTACATCCGAGCGATCAGGAATACGCCGGCGGCTACCATTGTCGCGGCGTGGATTAAGGCCGAAATCGGTGTCGGGCCTTCCATTGCGTCTGGTAGCCAAACGTGGAGGGGGAATTGAGCAGATTTGGCCGCTGGTCCCAAAAATATCAGGACGCCGAAGATTGTCGCCAGAGTCGCCGAAAGAGCACCGGATTCGACTAAGGAGTGCAGGCGTTCGCCCATCACCTCAAATTCAAAGCTGCCGGTGGCCCAGTAAATGCCGAGGATGCCCAGCAGCAGGCCGAAGTCGCCGACGCGGTTGGTGACAAAAGCTTTTTGGCAAGCGTCAGCAGCGGGTTTGCGATCGTACCAAAATCCGACTAGCAGGTACGAACACATACCTACGAGTTCCCAAAAAATGTAAATCTGAACGATGTTCGGGCTGATTACCAGACCCAACATTGACGCGCTGAAGATGCTCAGGTAGGCGTAAAAGCGCACGTACCCGTCATCGTGAGCCATGTAGCCGTCGGTGTAAATCATCACCAAAAAGGCGACCGTGGTTACGATCGCCAGCATTACCGCCGTCAGGGGGTCGATGATATAGCCCATATTCAGCGAGAAGTCGCCTGCAGAAGCCCACTGAATAGTGCGGGTGTAGGGTGCGTGGCCCTGTAGTTGACTCCACAGCAATGCGAAAGAGAGTACCATTGACCCTCCGAGTGCGGAGACGATTAATATCGCATTCGCTTGTCGGAGTTTGTTGGTTGCCTGGTTAAAGGTGATTAAGCCTAGACCTACTAGCATTGCGCCTGCCAGCGGCAGGACTGGAATCAGCCAAGCGTATTGATAAAGCAGTTCCATGACTGATAGGTAGTTTAAAGTTTCTACTAGATATTGCCAAAACTGTAAACAATTGTGACACACGCCTGCGCGACTGGGCCAAAATACTCGATCCAATTCTTTAAGTATTGCTATAGCTGAGTGCAATCACGAGCGAGACGATCGCACTAAACGCCGAAAATTATTATGCCGGTGAAAACGGAAACTATACGACAAATCTCACAGTCCTGTGAATTCAAGACGGCGAGGTTTATTGTGGTGTCAGATGCTTGATGGACAAATGGGGAAAGCCTTCTGCTTTCTACATAAAAGCCGAAGGCTTTGTAAACAAGAGCCGAATGCCTTGGAACCGTTACCTTTTGGCTACTTCCTGGCGTTGCAGCCGTTGAGATGGGGAAGCTACGTGAGCCGCCAGCATCCACGAATCCAGAGTCCGCCGCAGTTCCTCGCGTCCTTGGTAGTCTTCAAATCTAAATCGAACTTTATCGCCCTCAAACAAAATCAGCGTCGGCAGACTTGTCAGCCGGTAAGTGTGGGCCAACTTGAAAGATTGATCCGCATTCACCCCTACGAGCTTGACTTTTTCTGCCCACTGTGCCTCAAAAGTCTTAAGCGTGGGGTCGATCGCGCGGCACAAACCGCACCAAGGCGCCGAAAAGTGCACTAAAACGGGGGTAGAGGCTTGAAACACCTCTTGTGCAAAAGTGCGTTCGCTAACCGACAACACCATGAGCCCTCAAAATTTAATAATTTTTTTCTATCCTAGGGATCATGCTACCAGTATATGTTCCTAGTGACACGCATCAAAAAAGGATGAATTTCCCACAGCAGGCCCGTAAAAATGACTACACCTACATAGGAAGGCCGCAAAAACTCAAGCAAATCAAGGGTTTGACGCTTTTGTAGGATTGCCAAAAATGGAATAATTGAGGTTCGAGATTTGATGGTTTCAAAGGATTCTCCAAAACGAGCCTGAAGTCGCCTGTCGCCGTGCCACACTCCGAACAGGTGGTGAAGTACCAAACCGATGGAAGTGACGAGGGTAAAGCTAGTGCCAATCCACAGGGTGTGGGCCACGCACCAAATCACTTGTCCCACCATTTGCGGGTGACGGGTGATGCGAATGATGCCGGTTTCGTAGAGGTGAACTTGGGGCTTTTGGACGGCGGCAATTTCTAGCAGGTTGAAAGTTGCTGGGTACAGAAACAGGAAGGAAATTGCCGAAAGTATCCAAACTGCGGGTTTAACTCCGGGTACTCCCTGTACTTGCCAAAGCTGCAAACCGTCGTAACGGTGGTTGAAAAAGTAGACAACCAGAATGACGGCTAGCGGCAAACTGACAAGGGCAAACAAAACCCGGTAAAGTCTCGGCCCGATCAGCTTTTCACCTTTGGGCCGGAGGGCTGCTAAACCGCTGTGGGCGATCGCAAAAACCAGTAACAAGCCCAGAATAACTAAGTGGGAGTCGAGCGCCAAGTCGATCGTCATTGCAAATATTAAGAAAAGTTATTGATTCTCTGCCAATTTGTGTCACAAAGTATCTATGGGAGCATTCAGCGGTTATCAGTCATCAGTCATCAGTCATCAGTCATTAGTGACCGAATAACAACTAAAGACAGAGGACGGAGGACGAGTAAAACTGCCTGTAAGGTTGCGTCTGTTGCAGCCAAATGACTGAAATCGAAGTCAACTCCGACTTTTCCAAATCGAACAAGCTTGTCGATTGACCGCAGAGATTGACAGAAGACCCGCCCCTACACCAACTGACAATTTAGATATATGTCTGACCTTCCTTTCACTTTAGACCAGTTACGCATTCTCAAGGCGATCGCCTCTGAAGGAAGCTTCAAACGCGCCGCAGACAGCCTCTATGTATCCCAGCCAGCAGTTAGCTTGCAGGTGCAAAACTTAGAGAGACAATTGGACGTGCCGCTGTTTGACCGGGGGGGGCGGCGGGCGCAACTGACCGAAGCCGGACACCTGCTGCTGAGTTACGGCGAGAAAATTTTATCGCTTTGCCAGGAAACTTGTCGAGCTCTGGAAGACTTGCAAAATCTGCAAGGCGGTACTTTGATCGTCGGCGCTTCTCAAACAACGGGGACGTATTTGCTGCCCCGGATGATCGGGATGTTCCGCCAAAAGTACCCGGATGTAGCAGTACAGCTTCACGTTCACTCGACCCGCCGCACGGCGTGGAGTGTGGCCAACGGGCAAATCGATTTGGCAATTGTTGGCGGAGAAATTCCTACCGAACTTGTAGAAGCTTTAGAAATTGTTCCTTACGCTGAGGACGAACTGGCTTTGATTCTCCCTCCGTCTCACCCGATGGTACAACAAGAAAGTATCCAAAAAGAAGACCTTTACAAATTGCAGTTTATATCCCTCGATTCGCAGTCTACTATCCGCAAAGTAATCGATCAGGTACTGACTCGCTGCGGTATTGACACGCGCCGCTTGAAAATTGAGATGGAGCTAAATTCGATCGAAGCAATTAAAAATGCCGTTCAGTCGGGGCTGGGAGCTGCTTTTGTCTCGGTTTCGGCGATCGAAAAAGAGTTACTCATGGGCGTCTTACACAAATCTCAAATGAACGAAGTTTTGGTAACTCGGATTTTGTCCCTGATTTACAACCCCAACCGCTACCGTTCTAAAGCTGCGGAGGCTTTCAGCAATGAAATTTTGCCCCAGTTTGCTACTTATTCCACCATCCACGAGAAGAAAGAACCCCCGGCGATCGAGTTGGGATTCATAGAAATAGCAACTCCGAACTCGGCGGGAAGTTAATCTCTTAGGTCGCCGGCAGTTAGCAGTTCGCGGTTAGTTGAGAAATTGGAATCTGATTTAACAATCACTTTTTCTTCCCTCTTCCCTCTTCCTTCTTCCCTCTTCCTTCTTCCCTCTTCCTTCTTCTTAGTAAAAAAAAATGGAAGTTTACTGCACCCGCCCGGGCTGCCCGCGGCCTCAAAACTATTTTCCCGACCTCAATGACAGTTCGCTGCTGAAAACGGTGCAGCAAAAGTTTTGCACGACTTGCGGGATGCCCCTGATTTTGAGCGGTCGCTATCTGCCCGTGAGGTTGTTGGGTCAAGGCGGTTTTGGGGCGGCGTTTTTAGCCAGAGACCGCTATACTCCGGCGATGCGGCAGTGCGTTGCTAAACTTTTGCAGCCGTCGGTAAGTCTGACTCCGGCACAGCTAAAAATCGCTCAAACTCTTTTTGAACGGGAAGCGGCGGTGCTGGAAGAACTGGGAAACGAACATTCGCAAATTCCGAGTTTGCTGGCGTTTTTTGAGCTGACTGTTACGAGTTTGCAGGCTGGGAAAAACGATCAGTTTTTCTATCTGGTTCAAGAATTTATTGACGGTAAAAATTTGGAGGATGAACTGGCTGTTAAAGGCAGGTTTTCGGAGGCGGAAACTGTGGAGGTGCTGCGGGAAATTTTGAAGGTTCTCGATTTTGTTCACTCACGCGGTTCGATTCACCGGGATATTAAACCTGCTAATATTATGCGGGGTAAAAACGGTCGGCTTTATTTATTAGATTTTGGGGCTGTTAAACAAGTAACACAAAGTGTTGGGAGTGCAAAAGCTTCGACTGGTATTTATTCTTTGGGTTACGCTCCGCCAGAACAAATGAGCGGGCAAGAAGTTTATCCGGCAACTGATTTGTATGCTTTGGGTGTGACTTGCATTACTTTGCTGAGCGGTTTGCAGCCGACGGAGTTGTTTGATAGTTATAGAAATGAGTGGAATTGGCATTCGCGGGTGCAGGTAAGTTCGCGTTTGGCTCACGTTCTCGATCGAATGTTATTATCCGCTCCCAGCCAGCGCTTTCAGTCGGCAGCGGAGGTGGAAGCGGCTTTGAAATACAATTCTCAACAGCCTACGAGGGTCGTGGCACCGCCGACAGTCAGGACTCCGACTCCCCTACCGACTCAGCAGCTACCGCCGACTCAGCAGCCTCCTGTGCCTGTTCCTGCAACTCCTCCGTCTGGCCTGCAACCTTCGCCGAGAAGGGCTTTTTCTATTTGGGAGGTTTTGGCAGGGGCGGCGTTTACGGGTTTTGAGGGTGGGTTGCTGGCGATCGCCCTGACGAGTTTGCCGCTTTCTCCGAGTGTTGGTATCGGATTGTTGGGGATGATTGTGGCGGGTTTGATTTACGGGCAGTACCGCAGGGCGATCGAACAAACTGAGATGTTGATTATTGGTGCAGGTACTGTGGCTTTGCTGTGGTTTTTCCCGGCTTTGCAGACGGCGGCAGTTGCGATTTATCCTAATTCTCCGATCACGGGCGTGTTGTTTGTGGGATGGTTGGGTGCTTTGGGTGCGATCGCTGGAACAGCTATTTTTCGGTTGATTTATAAGTTACTTTCTCATATTTTTTAAGGCCGATACTTAATGACTAATAACCAGATTCCTGGACTCACAACTGCTATTATGTAGGGTGCGCAGGGCCGCGCACATTACCGCTATTATTTAAGTTTTGGACTAATGACTAATGACTAATGACCAATGACCGATGACTAATGGCTTTCTTCAGTCTTGCTGGGTAGAAAACTGACGGGCGCCGATTAAAGAAAAGGCGATCGCAGCTACTAACAAAACAGGTATGCTGTACCAAGGAAACTTTGCCATATCGTAAGCAGCGGCTCTCAATCCAATGCTGGCATAAGTCAACGGCAACAGATAAACTATTCCTTTCAGGGCTACGGGTAGCGACGCTGGGTCGAAAAACGTCGCTCCTAAAAATGACATGGGAGTTATCAGAAAATTGTTGTACAATCCGACAGATTCCAGAGATTTTACGGTTAACCCAACTATCACTCCCAGACCTGCAAATACAGCGGAGTTGAGAATTATCACTAACAAAAATAGTGGATTCAGAAAGACGAGCTTTTGAGTAAACAAAACTGCTACTAAAATCACAGAAACTGAAGTCAGCATTCCCCGCAATATTCCTGCTAGCATTTTGCCCGCGTGCAAAGCGATCGGGTGTACTGGCAGCAACAGCAATTCCTCAAATGTTTTAGTAAAAAGGCGTTCGCCACAAATCGAAAATACTGTGCCGGTAAAACTTACTGTCATCGATGAGAGTGCTACCATTCCCGGCAGCATAAATTCTAGATAATTGCTGCCAATTGCAGGTTTAGGCAAGGAACTTCCCAAGCCAAAACCAAAAGCTAGAATGTAAATGACTGGGGATACTAAACCAGCGGCGGCAACTGGCAGGATTCGGACTCGCAAATCTAACCATTCTCCCCAAAACACGGTGATTGTGTCTGTTAATATGGTTGTCAGCGATGTTTTTTTCATGATTTGGTACTACTGTCTCCCTATAAGGGTAAAGCTATTGATGTATTAAATCTTGTACGTTAGTTAATAACGGTAAAGTGCGCAGTGCGCACCCTACAGATAACGGTAAGGTGCGCAGCGCGCACCTTACAGATAATTGATTTATTAAATTGTGTACGTTAGCTAAAATTGTAAGGTTAAAATACCAAATAATCAAGGCTGCTGCACTGTTCTATTTTCGTTTCAGTTAAAGGCAATTTAGCTAATTCTACTTTTTCCTGTTGTCTGTTCAACCAAATTGCTTTTAATCCAGCGGCTTTAGCACCGCAATAATCTGCTTTGAAGCTGTCGCCGATATGCAAAACATTCTCGGCCATACAGTTGTGCTTTTGCAAAGCTGCGGTGAAAATTTGAGACTGGGGTTTTGCTGCACCAACTTCGGTAGAAATTGTCACTGATGTGAAATATTCAGCTAAATTTAGTGCTGTTAATACTGCATAAATTCTGGAATCGAAATTCGATACTACTGCTAATTCAATTCCTTGTTGCTGCCACTTATTTAAAGCTGGCAATACGTCGGGATAGACAAACCAAGGTTCGGCGGTGGCAAAATGAGCGTAGAGTTCGGCAAAGAATTTGGGAAAGTCTGAAAATTGGTTGAAAACGCCTGCTATTTGAAAAGCTTTCGCGGCAACTGCTTGCCACCATTCAAATTCTAGTTGGGGAATTTTTGCTAATTCTATTCCCGGAAATGCCATCGGATTTGAGTCAGCAAAACTTTGAAAAAAAGCTGTATTTAAGTCTTCGTTAGAAACTGTTATTCCCCAACTGCGGGCGAATTTTCCGTAGACTTCGCCGACGCTGCCGCGAACGTCAAATAGTGTACCGGCGGCGTCTAAAAAAATTACTTTTGTCATTTGTTATTTGTTATTTGTTATGGGTTTGTAGTAAGGACGTTAGTCCTGATTGCCTAGGATTTTAGGTTTGAGGACTTCAGCCCTCACTACAAACTTTTTCAGTTGTGAGTTGTTTGCGGATTCACCACACCAGAATGATTGCCAATGTTGCCCGCAGGTTCAAATCTTCCTCCTAAATATTTGGCTAGGAATTCTTCGGCGATCGCATAAAAGTGCAGGCGATTTTCCGGGCGCGCAAATCCGTGTCCTTCATCTGTATAAAGCACGTATTCTACAGGTTTGCCGGCTTGCTTCATGGCATTGACAATTTGCTCGCTTTCTGCTTCTTTGACTCGCGGATCGTTGGCACCTTGGCCGATTAGTAAAGGTTTCTGGATGCGATCGACAAAAAATAAAGGCGAGATCGATTTGAGAAACTCTGGTTCTGTTTCCAAATTGCCGACGCGGTGATACATATTTGCTTTGAGCGGTTCCCAGTAAGGGGGAATACTTTGCAGCAGTGTAATCAAATTGCTTGGTCCGACAATATCGACGGCGCAGGCAAAAACATCAGGACTAAAAGTCAATCCCGCTAAGGCAGCATAACCACCGTAAGAACCGCCCATAATCGCAATTTTATCTGGTTGGGAAATTCCTGTTTCTACAAGCCAATTCACCCCATCTAGCAAGTCGTCGTGCATCTTAGCGCCCCACTCGCGATTGCCGGCATTGAGAAAGGCTTTGCCGTAGCCGGTGGAACCGCGAAAATTGATTTGCAAAACGGCGTAACCTCGGTTTGCCAGCCATTGGGCTGCTGGATCGTAACCCCAGGTATCGCGTGCCCAGGGGCCACCGTGAACCAGCAAGACTGTCGGTACGGGTGTGGCGACACCAACCGGTTTTGTCAGGTAGCCGTGAATCGTTAAACCATCTCTTGCGGTGTAAGAAATGGGTTCCATTGATGATAGCGGTAGCCCTTCGAGTTTGGGTTGGTTGCTGAACAGAAAGGTGCAGGTTTTGGAGGCGCGATCGAACGTATAGTAGTAAACTGGGCCGTCGTCTGTGATGTAAGCGACTAGCCAAGTGGTATCGGCGAGGTTGCGGCTGGTGATGGAGAATTCGCCGGGGCCCAATTTGCCGATCGCCTCAAAATCCTCTGCTATGCTTTGGTCTAAAATCTGCCACTCTTGCTTGTCCTTGTAGAAGGAAACCGCCTGAATCTCTCGCTTGGTGGGGTGTACGACAATGCCGCCGACATCGTATTCTGGGTCAGAGGCGAGATCGGTTTCTTGTTTGGTTTCTAAGTCTAATGCGATCAAACGTTCGGCGTTAGCATCATGATTGCCCATGATGTAAAGAATTTTGCCGTTTTCTGAGAACATGACGGCACTGCCTTCCTCATCGGGCCCCCAGCTTCGGAGGCTTTCCCAAGACTTGTCCGCAGTTTCCCTAAACACCAATTCTGATCCGCCGTCGGCAGTTGTGGCTGTGGCCGCCCGCACTTGAAATTGGGCGTCAGCAGTCCAACCGACGATGTTACCTGGGTTGTCGGTGTCAAATTCAACTGCACCATTTTTGAGGTTGATGCGGTAAACGTCGTGTTTGCTGCGATCGCGGATGTTCATTCCCACTAATATTTCATTGGGGAAGTTGCGGTCAAAGGCGATCGGCTGAGCTTGAACGCCTTGAAATGGTGTCAAGTCGCGAACCTGATTTGAGTGGATATTTACTGAGAATAAATGCCAGTTTTCATCACCCTCGGCATCTTGGAGGTAAATTAACTCTTCGCCGCTGTAAGTCCAGAAAAAGATGCGGATGCCTCGTTTTTTATCTGCTGTCAGTTGGCGATCGTCTGCTTGACCCACGGTACGCAATTGCACTTGCAAAACGTTGTTTTCATCTGGTGCAATGTAGGCGAGATACTTGCCGTCGGGTGAAAGTCGGGGGCTAGTTTTTTCGGGGTTGCCGAAGAGAATCTCGCGCTTAATGAGGGGCGGAAGTTCGGTTTTTGGCTGTTGAACTGTTAGATTTTGCATTTTTTTTGTGCCTAAGATTGCCTAGCTGAGGGGCGGGCAGGATGCCCACCCCACAAAAAAACTGAATCTTGGTGAAACAGGCATCTTGCCTGTTACTGAACAATAAAACTAATTATTTGTGGAACAGGAATCTTGCCTGTTCCTGAGGGGCGGGCAGGATACCCACCCCACAAAAAAACTGAATCTTGGTGGAACAGGAATCTTGCCTGTTGCCAATCAATTTGAAAAAGCATCGATTAGCTTTTAAGCAACTCTTGAATCGGCTTGCTAATCCAATTGAAACCAACTTTTAGTTGATGGTCAAATGTTGGCATCCGATAGAGATAAGCTAAACGGCGAGCAATGTGGGCTAGTTGTCCGTCGAGTTGAATTCCTACACCGGCTAGGGTGGCGTTGTCAATTCCTAATGTCATCATTTCTCCTAGCGGCTGATAGCGGAAAGGAAGTAATGGGCGGCCGGTGAGGGAGGCCCAAATGTTCCAGGCGGTGTAGTCAGCTTGCTGGAAGGCTGTTTGGGCTGTTGCGGGGACTTTTTGACCTGTTGCATCCTGACATTCTGCTAAGTCTCCCAAGGCAAATATGTCTGGATGGTCGATAATTTGCATTGTCGGATTGACTGTTAATTGACCGCGGCGGTTTTGTTTGAGGGGTAGCGATCGCACTGCTTGACTAACTTGAGTTCCTACTGTCCACAATACTATGTCTACGGGGAGAACATCTAATTGTCCTTTGTAAAGTAAGGATATTGTGTCCGCTTCGATCGCCTCTACAGTTGTTTCTAAGTCGATCCACACTTTCCGTTTGTCTAAAGCTTTGGTGGCGGCTTCGCGGTTAAACTCGGGTGATGTCTGCAGAATCCTGTCGCTTTGCTCGACTAACCGCACGCGACCTTTGTCTCCGAGTCGATCGGCTAATTTACAAGCTAATTCTACTCCCGAATAACCGGCGCCGACGATCGCAACCCGAATTTTGTCGGTGTTGCTGGCTTCTAAAAATCGCAGTCTTTCTTCTAAGCGGTAGGCGTCATCGAGGGTGCGAAACGAGTAAGCGTATTCAACCGCACCCTTGACCATATCTAGGGGGGTTTCGCCGCCTAAAGCTAAAACTAGGCGATCGCAAGGAATTTCTGGCCCGTCGTGCAACTGCACTCGCTTTTCCTCCACATCGATGCCGGAGACAGTACCTTGACAAAAGCGCACACCTGTTTTTTGCAAGACTTCGGCAAACGGTGGGGCAATTTCCCAGGTTTGGAGTTCGCCGGTTAGGAGTTCGTACAGCAGGGGAACAAACAAAAATCTATCGCGGCGGTCAACTAAGACAATTTCGGGTTTTTCGGTTGGGGAGAAGGGTAACTGACTCAAGCGCAGGGCTGTGTAGAGTCCGCCGAAGCCTCCGCCGAGAATGCAAATCCGGGGTTGTTGTTGAGTCATGGTGTTTTGTTTGAGGGGCGATCGGTAGCAAGGCAACTTATCTTATTGTAACGAGAGTGGGGGAGTGGGGGAGTGGGATAGTAGGAGTGGGGGAGTGGGAGAGTGGCGTGGGAAAATCTTCCCTCTTTGCCTCAAACCTCAACATCCATCCGTTAAATCCGTTAAACTCACATTTTGCACCATTCTCGCTTAACAGGCTTTCGGGCGTTTTCCACAAATAATGAATTTCTTGTGGGGTGGGATTTTCTAGCCCGCCCCTAAAAGCCTTATTGAGAATGGTGCAACATCCATCCGTTAAATCCGTTGCCGAACTGTTTTCTACATTTCTAGCGTTGATTAGCTTTACCTATTAACCACCCTCAAATTTTCTGAATGTTCGCAGAACTAATTTTGTACTATATTAGTTTATAACGAATTTTTTCGGAAATTAAATTTACTTTTTATAGGGTCATCTACTTTAACACTTGCTTTCGCACTCACAAGTGAAAAAAATCATGCAAATTTCCTCGAATTCTTCTAAATTTAAGAACGGCGATCGCAATAACGAAGACGGCTCATCTTTGCTAAGCAGCGAAGAAAAATATAAAAATTTAGTAGCTAATATTCCCGGTGCTGTCTACCACTGTACCTGCGACTGTACGAGCCCCGACGGGGAATTAACACGGACAATGGCATTTTTGAGCGACGCCGTTCAAGAAATATCAGGCTATCCATCTTCGGATTTTATCAACGATCGCGTCCGTTCTTTTTCCAGCATTATCCATCCTCAAGACCGCAAAAATGTGGATGCTACTGTTAAAAAAAGTGTAGCAACTAGAACTCCGTACATCCTTAAATACCGCATTGTCCGGGCTGACGGCGAAATTAGCTGGGTTTACGAAAAAGGTCAAGCTGTTTGCTGCGAGGCCCAGGAGGGTAGAGGAAGACAAGAGATAGAAGGGGAAATTGAGGGATTTTTGTCGGCTGTGGTTTCGCCGGTTTCGCCGATCGCAAGTTCTCTGTGTCGGGTTGTCTATCTCGACGGAGTAATTTTGGATATTACGGAGCGAAAACGAGCTGAGGAAAACCTGCGAAACACTCAAGATTTTCTGAATGCGGTACTGCAAAATCTGCCGATTAGCGTCTTTATTAAAGATGCTGTAGAGCAAAAATTTATTTATTGGAATACTGCTAGCGAAGAATTGTTTGGCTACTCCAGGGATGAAGTGCTCTTAAACAATGCTGCTGACTTGTTGGAGTCAGATCATGCCAATTACTTGCAAGCACAAGATTTAGAAGTCCTTGCAACGAGAAAAGGCGTCGATTTGCCCGAACAAACTATCGAACTTCCGCACCGAGGAAAGCGGATTTTGCACACGAAAAAAGTTCCTTTGTTTGACGATTCGGGCGCGCCTAAGTACATTCTGGGTATTGCTGAAGATATTACGGAAAGCAAAAAAAATGAAACAGAATTGTCGCGCTTGGCCATTGTGGCTCAAAAAACCCAAAATGGTGTGATTATTACTGATGCTCAAGGCTGCATTGAATGGGTGAATGAAGGATTTACTCGGATTAGCGGTTACGTGCTGGCAGAAATGCAGGGCAAAAAACCGGGTGATGTACTGCAAGGCGCTCAAACAGACCCGCTAACTATTGCTCAACTGCGATCGGCTTTGGCTGCGGGCGTGCCGTTTAATCAGGAAATCTACAATTACAAAAAGGATGGAAATGGTTATTGGGTGGCGCTTTCGATCGCCCCAATTTATCAAGAAACAGGGGAACTCGAAGGTTTTATAGCGGTGCACACTGATATTACCGATCGCAAGCAAGCAGAGGAAACACTCAGGGAGAGGGAGAATTATTACCGCTGCATTGTCGAGACGGCTTCGGAGGGCGTTTGGATGTTTGACAGCGAAAGTATCACGACTTTTGCTAACTCTCGGATGGCCGAAATGCTGGGTTATACTGTGGAGGAAATGCTGGGGCGATCGCTATTTGAGTTTATCGACTGTGACTGTAGGAAAATAGCTGAAAGTTACGTCCAGCGCAGGCGGGAAGGCATTCGCGAACGCCACGATTTTAAGTTTACTCGCAAAGACGGATCTCACTTGTGGGCGATCGTGTCGGCGACGCCAATGTTCGACGCTGAGGGCGAATTTTCCGGGGTTTTGCGGATGATTACTGATATTAGCGATCGCAAACAAGCCGAAGCAGAATTGCGCCAAACTCTCAAAGAGTTGGAATTTGAAAAATTTGCTTTGGATCAATCGGCAATTGTCTCGAATACCGACGAATTCGGAGCAATTACCTATGTCAACGATCAATTTTGCGAACTATTTAAATATTCCCGAGAAGAACTGATCGGCAAAACCCACAGACTTGTCAATTCTGGTTATCACCCAGCAGATTTTTTCAAGAAGCTTTGGTCAACCATCCGCCAGGGAAAGGTTTGGCGGGGAGAAATGAAAAATCAAGCTAAAGACGGCACATTATTCTGGTTGGATACTACGATTGTACCTTGCTTAAATACCAGCGGAGAACCCCATCAATATGTAGCAATTCGCAAAGATATTACCAATCGCAAACACGCCGAAGAAGCGGTGCAGCTTTCCGAAAGTCAATTGAGGAGTAAGAATCAAGAATTGGCAAAAGCCCTGCGGGACGTGCATAAAACTCAAAGCATGATGGTTCAAAATGAAAAAATGGTAAGTTTGGGGCAATTAGTCGCTGGCGTTGCTCACGAAATCAACAATCCAGTTAGCTTTATTTACGGCAACGTTATGCACGCTAACGATTACTTTAAAGACTTGCTAAAAATGCTGCAACTTTACCAGCAGGAATACCCCCACCCCACAGCGGCAATAAAACAAGAGATAGAAGAGATAGATTTGAATTTTATGCTCAAAGATTTACCGAATCTGTTAAATTCCATGAAAATGGGAGCAGAGCGAATTCGCCAGATCGTGCTGTCGCTGAAGAATTTTTCGCGATTGGACGAAGCCGAACAAAAGCAGGTGGATATTCACGAAGGGATTGAAAGCACTTTGTTGATTTTGCAGCATAGGTTAAAAGAAACGGCAGGACATCCGAAAATTACCCTGCTCAAGCAGTTCGGAAATTTGCCCCGCGTACAGTGTTATGCAGGACAGTTGAATCAGGTATTTATGAATATTATTGGCAATGCCATTGATGCTGTGGAAGAGGCAATGGAGACTGGACAGTGGGCGGAGGGGGAACTGGCGCCTATTCCTTATTGTCCTTCGCCGACGCTGCGGATTTGTACTGATGTAAAATATGAACAGGATACTTTGAGGCAGGCAGATTCTGCTGTTTCTGATGATTCAATTCGGCATCCTTCTCATATTGTGATTCGGATTGCTGACAACGGGCCGGGGATTCCGATAGATGTTCACAAAAGGCTGTTCGATCCGTTTTTTACTACGAAAGAACCTGGTAAAGGTACTGGTTTGGGGCTGTCTATCAGCTATCAAATTGTGGTGGAAAAGCACGGCGGTGTGCTTAGGTGCGATTCTGCACCGGGTCAAGGCACAGAATTTGCGATCGAGATTCCTGTAATAAAAATAGTTAGTTAGGTAGGTGCGCCCATACGCACCCTACAGCTAGTAAGTAAGGTGCAGTTCCTGCAATACGTTCATTCCCAATTTAGGAAGTTATCAAATGAATTACAACGTAATTTACGACGGCACTTGCAATCTCTGCGTTACCTTGGTACAGTTACTAGAAAACTTAGACCAAGGTCAGCGGTTTGAGTATATTCCCATGCAAGATTTAGAGCAATTAAATCGCTTTGGGATTACGTCTCAAGACTGCGAAATGGGGATGATTTTGATAGATGGCAACACCCCGGAACGGCGCTGGCAGGGCAGCGATGCGGCGGAGGAAATCGGGCGGATATTGCCGGGAGGCGAGGTGTTTGTGGCTGCTTACCGGACAATGCCGGGGATGAAGTGGATGGGCGATCGCGTGTACGAACAAGTCCGCGATAACCGCTATACTTTGTTTGGCAAGCGATCGACAACTTACAAATCTGTTTATGCAGTTGGCTGTAGGTCGATCGACAATTGCGATAGTGTGAAATAACTCACTCTAAAGCACCATTCTCGCTTAACAGGCTTTCGGGCCTGTTCCACAAAAATTAAATTGTATTGTGGGCTGTTGTTCTGAGCAACGCTTCTAAAGGGATTATTACCAATGGTGCAAGATAATTGATGTCAATTTACTTAGGATGTGGCACCAAATCCCTGCTATCATCCCTGGAACTTAACTATTAAACAAAGCGAATATCTCGCGGCAAAAGTCTTTAAGCTTTTGGGCCGACTCCGCAGCGGGTTCGGTTTGACCGAGAAAACTCCAATTTTCCACGGTGGAAAAGCGCCACTGCTGACCAGTATGATCGTAACCGGCCGCCTCAACTCCGATCGCCCGACGGCTTCCTTCTACCGGATCTTGGTAAAATCGGATTTGAATCAAGATGCTGCGGCTTTGCAGCAAGCGGCTTCTACCGGGGAAATGGAAGCCAATGTCGATCGAATCTGGATCTACAAGTTCTCTGGTATCCTCGTCATTCATCCAAGGCTTCAAATCGACTTTCGCATCCGGGAATTCGGACTTGAATAAATTAACAACAGCAGCAATTTTGCTGGCAACTTCTATATTTCTGGCTTGTTCGGCAGCGTTCACTCGAAAAACTCCTATCAAATACAGTTATTACACGATTTAGCTAACAATGTAACTGCATACTGCCTGCTTTAAACAGTGAACTGTGGACTATTTGATAGATATTTAGGAATTGACAAATTTCCAAGTGTGTGTTAAGCACAAGTCATACATTTTAGATTTTAGATTTTAGATTAAACAATTGGCAATGAGTGATTCTTTAAGGGTGCGGAATAAATTTTATCAAAGCGGCAGGGCGATCGCAAATTCCGTACCTTCTCCGAGCATCGATTCGCAACTGAGTTTACCGCCGTGGGTTTCTTCCACAATTTGCTTGCTGATAGACAACCCCAAACCCGTACCTTTTCCTACTCCTTTGGTAGTAAATAAATGGTCAAATATTTGAGATTTGACCTCCGATGACATCCCTTGACCGTTATCTTTGATTTTAATCACCACGCTCTGGTTATCCTCGGAGACATGAGTAATAATGGCGATCGTATTCGGTAAAGCTTGAATTTCAGCGTAAGTTCTGCCCTGATTAGATTCCTCAAAACAGTCGATCGCATTTGCCAACAAATTCATAAATACCTGATTCAGTTGCCCAAAATAACATTTAACTGGCGGGATATTTCCGTATTCTTTGATAATTTTAATCGCGGGGCGAGTATCTTGAGCTTTCAGGCGATACTGTAAAATCATCAAAGTGCTGTCGATGCCCTCATGAATATTTGCTGACACTTTATTCGCACTGTCAGCGCGGGAAAAAATACGCAAAGACGTGCTAATATTGCGGATGCGCTCTGTACCTGATTTCATAGATAAAAGCATTTTCGGCAAATCTTCCACCAAATATTCTAAATCAATCTCTGATGCTTTATCCTCTAATTCATCTCCAGAATTAGGAAATTTTTCTTGGTAAAGTTGCAAGTAATCAATCAAATCTAAGCTAGCCTCAGCAGCAGCATCAATATTACCCGCGATAAAACCGAGCGGATTGTTAATTTCGTGAGCAACCCCTGCAATCAAATTGCCCAGAGCCGACATTTTTTCGCTTTGAATCAGTTGCAGTTGCGCCTGTTGCAGTTCATTGAAAGATTTTTCTAACTGTTGAGATTTCTCTTGCTCGCGCGCGTACAAACTAGCATTTTCTACGGCAATAGCAACTTGAGAAATTAACACTTTGAATACTTCTACTCTTTCTGCTGTAAAAGCTCCTACCGTCACAGCATTTTCTAGATAAATTATTCCGCGCCGCTGAGATTGATAAATCATCGGCAAACATAGAATTGATTTTGGTTGATATTTCTGAATGTAGGTGTCCACCTTAAAAGGTTCGACGACAGTCGCATTGTCTAAAACCAGATGCTTTTGACTGCGGTGTACGTAATTAATCACAGACAGGGGAACATCTTGACGATTTTCTACAGGAATAGAGGGTAAAAGTGTCACTTTATCATCCGCAAAACTGCCAGTAGCTTCTATGCAGAGTATATCGTTTTTCAGCAGCAGCAGCACTACTTTTTGAGCCGCCGCATTTTCTAAAATAATTTTGATTAATTTTGTCAACAATTTTTCTAGAACAATTTCACCGTTAAGGGCTTCCGCCGACTTAATAAAAGTAGCTAAGTCTAAGAAATCGCCTAAACTACCACTGGTAGTATTTCCCATGGTTGTGCGGTTGACATCGAGGGTTGAGGTTTGAATTGTGCGCGTCTGTGCTGCTAAGAAAGGATGTGTTGACTCTAAGTCTTTAACTTTAGCTGTGGCTCCCCAATTGATATATCCATAATAGGCTTTAGTCAGATATGCTTGAAAAACTATCTCTTTACCCAAAGCTTGATAAAATTTTCCTGCTAATTCATAGGCTAATGCTTCCTCTTGAATGTAACCATTTTTGGCAGATCCAGAAATTGCGCGATCGTACAAATCCATTGCTTCGATATTTTTCCCCAACACTCGCGCTTTCTCGGCTGCTACCAAGTCGTATTTGTGTTGATAATTCATCGGAGCATCAACTGCCCATTTTTTCATCTTCTTTTGGTTTCGCAGCACTTTTTTCAGATATTCTTTTTGCTCCCCTTCCTCAGCTTGGGAATACAAAGCGAGAAGACTTATAGAAGAGTAAAAATTATTCAGAGAAACTACATAAAATCCGGCTACGGCTTCTTCATATTTTTCAAATAACCTTGAATTTTCTAATGCTTCCGCGTAGTTACTGAAGATAAAATTAAGCTGAGTTTTGGCATGATAAACCAAACTAACTAAAAAAAAGTTTTCCGCTTCTATTAAAACGGGAAGCGTTTTAACTTCATTAAATCTATCACCAACTAAATGGCAGGGTTCGACAGCTTGACCGCGCAAATTGAGGGCTGTCTGCCTGCCTATACTTAGATACTGTACAGCCATTTCTAGTTGAGATTGCTGCATAATTTTCATATATTTACCAGTCTCCTGCTCCACCAAATCTAGAGGCTCTCCTATCGACATTTTTTTGAAGCAATATTGACCTATACAATAACTCGCATACTCCAATTCTCCAGTTTCCATCCCTGTTTGAAAACCTTCCTTGAGAACGCTTAATCCTGAGTTAAGCTCGGTTTTCCAGTGTAGAATAAAACAACCCAAGAGTGTATAAACTCTACTTTTCATTGAACGGGATGGAAATTTGTCTAACATCCTAATGGCCAGTTGACCGCATTGGTATGCCAAACTAATGTCCCCTAGCCGGCACATAACTACGCCATAATAAAGGTAGGCAATACTTGCATAAGGCGAATTGCCATATTTAATGCACAGGTTGACCATCCTAAATGCCAGCAGCGGTACCAGGCGGGGTTTTCCCTGAACAGCAGTGCTGATAATCCCTGATAAAATTCGCATTGCTGCTTGTTGATTGGGATCTGTCATTTCTGGCAAGTTAGCTAAATCCTCAATTCGTTTCAACCCCAAGCTCAGTTTTGTCTTGATCAGTCCCGCCACAATATTTAGCGCGTTGGGGTTTTGAGGAAAAGAAATGCCTAACAGTTTCAGCACTTCCAGTCCTGTATTTAGTGCTTCTACAAGTCTAATTTGAGCATTGTAAGACTGGATTTGAAGTTCATAAACATTCATTTTTTCCAGTAAATTTTTAGCTTTTTCCAGTACGATATCGACCAGTTTTTTTGAATTTTCATAGTTGATGTTTAAGTATTCAGCTTCGGCTGTTGACTCGTAAATTGCTAATGTTAAGTCATACTGACTTTGCCAACAATCCGCTGGCAATAATTCCATAGCCACCCGCAAATACCTAACAGCAGCTTCATAAGCACTCGCGGCTTTTGCCTTGCGTCCAGCCGTTAAATTTAATCTTGCTAAATCAATTTTTTCGACTGGCTGGCTAATCGTGTCAATTCCGACATTCAACTGATTGACAATATCAAAGATGTTTTCTTCGAGCTTTTCTGGTGGAGTATTATGTAACAGTAATTGACCGATTTTTAAATGGGTGGATTGCTTTTGGTCTTCCGGAATTAGGGAATATGCGGCTTGCTGGACGCGATCGTGCAAAAATTTGTAACTAACCCGCGAAGTATCTAATTTGAGATTAATTGATTCGGCTCGATTAAAAACTAAAGGAATCCGATAAGCATCGCTCAAGGGCAGAATTAACCCTGCTTGCAAAGCTGAATAAAGTTCAGTGGCTGTAGTATTAGCTGACTCTTCTCTGACAAGTGACAGCACATCTAGAGCAAATTTATCCCCCACACAAGCTGCTAATTTCAACATTTTTTGTGTGGCTGCGGGGAGTTTTTCAATGCGGCTGGCTACCAGTTCCACCACACTTTTATCGGTAATTCCAATGGCTTGAATTTCCTCGATACTCCAATTCCAGCCCCCTTTATCTTCTTCATTGGTAACGGGAGATATCATGGGACTAAAGTCATATTTTAAAAGATTTTCTTGATAAAGTGCTTGGAGTAGTTGCGTCAAGAAAAAAGGATTTCCGCCAGTTTTATTGCAGATTAACTCTGCTAGATTATTTACTTTTTCTATGCGACTGTTAAGTGTTTCAGCGATTAATTCAATCACATTTTCTAACTCCAGCGGTTGCAGCACGATATTGTTGACAACCGTACCCGTCTTTTCAATCTCTTCTAGAGTTTGAATTAAAGGATGAGTGGGACTAACTTCGTTATCTCTATAAGCACCGATTAGCAACAAATATTGCTGGTCAGGGTCAGTTATCAGTATTTGCATTAACTTTAATGTTGCTGAATCTGCCCACTGCAAATCGTCTAAAAAAATCACTAGCGGGTGTTCTTTTTGCGCGAAAACGCGAATAAATTCTTTGAATACTCGATTGAAGCGATTTTGCGATTCTACAGGACCGATTTCTGGAACTTCTGGCTGTTGGCCAACGATTAATTCAAGTTCAGGAATTACATCGGCAATTACTTTACCGTTTGTTCCTAAAGCTGTTAAAATTTTAGTGCGCCATGTTTCTATAGAAGCAGCGCTTTCTGTTAGCAACTGGCGCAGCAGCGAGTTAAATGCTTGAATCAATGATGCGTAAGGAATATTTCGTTTAAATTGGTCAAATTTGCCGCTAATGAAGTAACCTTTTGAGCGAGTAATCGGTTTGCTAACTTCATTAACTACTGCTGATTTACCGATACCAGAATAACCAGATACTAGCATCAGTTCATTTGTGCCGGATGGGGGCCACTTTTCAATAAAAGTGGTGGAGTTTTCAAAGGAATTGTTAGTTAAACCCCCGCCTACTCGTTCAAATGCTGCTAATAGTTGGTTGACTTGATTTTCCCGACCGTACAATTTTTGGGGAATTAATAACTGACTGAGAATATCTAAGCGTCCGGGGGTAAAATCGGCAATTTTGCCAGTCGTTTCTAACTGATGCAAACAAATTTCTAAATCTGCTAACAACCCGGCTGCACTTTGATATCTATCTTCGGCATTTTTTGCCATCAATTTCATCACTATCTCTGAGATTGCGGCGGGGACTTGTGAATTCAACTGATGCGGTGAAATTGGTTGTCTGGCGATGTGGCTGTAAACTATTTCTAAGGGGTCACTGCTGGGGAAAGGCAGTTTACCTGTCAGCATTTCATACAAGGTAATTCCGAGAGAATAAAAATCGGTGCGGTAGTCGAGGGTGCGGTTCATTCTCCCGGTTTGTTCGGGAGACATATAAGCTAATGTGCCTTCGACGGAGTTGGGATTGTTAAATTGCGGGTTTTCTTTGTTCAGTTTTGTGGCAATGCCGAAGTCGGTGATTTTTACTTGTCTTGTTTGCGAGTTAATTATAATATTGCTGGGTTTGATGTCTTTGTGAATAATCTGATTTTGATGCAGGTATTCTAAGGCTTTGACGATTTGGACGGCGATGTTTAAAATTTCGTGAAGCGAAGCTATCCCGAAGGGAATCGCACTCAGCCTTTGTTGCTCGAGCACTTGTCCGAGAGATTCCCCGCCAAAATCTTCTAAAACCAGTCCTAATCGGTGGTCAAAGGTTTCGAGACTGATGGCTTTAACGATGTGTTTGCTATCTAAATTTTTGCGGATTTGATATTCGTGTTTGAGGCGGGTAATCGCTTCGAGTGTCGGATATTCGGCTTTCAGGAATTTAAGAATTGTTGCTGACCGATAAGTTGGTGTCTGTCCGCGATAGATAATTGTTTCGACGCCTTCGTGCAGAATAGAGTCGATGCGGTATTCAGAGAAAGTTAACATAAGTTAATTTAAAAATTAACAGGATCTAAGTCTCATTATTATAACATTAAGTTACCTGGGCTTTGTGTGATCCCGATCGTGTATTTTTTAATTGCATCACAAGTAAAATACACCAAATATGGGCGCTTTAAGTTGGGAGTTGCACGTTGACTCGCAACGTGCAACTCCCAACTTAAATAAATTTTCAAGGCTGATTTTCAATCGTTTACTACCGTAACTTCACTGACATGAATAATTGATTCGGGTTCCGGTAAAATGCGGACGCGGGCGAATTTTAAACCGCTGACTCCTTGTTGTGATTCTACCGTGCCCGTCGGAACTTTTGGTTCTACCCAACCTTCGCGAGACAAGTAGCGCAAGTATTGTTGGTACTCTTCCCATTCGTCTTCGGTTGAATAAACTACCGTTAACATTCC
>NZ_SRRZ01000107.1 GCF_013179805.1 Microcoleus asticus IPMA8 | reverse complement strand
GTTGTTTTTTTAAATGAGTCTGGTAAAATGTTGGTATCATTATTTTTTGGATAGGCAAGCGTGTAGCAATTATGCTGCCTATCTTTTTTTAGCACACATTGGCTCAATCCTCACCACATCTGGGTTTCAGGCTGGTTGTTACCCCCCCAGGAGTTCATCAAAGTAATTATTAAATATTTCAGAAACTCCAAGCCTGTAAGGATATGGTGTCAGGACGAGAGTAGATTTGGATTGATTACTATGCGCCGGGCAGAATGATTACATTAAAGGGGGTAAAACCCCTTGGCAAAAAGCAATGGAAACGAAGAAACTTTTATATTTATGGAGTCGTAGAGCCAGCAACAGGTGAACAATATTATCAAGAATTTCCTCAGCTCAATTACAACTGTTTTCAAGAATTTTTAAAGGTATTTTGTCAAAAATACTCAGAAAGTTTTAATCTAATTATAATGGATAATGGTAGCTTCCATAAAGCTCTATTATTAGACTGGGCTGACCATGTAATGCCAATATATTTACCAGCCTATAGTCCTGAATTAAATGCGATTGAAAGATTGTGGGAGCATACAAAAAAAGACCTCAAGTGGGAAAATTATTCGAGTTTAGATAAACTCAAAGAACAGGTAAATAACTAGGTAGGCGGAATTAAACCAATCTATGTAACAGTATGTAAACGGGGCTGACTTAGCCACGCTTAGGGCTAAGGATACTTTACAATCCTTTACATAATTGCGTTTTACAGCGC
Organism: Microcoleus asticus IPMA8; assembly: GCF_013179805.1. GTDB lineage: Bacteria > Cyanobacteriota > Cyanobacteriia > Cyanobacteriales > Microcoleaceae > Microcoleus > Microcoleus asticus. The sequence continues at coordinate 26,035 of NZ_SRRZ01000107.1, read as the reverse complement.
CTACTTACTTACAATTATCAAATCTCTCACGAATGAAGAAGTTTTATCTCTCTGTGGTTGGGACTATATTCCTGAAGCTATATTAAGTGCAACTTCATAGTAAATTGGTATCAATCAAAACTTCTCTCAGTTTATTGTCATATTTTTTAGACAATAAACATCGGAATCTGGGGGCGCTTCCAGGGTAAGAGCATCTCAATTAGGGTTGACATAAGGAATCCAAGGAATTTAATGTAGAGTCTATGAAACAAGAACTGAGAACTTAAATCATATAATCGTTGTCCATAGATGTCCGTTTCATTTTTTGTCGGAGACTACGTTTATAATAGCAATTTAATATGAAGCTGCATAGAATAGAGCTTCAAGAATAAAATTGTAAGATGACAACGAACTGCAACAGCTCAGGAGTGATGTTTTCAAGAACTTGTTGCAAGCGCTCTCGTAGTTGCCCAAGAGTTGTAAAAACCTCTCCAAAAAGTTGCTGTTTGATATATTCCCATACCAGTTCAATTGGATTAATTTCTGGACTATGTGAGGACCCACAGACAGGAATTAAATTTTCTGGCCATGAGAGTTCATTAGTGATATGAGCAGCCGCTCTATCCATTTGAATGTGTGCAATATCTTCACCCAATTGTAGAGAAAGAGCGTCAATAAATTTCTGGAAATATTCTCCATTAAGATGGGCATATTCTTGGCAAAAATGCCAGCAATCTCATTGGTTCGACTACCCCATACAACCAAAAATTTTCACGCTTCCACAGTATGGGAGCAACTGGTTTTACCCCGGGATCTAATTACTTTTCCCGTCAACGTTTTCAGTCCCAAACGCGTTTCATCTTGACACAAATATCGTAGCAGTTTACCAAAACCCCAAAAAATTTTGAAACGTCAAGACTGCTGGGACGATGTTTTTTTAAAAAGTCCCACTGCTTTTACGTCCTGTAAAGCACTTTGCGGACGTGGCACTTTCAGTTTTGCTTGGAGGCGATAATGCACCCACGCATAAACTGTTGCATAAGTCAGTTCTAGATTATACTCTTTTTTGGGTGTTGCATAATGAAGAATGATGTGATGAAATATGCCAATGCCTTGCCCTCATTGTCAAAGTTCCAAAGTGGTCAAAAATGGAAACCGCCAAGGTAAACAGAGCTATCTGTGTCGAAACTGCCAGAGTCAATTTCGGGAAAACCCACAACCTCCCGGCTACAGCGCTCAAGTCAAAGACCTTTGCGTCAAAATGTCTCTCAACGGTATGGGATGGAGTGGCATTGAACGAGTCACAGGGATCTGGCACAACAGCGTCATCAACTGGGTGCGCCAAGCTGAAGCCAAAATTGCTGATGAAAACTACGAGATTCCCGAAACGGCTCAAATTGATGAGCTACAAACATTCGTTGGCTCAAAAAAAAAACAAAGTCTGGCTGTGGACAGTCGTGAATAGTCATCTACCGGGAATTGTCAAGTTTGTCGTCGGTGATCGGTCTGTAGGACTTTTATGGTCTTGTGGCAAATGATTGGCGGTTGGGCTTGTTTCCTCTATATCACTGACGGCTATTGTGTTTACCTTGCTTGATCGATGAGTGTGACCAGAAGAGTGAGTAAAACAGGAATGACTAGAGTTGAAGGAGAAAATTGTCGTCTACGGCACTATCTGGCTCGACTTCACCGCAAGAGTTTGTGTTATTCCGAGTCCGTTGACATGTTGTACAAGTCAGTAGGCTTGCTCATCTACTATCTTAAGCACGGGCGAATTCCTCTGTTCTCTTAATCATTCACCCTTGTGCAGCACATCTTTCTTCCAAAAAAATGCACTATTTGATGGAGCAATTTCAAGCATTTTTTGACTTAGTGATTTATGACACCCCGCCACTAGCAGGCTTGGCAGACACCCACTTGATCGCAGCTCACACAGACGGTACGATTATGGTTGTCCAAATTGGGCAAACAGACCGATCGCAAGTTCGCAAAGTTTTAGAAGAATTAAAAATTTCTGGAGCTTCCGTCTTGGGAATCGTTGCTAACGGTTGAAAAAACACCGGTCACAGCTACCGCCAGCGCCCGGTCGTTTTAGAGACGCTCTACGACCAAAAAATATCGGCTTTAGGTACGAAAAATCCTAATTAGACAAATGTTGATGCAGGCAGACCGAGCGCCACCGTCCTCAACCGGAAACCCACAACCAAGCTACACCCTCATTTTTTGATTAAAAGTACCATTTGAGAAAGAAAATGATAGACTAACGGACAGAGCCTCGTGTGTCAACCGAGATTGCGCGGATCTTTAATTTTGCGATAATTACTCAGACAATGATTGAGAAATCAGCAAAAGTGGGTAAACTACATCTAGCAGAGCGCAATCTCAATCAGGAAAAGACACCTTTGAAGGTAAACGTTAATGTAAACGTTTCAACCCAGAAACTTGGTAGGGATTATTCTATGAGTACAGTTATGGTTGTTGATGATAGCGTCACTCTGCGGGAGATGATCGCCGACTTGCTCAAAGGTAGAGGGCTCAACGTCACGGTAGCGAGTGATGGCGTAGAAGCTCTAGAGCAAATCAAGGCTAACCGCCCAGATTTAGTCGTTCTGGATATCGTGATGCCCCGGATGAACGGCTACGAAGTCTGTCGCCGGCTCAAAAGCGACCCTAAAACCCAAAATTTGCCGGTGGTAATGTGTTCGAGCAAAAGCGAAGAGTTCGATCGCTACTGGGGAATGAAACAAGGAGCCGACGCTTACATCGCCAAGCCATTTCACCCTCAAGAATTGGTCGGCACTATTAAGCAACTGCTGCGGGGTTGAGGTAGAGGAATAGGGACAGGAAAAAGGAAAAAAAATGTCTTGAGTGCTTCTTATTTCTGTTCCCGCAGCCTCTCTAAACTACTCGATTGACAATAGTCCAAACATCCCCGTCCGATCGCACGTAGGGAACAGAAATACTCTTAAAACCAGTAATAAAAGGCTTGTAATAAACCTGCCAGTAGCTGGGGCTAATTTGGTCGGCGATGGCTTTGAGTCCCTTCACTTCCGCCGCCAGTTCCGCCGCCAGTTCGTTAATCCGTTCCGCGTGTCCCTGAGCGAGCGCTCTTCCTTCTTCAACTTGCTGCTCCATCGGACTGATTCTTTGCAAGTTTACCGACTGCTGCTGTTTCTGATTAAGTTGAGCAGACAGAGCAACGATCGCATCATCAATCCCCTTGACTTCTGCCGACACTTGTGCTGTTTCCCTCGCGTGACGGCGGTAAGCATCGGCGATCGCTTGGGGCGAATCCCCAGCGGGGACGATCGCGGTATTGCTAAGCTGCTGGCGTTCCCGGCGCAATTCCTCAATCTGAGAGTAAATTGCCTCTATGTCTGTCTGAAGTTTGTCCACTTAATTACCGTGGTTTTTGGATATCTTAGCATATTAACCGGAACTAATAAAGTGTTACACCTAATCGAGAAACCGGTCTCAAAGCAGCGCACAATTACCAATTCCTAATTCTTAATTGAGTTTTTTATGTTGTTAGCGCTTGCTGCCTGAACTTGACTATAGTCTCTACCAAAACATCGGGTGCCACAGGTTTAGACAGATGCCGATCGAAACCCGCAGCAAAAGCACGATCGCGGTCTTCATCCCTAGCATAAGCCGTCAGAGCGATCGCCCAAAATTTTGCTCCCTTGATGTTCAAAGAGCGCAGCCTTCGTAGCAGCGAATAGCCATCTTCCTCCGGCATTCCGATATCGCTGACCAAAACATCCGGCCCGAACTGCGAAGCCACCTCAAACGCCTCAGCAGCAGACGATGCAGCCCTAACCTTGGCCCCGGAATCTGCCAAGACAAACCTCATAAATTCCCGCGAATCAACCTCGTCATCAACCAGCAAAACCTTAACTCCCAGTAAATTACCAGCGCCAGCCAAAACCGGCGAGGAAGCGCCGGCGATCGAATTTACCTGCATCGAAGGGAGACGGAAAGTAAAAGTCGATCCCATATCCAGTCCCGGACTCTGGGCCCAAACCGTGCCGCCGTGGAGTTCCACCAACTGCCGGACGATCGCCAGACCCAGCCCCAAACCGCTATAATTGCGAGTAATCGTAGCATCCGCTTGCCGGAAAGACTCAAACACGTAAGGCAAAAAATTCGCAGCCACCCCAATTCCCGTGTCGGTAACAGCCAGCTCAACCTCTGAATCAACTCGCTTCAGCCGGATGTCAACTCGCCCCCCGGGCGGCGTAAACTTAATCGCATTAGTCAGCAAATTCCAAATCACTTGCTGCAAGCGGCCGGGGTCTCCTGATACCCAAAATTTCGGATTTAACTGAGATTTAGGATTGCCAGAAACCTCCCCTGGTTCGGAAAATTCAGCAGTCTCCAAGCCCAAATCTACAATTGCAAACCGCAAATCGATCGACTTAGCATCGGCGGCCAACCGCACCGTATTCACTGCTCCTTCCACCATAGAAATCATATTTACCGTACAAGGATTCAAAGTCAACTTGCCGCGAATAATTCTCGAAATATCCAGCAAATCATCAATCAATTGAGTTTGCAATTTAGCATTTCGCTCGATCGTTTCCAAAGCCCGCCCAGTAGCAGCCGGACTGAAACTGCGCTGCCGCAGCAGTTGCGCCCAGCCCAAAATCGCGTTTAAGGGCGATCGCAGCTCGTGAGAAAGAGTTGCCAAAAACTCATCTTTCATGCGGTTTGCCTGCTGAGATTCCTCGTAAAGCCGGGCATTATCGATCGCCCCCGACACCGCCTGAGCCAACTGCATTAAAATACTTTGGTCATCTTCGGCAAACTCCCCCTCGTACTTGTCGGACAACTGAATCAATCCCAGATTTCTGCCGTCCCGAGTCGTCAGGGGTACAGCCAGCCAGCCACGCATCGGCGGGTGCTTGCCCGCAGCCTTGCCGAACCCCCGCCAGGCCGGGTGAGCCTCTAACTCGCTTTGAGTCATGCGCATCGCCCGTTGATGCTGGCAAACTTCCTGGTAAACGCCCGTACCGTCTGGCTGTTCGCAGTAATCTTGCCACGCGGCGTATTTTTCTGACATGGAAAACTTGCTCATTCCCGCATCCCAGTTAGTGGAAGGGTTGAGGTTGACCGCTACCTGGTGGACTTCTAGAATTTGGCGGGCGCTATCTGCTGCTAACTGAAGTATTTCTGCCACCGACAGCGTGGAGTTGATGGCAACTGACGCGCAGGTTAACTTTTGCAGGCGGCGCAAATACGATTGCTCGCGCGCCAACGCCCGCTCGCGGTCGTATTCTAACTGTTTGCGATCCGTAATGTCGATCGCCACGCCGAAGAGCCGAAAGGGTCTGCCGGATGCGTCAAAAACCACCCGCCCTTTGTCGTGAAGCCAAATCACTGAGCCGTCGGGTCGCAGTTGGCGGTATTCCGACTCGTAAACTCCCGCCCCGCTGAGTGCGGCATCCACATCTGCCAAAAAGCTTTCGCGGTCTTCTGGATGCACCGCATTCTTTTTTTGCTCAAAAGTACCGCAGGTGCTGTCTGGGCCCAAACCAATCTGGGTTGCGGTATTGGACGAACGGCGGACTTCCCCCGATGCCACATCCCAGGTAAAAGCCATCGTGTTAGCTGCTTCTAGGGCAAAGCGCAAATTTTCCTCGCTTTCTTGCACCCTGGCTTCCGATAATTTGCGATCGGTAATATCCCAAACCACGCCGCTCGATCGTACCGATTTACCGGTATCATCATCAAAAAACTTGCCCCTACTCGCGATCCAGTGCAAGCTGCCGTCGGGCCAAATGACTCTAAATTCGTATTGGTATTCTATTTTGTTTTCTAAAGCAAAGGCAACAGCCCGGGCGATCGAAGCCTGGTCATCCTGGTGAATGCAGGCAAAAAATGCTTCGTAAGTTCCCGCAAAACTGCCTTTTTCCAACCCCAATAACACTTCGTGTCCCTCAGACCAAACGACCTCGCCATTTAATAAATTCCAATCCCAAGTCCCCATTTTCGAGGCTTCGATCGCCAACCTCAGCCTTTCCTCCGAAATTGCCAACTGCGCCGACGTTTTCGCGTAGTTCTCGCGCAACTGCTGTTTTTTCAAGCTTTCGCCCACGGCCCCGGCCAGCCGCTTGAAGTGCCGCCCTTTGAATACGTAATCGCTCAACCCCGCTTTCATCGCTTCGACTGCCACTTGTTCGCTGCCGCTGTCAGTACACATAATTACCGGACAATTGGGGTAGCGGCTTTGAACTTTTTGGAGAATAGTTAATCCGTCGCTCCAGTGCAGTTGGTAATCGGTAATTACTATGTCAAAACCCCCGGCGGTCAGGGCTTCTTCGAGAGTTTGGATATCAATAACCGACTTGATTTCTAAATCGGTAAAAGTTTTCCTCAGTTCTCGATCTATTATCAGGCGATCGTTCGGGTTGTCGTCGATTAACAGAATAGACAGCATTGTGCTTTTACTTTTTGTATGGGCGCAAACATTTTTTAATCTAAGAATATGTTATTAAGCAATCTCGATAATTTGAGTATTTACTTGGCTGGCTAATTAGACTTGCAAATAAGTTGATTGTATTTGCTTGTATTTTATTATATCTTACAGATTCTAATATCCTCAACCAGCCTTTCAGGGGCGTGCCCCACAAAAAAAAAATTAATTCAGTTGTTGTAGAAAAGGTCAGAAAGCGTGCTTTGGCGGGAACGGTGCAAGAGATCGGTTAACTATTACTATACTACTTGTTTCTTCTGTATTGTGGTGTGAGGAAGCGGGTTGATTGATTCTTTCAGCTAGAGCAGAATAGTGCTGTTAAAAACCTCTTCCCTGGAACCTCATCTGTAAAATCCATTGCCGAACTTGCTTCTTCAAAAATCGCACTTGCGCAATTTTACCCAGAATCGGGTGCCGGTTCCCAGAGTCGATTCCAGCCCGATCGCACCGCCCATCCGATCGACTCCTTTGCGAGCGAGCGCCAGCCCAATTCCCGTCCCTGGATACACTTCTTGACCGTGCAAGCGATCGAACAACCCAAAAATCCTATCGTGAAATTCTTCTGCAATACCAATGCCGTTGTCTTCTACCCAAAGATATATATATTCCTCCTCAGCTTCTGCATAAACTCGCACCTGCGGCTCTATCCCAGGCTGCACGAACTTAATAGCATTGGAGAGCAAGTTAGCCAAGACTTGCACCAGCGTAGGAGGATGTGCCAACACCGCAGGTAGCGGTTCGACAACCGTTATCCGAGCTTGTTTTTGGGAAACTTCAGCCTCTAGTTGCGCGATCGAGCGAGCCACAATTAAATTAAGAGAGATTGCTTTTATCGGCAAGTTAGCTTTGCTGAGGCGGCTGTAATCTAGCAAATTTTCGATTAAAGTATTCATCAGACTTGCAGCGTCGGTCATCCGATACAAGTAATCCTGTGCGGTAGCATCCAACTCGCTGGCTTTATCTTGGAGCAAAATTTCAGCAAAAAACAAAATTCCCCGCAGAGGAGCGCGCAAGTCGTGAGAAACTGAATAGGTAAACGATTCGAGCTGTGCATTAACTTCTTCTAACTCAGCAGTACGCTCTCTCACTCGGTCTTCCAAAGTTTCATTAAATTGGCGCAAAGCAAGTTCAGCCAGCTTGAGTTCCGTAACATCTTCAACCAATCCCTCGATCGTACTTTCACCTTCTGCGGTGTAGAGATATTGAGTAAACCGAATCCATTTTACTCGACCGTCTGCCAAAGGAAATGTAATTTCGAGGTTTTGAGATCGAGACTCCCCTGAATCTAGCGGTTGCAAAAACAATTGCTGCCGATAAATGCCTTGGACATCTGCTAAATTGCTGGCATCAAACAAGTGCAAAAAAGCTTGATTGCTTTCCAAAAGCTTTCCCTCAGAAGTAGCTCGAAAAACTCCGACATTTAAGCATTCTAGCAGAGAATTAAGTTGATTTTCCAGTCGGGCGACTCGTTTCCATGCGGCAACTCGATCGATCGCTGCGCGAACCGCAACGCAAAGGCGGACGTAGTGCTTCGGCGACTTGATAATGTAGTCGTCCAATCCTGACTTCATCGCCTCTACAGCAATTTCTTCGTTGCCAGTATTCGTAAACATTACAATCGGGCATTCTGGATAACTGGCTTTGATAGTTTTCAGCACATCTAAACCGTTCGTCCAGCGTAGTTGGTAGTCGGTAATTACCAGATCGAATCCGCCTCGTTTCAGTGCTTCCCCGAATAATCTATCGTCGCCAATTTCCGTTATTTGCAATTGCGAGAATTGCCGCTCTAACTCGCGTTTGACGAGCAGCCGATCCGTTGGGTTATCGTCAATTACCAGAATGTGTACCACTTTAACAATTGATAATTGGGTTGTCAGATAGAGTGCGGATCGATCGCTTATAAAAATGTTGCAGGTCGCCCCTTTAAGATGATAGAGGACGGGCTTCCTGACTATAAACTTAATTTCCTCCTTACCACGAAGAGCCTGGTAACGAAAAAAACAAGCAAGAAAAACCGGGGAACCGCAACTACAAACCCGAACATTCTCTAGGTTCCGGCAGTTCCGTATAGTTGAGCCAATACTCGTTAAAACTCTGCATCATTTCCAACAAAGAAGCAAACCCGATCGGTTTAACCAAATAAGAATTCACCCCTAAATCGTAAGCTCGCTTGACATCAATTGTTTCCTTAGAAGAAGTAAGCATAACTACCGGCAAGCGTTTTAGTTCCGGCTGCTGCTTCAGCCAAACCAGAACCTCGTGACCGGAGCGCCTGGGCAATTTCAAGTCTAGTAAAATTACCGCAGGTAAAGGATAGCGATCGCGATCGCTGTATTCTCCGTCACCATTTAAATAAAAAACCGCTGCATCTCCATCTCGGACAATTTGCAGCGAAGTATTAGTAAAAATCTCATTACGAAAAGCCCGCTGCATCAAAAGAATATCAACCGGATTATCTTCCACCAGCAAAATCGTCTGCATTACTTTCATGCCTTCCTCAAATTTATCCAAAATCGACTGCCTTGTCCTAATTGAGATTCCACACCAACTTGACCGCCCATGCGAGCAGACCCTTTTTTTACAATAGCTAATCCTATACCAGTTCCGGGGTAAGACTCGATACCGTGCAGCCTTTCAAAAACCCGAAAAATCCGTTTTTGATGTTCTGGAGCTATACCGATGCCGTTGTCTTCTACCCACAGACGGATAATGTGGAATGGCAATTCGCGACTGGTTATCAGTAACTGGGAATGCTCCCATTGTCCCACTCTTCCCCTTTCCAATTCTCCCGCTGTTCCGCTATTTGTCTCTCCCTCTTGAGGCAGCTCAATTTCCTCAGCCCATATCAGCACTCGTGGCGATGCACCTTCCACAAATTTTATAGAATTGGTGAGGAGATTGGCGATTACTTGAACTAAAGTAACGCGGTGGGCAATTACCGCAGGTAAGGGCGATCGAACACTGATTTGAGCGCCTGTGGATTTAGCGTCGGCTTGTACCATAGCAATTGCTTCGGCGACAGCAGATTCTAACTCTAAAACTTGCAGCGATAAATCAGTGCGGCTCAGGCGGCTGTAAGCTAGCAAATCTTGGATTAATTCTTCTAACTGTTGCCCAGAATTAACAATTTGCCGGGCGTATTCTTGACCTAGTTCGTCGAGGATGTCGCGGTAATCTTCCAATAAAGCTTCAGCTAATCCCTGCATTCCCCGCAGGGGAGCACGCAAATCGTGGGCGACGGTATAGGTGAAAGCTTCTAATTCTTCGTTAGCTGCTTGAAGTTGAGTGGTGCGGAGTTCTACTCGCCGTTCTAAGGTAGCGTTGAGCATCCGAATTTCTGCTTCTGCTTGTTTGCGCGCAGTTACGTCAATGGCGGTACTAATTACTAAACTTCTGCCGTCGGAAAGCTTGCCTAAAGGTGCGGAATAAAAGTCCCAAATTCGACTTTCGCCGCTGGCTGTGGCAATCATATATTCGCCTTCAGAAATGCGGGCGTTTAATTGGTGCAGCCGATCGATATCTGCTTTCACTAGAGATTTGCGGTTGTGGTAAGCTTTTTCTGTCCAATCTTCAATTGTGGGAATTTCTGAGTGTTGGTAGCCTGAGAGTTCTGTCCAAGCGCAGTTAATTTGCAAAACTTCTCCGTTTTCAGCGTGCAGCATAATTGGCAGCGGGGCGTCGAGAATGGCGCTGCGAAAACGTTCTTCGGTTAATTCTAGGGAGTGGCGATCGTGTTCTAGCTGTTCTAACAGTTGATTTTGCTTGATTTCGGCATTGTCGCGCAAAGTTCGATCGCGCTTCACCAAATAGTAAACCAACACCATCAACAGGAAATTTACTAAAGCGGCAACGGTAAAAGTCAGGATTGTCAATTTAGCACTCGCTTGAGATTCTCGGGCGCGCTGCTGCAATAGCTTAGTTTCTTCGGCAGTCATGGCCGCTATCTGCTGCCGAATGTCGCCCATGATTTGCTTTCCCCTACCGGATTTTACTTCCTGCAGGGCTGCTTCTAAGTTTTGTTCGCGTCGCAGATTGATGGTTCCTTCAAGTTCGGCTAATTTAGAGTCGATCGCAATTTTCAAGTCGCGAATGCGCTGTTGCTGCCGGTTGTTGTCGGCGGTTAGCTGCTGCAATCCGACTATTTGTTCGTTGACGCGGGCGATCGCGCTGTTGTACGGTTCTAAATACCGTTCTTCTCCCGTCAGTAAATAACCGCGCTCTCCGGTTTCAGCATCTTTTAAGGTAGAAAGCGTGGCTTCGAGTTCGGTTAAAACTTGGTGAGTGTGGCTCACCCAGCGTTCGTTTTCGAGTAACTTGAGAGTGTTGCGGTAGGAAGTTGCCGCATTGAAAATCAACAGCGCCACGGCCATTCCGATACCTGCGGTGATTTGGCTAGTCAGCGATTGTTTCATGACATACTCGGCACGCGAGTCCTGCTTTTTCTTTTATTTTAGCTGGATTAAGAGTACCCGAATTTTTGGCGCGTGCAGGCAGGCGGCCAAAGCCTATAAATTTAAGGATCAAATGTGCGATCGATCTTGTCTTTAGTTTAGTCTCGCTCCTCCTCGCATCCCCCTTAAGTCGGAGATGTAAGAAATCGCTTTCTTACGTCGCCTGATTCAGGCAGCCACCACACAATCTAGGATGGTTAACAAAGCTTTATTCACCATGTTTTGTTGCATCGATTATGCTGCTTTCACAGTTTCAAATCGCAGCGCAAAGAAAAGAGTCTTTACCTGTTGACTTAAGTTGATTTTTGGGGTATATTTTAGATAATGGAAATGGTGATATAAATTTGATTTTTGGCACTATTCCCATTATTAAATAATACACGATCGAGCCAGCCAAGTCAAGCTTTTTACCCCCAAAAAAACGCTAATTTTTAATATATTATTTAAAAAATAATTCGTTGGACACAGGGGAGAAATTCACAGAGGCGATCGCGCGGGTGAATATTATAAGAAATGCAAGCGCTCGGGTAACAGCAGAGAATTAATCGGTAGAAATTAGTTGAATATCAAATCCGGTAACATCGGAATAATACTGTGTTTGCGAGCGCGATCGAGCGTCTGGCTCGCAAACAGAACGAGACGATCGCACTGCACTCGAAAAATGATTATTCCGATGCGAGCGGAAACGATATAATTAGGCAACCGCTGCGGCTTTCATCGCCAAAATGCGATCGATCGTATCTTCAACAACCTTATCAGGCGTAGAAGCACCAGAAGTCACGCCCACCACAATTTTACCATCCGGCAGCCAACCTTCAGTTACGACCAAATCTCCCCCCAAAGGCTTGTGTTCGATCCGATTTCCCGGTAAAATGCGCTCCGCACAATCAATGTGATAAGAAGGAATAGTTTTGTCGATCGCAATTTCCTGCAAATGCGTAGTATTAGAAGAATTAAAACCCCCAATCACCAGCATCAAATCCAACTTTTCCTCAACCAAACTCAACATAGCATCTTGCCGTTCCTGAGTCGCATCGCAGATAGTATTAAAACTCTGAAAATGCTCGTTCAAATTCTCAGGTCCAAACTTCCGCATCATGGTTTTTTCAAACAACTTGCCAATATTCTCTGTCTCAGTTTTGAGCATAGTAGTTTGGTTAGCAATTCCCACCATTTCCAAATCCCGATCCGGGTCAAAACCAGCAGAATAAGCCTTACTAAACTTAGCAAGAAACTCAGCCCTATCGCCCCCGTGCAAAATATAATTGCTGACATATTCAGCTTCCTGCAAATTCAGCACAATCAAATACTTATCAGCAAAAGAACTCGTAGCAACAGTTTCCTCATGCTTGTACTGACCGTGAATAATTGAAGTGCAATCTCTCTTTTTGTGCTTTTCAACAGTATTCCAAACCTTAGAAACCCAAGGACAAGTAGTATCAACAATCTTGCAGCCTTTATCATTAAGCAACTGCATTTCTTGCACGCTCGCCCCAAAAGCCGGTAAAATTACCACATCGCCACTATCGACAACTGAAAAATCTTTCTGCCCTTTCTCAACAGCAATAAAACCAACTTCCATATCCCGCAAATGCTGATTGACAGACGGATTGTGAATAATCTCATTAGTAATCCAAATCCGTTCCGAGGGGAAATGCTGGCGAGTCTCGTAAGCAATAGCTACAGCGCGTTCCACCCCCCAGCAAAACCCAAAAGCTTGAGCCAGCCGGATCGTGACTGCGCCGCGTTCCAGCCTGTAATTATTGTCGCGAATTTGCTGGATCAGACTGCTTTGATAAGCCGTCTGCATCACGCCAGCTACCTCAGCTTCGTGTCCGAAACCCTTGCGGTGGTAGTTTTCAGACTGTTGGAGCGATCGTTTAAAAGCTTTAGTATCCATGCGGTATCGAGTTGAAATCTAGGTTAATTACCTTTGATTTTAGAACCATTGGAGAATTCCTATCTCAAATTTGAAAACCCCGTCTGCAACAACGGCAAAACGGGGCTACACAAGTATTTTTGACTTTGACTGCCAATCCTAGCTTCAAACCTTCTGCGGCGCAAAATCCGGCAAAGAAACCCCGTTTCTTAGAAAAATCTGCTTGGGAGGCGATAAATCTACAAAGAAACCGGGTTTCACAGGCTTGAGTGCGTCAGCCTTATGATAGTTTCAAACCTTTTTCGGCGCAAAAGGAGAACTCGATTCAAACGAACTGAAACCGCCGGCAAAATCCTCACCGTAAGCTTCTTCCCCGTGTTCGCCGATATCCAAACCTTGGTCTTCAGCAGATGACGGCACTCGCAGTTCCATAAACTGCCCCAAAATTTTCAGGATCACAAAAGTGCCCACAGCCGCAAACAGGTAAGTAGCTAGAATGCCTACAAGCTGGGTCACGATTAGCCCCGGATTCCCGGCAAACAGCCCGTCATTTCCGGCAGCGTTAACCGCTTTAGTCGCAAACACGCCAGTCAGAATCGCGCCTATAGTTCCGCCGACGCCGTGAATCGGGAAGGTATCCAAAGAGTCGTCAAATCCCAGCTTAGCCCGGAAACTAACGGCAAAGAAGCAGCAAACCGAAGTGATCGATCCGATCAAAAGCGCCCCCACTGGAAGCACGAATCCAGCCGCAGGTGTGATGCCCACCAATCCCGCGAGGAAACCGCTAGCAATTCCCACTGCTGTCGGTTTGCCTCTGAGTACCCATTCCACAATTGTCCAAGTTAAACCCCCGGCTGCTGCTGAAATCATGGTGGTGACAAAAGCCACTGTGGCTAAAGAACCAGAACCCAAAGCGCTACCGCCGTTGAAGCCAAACCAGCCAAACCACAGCATCCCAATTCCCAGCAAGACGTAGGGTACGTTGTGGGGGGTGTGGGGCTTGTTCAAGTGGTCTTTGCGGGGCCCGATTACCCAAGCTGCGACAACCGCAGAAACACCGGAACTGATGTGTACCACTGTGCCGCCGGCAAAGTCCAGAGATCCGATCGCCTGCAGCCAGCCTCTACCCCAAACCCAGTGGGCTAAAGGAGAGTAGATGAAGGTAGACCACAGCAGCACGAACCAGAAATAGGTTTTAAATGTTACCCGTTCGACGATCGCCCCGGAAATCAAGGCTGGAGTGATGATGGCGAACATCATCTGGTACACCATGAAGACTTGGTGGGGTATTGTCGGTGCGTAGCCGATCGGATCTGGTTTGTCCGCGGTGACGGTGTTCAAGAACATCCAGTCGAAGCCGCCGATGAAGGTTTCGATCCCTTGCCCAAAGCCTTCGGACGCTGGAGTGGAAACGTCAAATGCCAAACTGTAGCCCCACAGCGTCCAGGTGACGCCGATCACTCCCATCATGACTAAGCTCATCATCATGGTGTTGAGGACGTTGCGCGATCGCACCAGTCCCCCGTAGAAAAACGCCAGCCCCGGTGTCATTAGCAATACCAGTGCTGCGGAGACCAACATCCAGGCCGTATCGCCGGTGTCGATCGGATTAGGCGCCACCGCTGCTGCTGGATCGGCAGCTTGAGCTAAGGCATTGTCCGTCAGCGGTACGCTTAACAGCCACAGGGCGATGATGCCGATCTTTAAACTTTTTTCGATCACGTTAGTTGTACCTTCTCATACTCAGCAATTTTCAGGGAAGACCGGACCGATTTTAGATGGGAGGATTTTAGATGCAATAGTTATTTGGTTTTAAGTCCCTGTTTTAGCGGAACAAATCTTCAATAGATAATTCCCCAATCCTCAACCCCCGACTTCGTATAGCCGGACTCATCTAAATTCGTCAACCATCAATCCAACGGTCTGTGCTTTTGGATTGCACCATTTGTACAAACAGTTATTCTGTATCACGTTATACTAAAGAGCTAACGATCGTATTTCTTCATCTATCCGTCGCTACTTGACATAGCCCGTGGCAGCAGAGTATCAGGGGAGGGCTAGTAGAGGATAGGGGGAGTGTTTTGAGTTGGGGAGAGTGGGAGGAGGAAGGGAGGAGAGTTGGGGACAATATAAATTCATCCTCCATCTTTTTAACTGATGAAGGACTAATAACTAATAACTAATGACTAATGACTAATTTTTCAACTGCATCTGATCGAACAGTTGCAGGGCCGATCGCCAAACCAGATAACCTTGATCGTTAAGGTGCAAGCCGTCTGTGCTGAGTTCGGTTGGCAAATTGCCGTCAGCATCCGCAAACAGCGGGTACAAATCCAGATACAAAACATTTTCAGAACTAGCAATTTCTTTCAGGCGCCGATTTATTGCCCGAATCCGACTGTTAGGAATTGCCAACAGCCGATCGCGATTTTCCCAAGTAGCTTGTTCCCCGCTGTGCGGCAAAATCGACTGCACAACTACTTCTGCTTTGGGGTGAGCCCACCGCAAATCGCGAATAATCTGCCGCTGGTTGTCCAAAATCCCTTCGTCGCTGGCCCCCCGCAACAAATCGTTAATCCCGATCATCACAAACACCGTATCCGGCGCAGTTCGATCGAACAACTGCAACCGCTTCAGCAAACCCACGGAAGTCTCACCCGAAATCCCTTGATTCAGCCAAATTCGATCGACCGGTAACAGCTTCGTCGGAAACCACATACTCAGAGAATCCCCAGCCAAAACACTCAGTCTTGAGGGTCGATTCTCCGCCGCCGCCTCAGCTTCGCGACCCAACTGCGTCACCCACTGCTGGTAAGTCCATTTATGTCGCGGTCCTGGTACGGGCACGTCTAGCACTGCGTTTGCAGAGGTCACCGATTGGTCAATTTGTTCCTGGGCGCTTTCTGCCGTCACCGCATCATTGGCCTGGAAGCTTTCTGTCAAGTTGTGTCCCCGCAGCAGTAGTTGAGCGACTGTGAGCATCAGTACACCGTTCGTCACCAAAGATAGCAAAGCCCAAACCGGAACAGTTCTCGATCGGCTAACTTCCATCCCTAAGAGGGATTTATGAGTTCTACTTCTGCTACCTCCTCCAAACTTCTCCATAAACTCAAGCTATCTGCAGGCATCACACCGAATAATTTGCACTCATTGCTGCATCAAATTTTACCGCTCAATTAAAGCCTCAATTCTTGTAAGAATCAAGCACTGTGCTGTGTTGGGCAAGGACGGCGATGCAGAACTTTGCTTTTTCGCACTACTTTACCATAAAAAATCTGGCTACCAAACTTTCTTGCACCGAAATCGGATTTGTCAAAGCCGCAGCACTGCACACAAATATATCTAAAACTGATCGAACTTGCTCATTTCTGATGCTAAAATCCAAAAATGAAAAAATTAACTATAACTGAAGCAGCCAAAATAAAAGGTGTGAGCGCTTCCACCTTACGCAGGTGGGAAGCCGAAGGCAAGCTAATACCGGAACGCACGGCTAACGGTCACAGACGGTATGACCTAGCTCATCTTCTCGGCTTAAAACCCAACGGCGCTTTAACCGTTGCTTACGCTCGGGTTAGCAGTCACGACCAAAAAGATGATTTAGACAGACAAAAACAAGTTTTGGAATTGTTTTGTGCATCTCACGGCTGGCAATTCCAAATCATTGATGATGTGGGTTCTGGGGTAAATTACAGTATGCGGGGTTTACAACGTCTAATTCGGGCGATCGCAGACAATCAAGTAGAAAGGTTGGTGTTAACTCATAAAGACAGAATGCTGAGATTTGGTTCTGAACTAATTTTTAATTTGTGCGAACACTTTGGGACAGAGGTAGTGATTATCAATAAAACCGAAGATGATAGCTGTGATGAGGATTTAGCTAAAGATGTACTAGAAATAATCACCGTGTTCTCAGCCGGCATTTATGGCAGCAGGAATCCCAAGAACAAGCGCATCGTTGAAGAACTTAAAGCAATTGCCGATAAACTCTAACCAATACAACAGCAACGCTCGTCAGTTACAGATTCTCAATTCCCAATTCCCCATTACAAATTACCAATTACCGACGCCGATATCATGCAATAGAAAACTGCTATATGTACGCAATTAAAGGTGAACTAGCAATAAAAATATGCCCGCGTTTGCATCGAAGATTGAAACGCGAGCACAACGATAAACAGCCATAAGTTGGCGGCTATTTCAGATTGTGGTTTTTCTGAATAAAGAGGTGAATTAGCTTATAAATAGCTAATTTAAGACACGAAAGCTGAATTGAGCGATCTCTTCGCACGCTCTACAGTTTGGTAGTCTTGCCTCCAGAACCCCCAGCATAACCGCCGTAGCTGCTCTCACTTCTGTTGTCCAAGCTCGTTTCCTTCACAAACCCGGTGTAAGCTTCCATCCCGTGTTCGCCGATATCCAAACCTTCAGCCTCCTCTGAAGCAGAAACGCGGATACCCAGCAAAGCTTTGAGTGCCATCCAAAAAATCGTACTCAGCAGCACGGTCATCCCCCCTACAGAGATAATGCCGACCAACTGCGCCCAGAGTTGACCGAAACCTCCGCCCAAAAGCAATCCGGCTGCCGGGCCTGCGGTATAAAGTCCAGTTGTAGGCCCGTCCGCAAACAGCCCAACCGCCAGAGTTCCCCAGATGCCGCAGACTAAGTGAACTGAAGTTGCCCCTACAGGGTCGTCAATTTTCAAGTTGTCGAAGAAAGTTACTGCGAAAACTACCAGGATACCGGCGATCGTGCCGATTATGGCAGAGTTGGGCACGTTGATCCAAGCGCAGCTAGCTGTTACGCCGACTAAGCCGGCGAGGATGCCGTTGATAATCATGGAAAGGTCGGGTTTGCCCAGGTACAGCCAAGCTGTAATCGTTGCAGCAACTCCCCCGAAGGCGCCGCCGGTGTTGGTGGTGATCGCAATGTGGGCGATCGCATTTGGATCGACTGCCATTGTCGAACCGGGATTAAACCCGAACCAACCCAACCACAGAATCAAACAGCCCAGGGTGGCAATGCTCATATTGTGTCCCGGCATCGCCACAGTATCGCCGTCGCGGTACTTGCCGATCCGCGGCCCCAAAAATGCCGCTCCCATCAAAGCAGCCCAACCGCCTACCGAGTGAACCACTGTCGAACCTGCAAAATCCCAGAAGCCGGCTTTTGCCAGCCAGCCGCCGCCCCAAATCCAGTGTCCGGTAATCGGGTAAGCAATGCCTACTAGCAGCAAGCTGAAAATTAAGAATTCAAGGAATTTAATTCGCTCTGCAACGGCTCCTGAAACGATCGTGGCAGCAGTTCCCGCAAAAACTAATTGGAAAAAGAATTTAGCGTTGAGGGGGACTCCCGTCCAGTTAAGCGAGTCGAAAATGCCTTGATAAGCGTCTCCTGTGGCGGGGCTGTTGTCGGCTACATTCCACAGAAAAAATCCGCCGCTGCTGCCGATAAAACCGTTGCCGTCGCTGAACATTAACGCAAAGCCGATCGCCCAAAAGGCGATCGTAGAAAGCGCAAAAACAATCAAGTTTTTGGACAGCACGTTGACTGCATTTTTTTGGCGGCAAAACCCGGTTTCCAACATACCGAAACCGGCGTTCATAAAGAACACTAGCATCCCAGCCACCATGACCCACATGGTATCCATGCCCACCTTAAGGCTGGCTAATTGTTCCTCGGTGGTTGGCGCGGGAGCTGTTTGGGCTACCGCGGCATATCCCCACACCAAGACGATGATTGCAGCTAAAGGTATGCAGGCTTGCCAACTTGGACTGAGGCGGGCGATCGTCCTTTGTAATTTCTTGAACCTGTTGACTTTGGTCAAAAAGTTAGCTGCTGGCAAATTTAAAGACTCCCGCCTGACTGATTTCGACTTTTTCTTTCCGACAGTCATTTTAATCACTTTTACCCTCTTTACGGCTAGTAAGCTCAGCAATATTCGGAAAACTTTCCAATTTTACTACAAAAGTTTATGGATTATTTGTTCAGATTGAGATAGTTTTGATAGCCTAGCTCTTCTAGCTGATTTTGTTTTTTCAGTACAGATTCGGACAAATTTTTGCGGTAATGCAGGACTCGCTCTAGCAATTCTGGCTGATGAGCTGCTAGTATCTGAACTGCCAGCAACCCAGCATTCTTAGCGTTGCCGATCCCCACTGTGGCTACGGGTATCCCGGCTGGCATTTGCACGATCGAGTACAGCGAATCTACCCCTTGCAGGTGGCGGCTCGGTACAGGCACGCCAATTACTGGCAAGGGCGTTAAAGATGCTACCATGCCTGGGAGGTGCGCAGCTCCCCCGGCACCTGCGATAATGACTTTCAAGCCCCGTTGGTGCGCCGTTTGGGCGTATTCCACCATGCGCGAGGGGGTGCGGTGCGCCGAGACGATTGCCACGGAGCAAGCAACGCTGAACTCTTCGCAAACTGCGATCGCTTCAGACATGGTTGGCAAATCCGAATCGCTACCCATGATAATTCCAACTGTTGGTTCATTCATGCAATGCTGAGATGTTAGATTTCAGATTAATGGTAATTTTAAATTATGGCGTTAACTCAAATTTAGATATTTTGTAGCAAAAGTCAGGCTCGAAAGCAATTTGGTTACAAGCCACCATGCAGAAAGCAAAAAGCTCCGCATCCTCATAAGCAGCCTCCAGATTTATCCATCGGAGCCAATCTAAAATCTAAAATCTAAAATCTAAAATCTAAAATCTAAAATCGGATGACTGAAGCCACAACCCCAACTGCCGCCCCCACAGATATTCTCAATGCTCGCCTCCCGGGTTACAAGGATTTGCAGATGCTTGCTGTTGACGAAACGGGCATCATTCAAGAAGTTTGGCCGATGGACGCCGTATTTAAACGGATTTGTCCTCCCGATTTGCAAGTGCTTGATGTAGCAGGCGATTGGCTTTCTCTGGGCGGTGTTGACTTGCAGATTAACGGGGCCCTGGGTTTTGCTTTCCCCGATTTAGAAAGCAAGCAAATTGAAATTTTGCCGAAAATTTGTCAATTTTTGTGGAATCAGGGAGTCGATGCTTTTTTGCCGACTTTGGTAACAACTTCGCTCGATAAGTTCCGGCGATCGCTCTCGACCATAGCTAATTATATCCGCACTGTACAAACCGCTGATCCGGCAATCAATAAAACAAAAACAGCGGAAATTCTCGGTGTTCACCTCGAAGGCCCTTTTCTCAACCCCCAGAAGCGAGGAGCTCACCCAGTTGAGTTTTTACTACCGCTAACTATAGAAAATGTCAAGCAAGTTTTAGGAGATTGTGCCGATATTGTCAAAATAATTACTTTAGCGCCGGAGTTAGACAGCACGGGCGAAGTCATTTCTTATTTGCAAAGTTTGGGAATTGCCGTCAGCCTCGGACACTCCCAAGCGACGGCTGAGCAAGCCCAGCAAGCATTTGCTCGGGGAGCTTCAATGGTAACTCACGCTTTTAATGCGATGCCGAGTTTGCACCACCGAGAACCGGGTTTGTTGGGAGCGGCGATCGTTTCTCCGGGCGTAAAATGCGGTTTAATTGCTGACGGCAAGCACGTTTCTCCGACAATGATTGATTTTTTGCTGCGCGCTGGTAGGTATGAAAAAGGCGTTTTTTTAGTGAGCGATGCTTTGGCTCCTTTGGGTTTGCCTGAGGGTGTTTATCCTTGGGATTCCCGACAAATTGAAGTCAGAAAAGGTACGGCTTGGGTCAGATTAGATTACCACTCGCCCCTGGAATCTGCTACTTTGGCAGGCACAACTCTGCCGCTGTTGGCGGGAGTGCAGAATTTGGTGAAATGGGGAATTTGCGACGCCGAAAGTGCGATCGCGCTGGCAACTGAATCTCCGAGAAGTGCGATCGGAATTTCCGGAATTATTGGCAAATCGGCCACTCAATTGTTGCGCTGGAATTTAAATGGGGCGACAAAGGAATTGGCTTGGCATCGACTCTTTTAACCCGTTACACCATTTTAGATTTTAGATTAAAGGATTGAAGAATTAAGAATGTGGGAACTGGTATTACGAGATAGATTTTAGATTTTAGATTGGCGGTTTTAATCTAAAATCTAAAATCGCCAATCTAAAATCGATCGATGGTTGCCAGTTGCGCGTTTTCCGAACCGGATTGCTATATAATATCTAACCGTTGGCAATAACTCAGCAGCAGGCAGATCGATGAATTTGGTAGACGACAAGACTATAGTTAGACAGTATTTTAACTCGACGGGATTCGATCGCTGGCAACGAATTTACGGCGACGGCAAAGTCAATAAAGTTCAGCTAGACATCCGCACCGGGCACCAGAAAACGGTGGATACAGTCATCGAATGGCTGCAAGCTGACGGCAATTTGCCCGGGCTTTCCGTCTGCGATGCCGGCTGCGGTGTGGGATCTCTGAGCATTCCTCTGGCTGAGGCTGGGGCAATTGTTTGCGCTAGCGATATCTCTGAAAAGATGGTAGCAGAAGCCTACGATCGATCGACAGCAGTTCCCGGCAAGCTCTACAACATCTCCTTCGCCGCCCAAGATTTGGAAGCTTTAACCGGCAATTTCCACACAGTAATATGTTTGGACGTGCTGATCCACTATCCTCAAAATAAGGCTGCGGAAATGATCGCTCACCTAAGTTCGATCGCCCAATCGCGACTAATTCTCAGTTTTGCCCCCAAAACTTTAGCACTAACCGCCCTCAAAAAATTTGGCGAACTTTTCCCCGGCCCGAGCAAAACTACCCGCGCTTACCAGCACCGCGAAGCAGATATTATCAAAATCTTAGAAAGCAACGGCTTTGTTGTTAAAAGAACAGCCATGAATAGCACTAGCTTTTATTATTCTCGCTTGCTGGAAGCTGTGCGGAAATAGATTAAAAATATCTGCAAAAAAGCTAATTGATCGTAAACCTAGGGTGCGCACCGCGCACCTTCCCTTCCCAGAGTTACGCCAGTGAACCTCCATACTCTGCGATTGCTTCGCTCTCACTGGCAATGACAAGTAAGGCACGCACCGCGCACCTTGGATATCAACAATTAGATGTTTTTCTCTCTTCCTTCTTCCTTCTTCCTTCTTCCCAATTCAATAAATATTATGTCAACGCTAATTTTAATGCGCATTTTTATAGCAGCCGCAGCCCTATTCGGAAGTTTATCCGTTGCATGCGGTGCTTTTGCCTCTCACGCTTTGAAAAATCAATTGAACGATCGAGCTTTAGCAATTTTTGAGACCGGCGCCCGCTATCAAATGTACCATGCCCTAGCTCTATTACTCGTCGCTTTACTCTTGAGCCGCGCCCAAGAGTCTCAAACCTTTTTTGCAGTGGCTGGATGGGCTTTTATTGCCGGCACTATAATCTTTTCAGGCAGTTTGTACGCCCTGAGTTTGACTGACATCAAATGGCTGGGTGCAATTACGCCGCTGGGGGGAGTTGCTTTTATTGTCGGTTGGGGATGTTTGGCAGTCGCAGCTTTTAGTTTTAAATAGGCAACTGGTAAATTTTGAGGCAATTACCAATTCCCAATTTCCAATTACCTAATTTTCAAACACATCACTCGAAAACATCTCAGTCACAGTACGCAAGTAAGGTACAAATACCGTTAAATCTTCAGCAGGAAGCCGATCGCATATTTCCCAAAACAAAATCAGCAGCATATCCTGCACTAACTCCCAACTTACATGAAGTTTGGGGTACAACATCACGCAAATTGGAAACAATTCTTGCTGTACCGGGCGAATACTACCTTCCAAAACGCACCAGCACAAATAGCTTTGAAAAATCTCGACATCCCGGATACCAGAAATTTTTATCTCTCGATCGCTCAAATACCCGCTGCTGCTGCGGTATCCTTGATGCTGGAAACTAGCGCGCTCGTACACTGCACTAGCAATCTCAGTTTTATGCTGCCACAAATGCTGAACAGCTAATAGAGCTCTTGAATTTGGAGACTGATTCGCCGCAGCCTCGTTAATCTCTCCGTAGGGAATGTGCAGGTAGTCGTCTACAATTTTTAAGTAGGGTGCAAATTTCGATCGCTCTGACTCCGAAAGACATCCTAACAAGATTTTGCTAGTGTATTGAAACTCCACCGTCACAAATCCCAGCACTAACGGATCGGTCTGTGAATATTTCCGCCTCACTTGGATAATATCTTTTCCCACCAGCACTGACAAGCGGAAAACAGGTTCTCTCTCGGCGTAAGCGTCTATTGCTTTGCGATATAAGGTGCGAGAGTCAGCCACAATTTCTAAAGGATTAATTAAGCTCGGATCGATCCCGTGCCGCTCTATTTGTTCCCCTAAAAGAGCTTCTACTCTATTCCAAGCTATCTCGCTGGCTAATTTCAGGGTATTTGTCAATTTGTCAACTATTTTAGCTCGATTTCCCTCAAAATAGGTTGACTCTGGGCTTGGGGGAATTTGGCGTGGCGCTTGGTTTTCTCGTGCCGCAACTATACTGTAATATTTTTTTGCCCAGCTAACTGCGAAGGAAGAAACGCTGACGCCTTTAGCCTCTGCGAGTTTGTGAGTGTCCGATCCGGTAAGATCCCTAGACGCCAGACTGTCGCCCTGTTGAATTTTGTCTGCTGTCGGTAAAGACTTTGAAGATAGTTGGGAAATACCCGTCATGATAAACCTCGTTTTTTTATAAAGTCGCACCCGATCGATTCCCCTAATTTTTAACAACGTTGTTAACTACAATCTTCTGCATTTGTACGCTGACAGTCATCTACCATTATGCTTAAATATATCAGCCATTTGGCTCTACTGCCTGCATTTTTTACAAGCTGCACGTTAATAACGCTATTTATTGTGCGATGGATCACCCTCACCCTGTGATCGTGACCTTAATTTATTTTGTTGACCTATAAAGAGGGCTATAAATAAATTTAATTGGTCTTAAAACCTGAGAATTAAAGTCAAGTCTGCCTCAAAAAAACTGTTGCTTGAAATACTTTATCTTTGTTGAGGAGCGCTTTAGTCGATCGCCCTAATTTCTTAAAGAAGCTAGCTTACAGCACGATCGAGCGGTGACTTTGGTTAATTTATTTCCATACCAGAATTACAAATGTATTTTGAGTCAGGCGATTGTTAGGAAACCCTAACACATTAAACGGTCAGCTTTTCTAAATAAAAAATTAAATTTGAGATGATAATCAGATTTGTGTGCATTTCGTTAATGCCATTGCCAGCGCGGTTTTTTGCGATCAGTTTTTTAGATTCTGCGATCGCCCGCAATGGATCGCCGTCCATTCGATCGGCAAACTACCTTTCAAAACCGGAACTAGCGAGTGCCTCGCCCCATTGCTCCCACATTTTGCCCTCTGACTGGTTCGATCCCTCTGCTGCAGGCGGAAGCCTGCCCTACAACGATAGGATTAGGTTGATGAGACCCCACGGGCGCTCGCTACTCAAAAACAGCACGGCCACGAGCTCTTTAAGGCTATGCCTTCGGGTAGGATTAGTAGGACGAGAGGAAGTGGATAAAATGAGCGCTAGCAGCAATTCAACAGAAATTAAGTTCGGAACCGATGGGTGGCGAGGGCTGATTGCCCATGACTTTACTTTTGCCAACGTGCGAAAAGTCACCCGGGCGATCGCCAGTTACCTAGAAACCGCTTACACCAAAGACCGCCCAGTTCTAGTCTCCTACGATACCCGCTTTCTGGCAGACGAGTTCGCCCGCACCGCGGCAGAAGTATTGGCAGATTTGGGATGGACGGTGAAAGTGGTCGATCGAGATTGCCCCACACCAGTCATTGCTTACAGCGCCAAGCATCTAAACTCCGCAGGAGCCCTGATGTTCACGGCTTCGCACAATCCCGCACCTTACTGCGGCATCAAATACATCCCCGACTACGCGGGCCCGGCAACCCCGGAAATTACTGATACAATTGTGGCCAATATTGCTGGTGCTTCTGATGCCCCAGCCAAAGGCAGCCACAACGATAAAATCTCCAGTTTTGACCCGAAACCCGAATATCTGAAGTTTCTTTATACTTTGATAGATGTGGAGCGGATTCGCTCTGCTAAGTTGAAGGTGAAGTACGACGCTCTCTACTCGACTTCTCGCGGCTATCTCGACGGCGTTTTGGAACACTGCGGCTGTGATGTCGAAAGTTTTCACACCTACCGCGACGTGCTGTTTGGCGGCGGAATGCCCGAACCCAAGGGCGAACAGTTAGTCGAGTTGGTGGAAGCTGTTAAGAAGGATTCGGCCGATTTGGGTTTGGCTACGGATGGCGACAGCGATCGTTTTGGTATTGTTGACGAGTTGGGAAATGTTTTGACTCCAAATACCGTGCTGTTGCTGCTGGCGCGTCACTTGGTGAAGAATAAAGGCTTGACTGGGGCGATCGTCCGTACCGTCGCAACTACCCACTTGCTAGACAATTTGGCCGCCAAGTACGGTTTAACAATCTACGAAACCGCAGTCGGCTTTAAATACATCGGCGAAAAAATGCGGGAAACAGCGGTGCTCATCGGTGGCGAAGAGTCTGGCGGTTTGAGCGTTTTGGGTCACATCCCCGAAAAAGACGGGATTTTGGCTGATATGCTAGTTGCCGAGGCGATCGCCTATGAAGGCAAACCGCTTTCTCAGCTAGTAGAAGAAGCCATTAAAGAAGCCGACGGCCCCCTGTACAACAAACGTTTGGACTTGCACTTAGATGAAGCCCACAAAGCAGCCGTTTTGGAATCTTTTACCAAGAATCCCCCCAAAGAAGTAGCAGGTATCGGCGTTAAGGAAATCGGCCGCAAAGACGGGATTAAACTTTATCTGGAAGACGGCGGCTGGGTACTGCTGCGCCCTTCGGGAACTGAACCCCTGATGCGCGTTTACATGGAAACCAATTCTGTGGAAAAAGAAAGCCAAGTTGCCCAACACATGGAAAATGTAATTTCCCAGTTAGAACCTGTTTAAATTTCTACCTATTGCAACGCGGAGTTTTTCTCCTACCGCTTGAGATTGTAAGGTGCGCATTGCGCACCTTACATATTTTTTATAAATCTTATAAAGCCTCTGAACATTCATCATCAATACTGCTGGGCCAGTTATATACAGCGGATTCCACGTTTATGAAGTACAGTAGCAGCAGTTTGTAAACCAGTTTTTGAAGTGCTTAGTATTCACCAAATAAGCGTGCCGTAGCCAATAAAATATCAACCATCTTATACCATTTTTTTAAAGATGTGCTAGAGATAAAGAATGTAAAATCCAAGACCATCCTGTAAGAAAACCAATGACATGATTCGTTAAAGATG
>NZ_SRRZ01000106.1 GCF_013179805.1 Microcoleus asticus IPMA8 | reverse complement strand
GATACAAAAAAAACTTATCTTTAACCGAGCTTGAATATATCGATCACTCTTGTTATTGATTTGCGATCGATTATTCAGCAAGCCCTAATTAATGACTAATTACTAATGATTATCTTCCTCCGACGACCACATTTTTAATGCGCAAATGGGGGCCGCCGACGCTTACGGGTAAACCGCTCTGGCCGCCTTTACCGCAGCCGCCGTAGGCATAAACCGAGTCGTTTCCTATCGACTCAATATCCTTTAACGTCTGAAATACATTGCCGCTTAAAGTGACATCGCTAACAGGTTCAGCCAATTTGCCGTCGCGAATCATGAACCCTTGAGCCGCCGCAAAGGTAAACATTTCGCCGTTGGTTTGTCCTCCCAACATCCGCACTGCATACACTCCTTCGTCAATGTCGGCAACCATTTCATCAAAAGAATGTTCGCCAGACTCGATCGCAGTATTAGTCATCCGCACCAAAGGCATAAAAGTAGCACTCAGAGCCCGGGCATTTCCTGTCGGACTTTCGCCCATTTTGCCCGCAGTCTCGCGATTGTGCATTCGAGTCGTTAAAACTCCATTTTTAATTAAATGCTTGCACTGAGCCGGCACGCCTTCGTCGTCGTATTTCAAAGTTCCCGGCAATCCCGGCACAGTTGCGTCGTCAATTACATTCAATTGTTCGATCGCCACAGGCTTGCCCAAAGTCAGCAATTCCTGCATTTTCGGGTTTTCGTAAATGCCGTCTGCTTCCGACAAATGCCCGAAAGCTTCGTGAATAAAAACCCCCGACAAATAAGGGTCTAAAATCACCGGATACTGACCGCCTTTCACCGATTTTGCCTCTAGTTGGCCCACTGCTCGAACCGCAGCACTCTTAACACGATCTTCAATATTTGTCAAGACATCGTAATCCGATCGCGAGTGAATCGACTCAAACCCTTGGCGGACGACACCGCCCTCGCCGCGGGCGATCGCCCCGAAACGCCCCGTCACGTCCAAGCGCTCTTGAGCGATGCAAGTGCCTTGAGAATTCACAAAATAAGTAATCCCGAACCTGTCGCTGTAACCAGCCATTGTCGTCTGAATTCGCGGGTCGTAATCTAACAGCAACTGGTTGTAAGATTCGAGCAATTTTCGCTTTTCGGCTAGAGTAATAGAGCGCGGATCGCGGCCCAATTCCACCGCTACATAATCTTGAATCGGGGTGACATCTGCTAGTAGAGTTTTTTCGCTGCCAACCAAACGAGACTGCACTACAGCTTCTTCAATGCGATCTTTTAACTCAGCTAAACCGTTAAAAGTTACAAAACTCCAGCCGCCTTTGTGACAGGCGCGGATGCCACCGGCGAGACTAAAACTGCGGTTGACAGCATCTAACTGAGGGCCGCGAAAACTAATCGCAGTTGACTCGCTTTGTTCGAGGCGAACTTCCAGATAATCCACGCGATCGCGGTAAGGTGCGATCGCTTCCATCAACTGTTCTTGCATCAAATTGCCCCTATTTTGATTCGCCGTAGCGCTGAAAAAAATTATTGCTAACCCTATTTTAGCTAATAATTCCCGTCTTTCGGGTACGCGCTCCCCCACCGCTGTGGTACGGCAGCGCGCACCCTACCCGATAAATGGCGAGTCAGTCGATTTTAGATTTTAGATTTTAGATTTTAGATCGATCCCGTCCTGAGTCTGCGAAGGAATGAATCCGGGGGCTTATGACAAAATTACTTTCGGTCAGTCGATTTGAGATTTAAAACTTTGTCCGCAGAATAGATGATTAGAGGTTTACAGATCGCCGGCGTTCGGCGGGCGTCCTAGAACACAAAAAACTCGCGCCGGCTCGCCAAAAGCCCGGTATCCCGGAAATCTTGCATCTACCTATAGAAATGGAACTAAACTAAATCTATCTAAAGACGTAAAGATCTACCTTAAACCGCCGGCAGATGGAATACTTTAAGATTAAAAAATTTCAAATTTCACCCTATTTAGCAGCAATTTCGGCATCAGTAGCCATTTTGATCGGAGTTGGCATTTTAGACCGATCGGAACAACAGCGGTTTTGTCAGTACAACCGCGCTAGCACCCTCGATCGGATCAGCACAGTCCGCTCTAAGCTCGAAAGCTCTTTGAATTCCCGGCTGTTTTTGATGCGGGGTTTGGGGGCTTATCTTTCCAATAACCCAAATATCACCGAAGCCGAGTTTACAGCGACGGCGAGAATTCTGATGGCACAGCAACCGGGCATTCGCGCCATAACTTTAGTTAAAGGCACCACGGTCGCTTACATTTATCCGCGGGACGGAAATGAAGCGGTGATCGGGGTTGACTTGACGGCGCTACCCGAACAGCGGGAAATGGTCGAAGAGGTCATCAACAGCAGAAAAACTTTGCTTGCCGGGCCCGTGAAATTATTGGAGGGGGACGAGACGTTGATCGGCAGATCGCCGATTTTTCTCACACCCTCCGGCGCCGAGCCCGAAACAGGAGTTTACTGGGGCTTGACAGGCCTGTTCGTGGACAAAAATTCCCTGATTGAGGAAGCAGGACTCAACGACTCCTCAGCGAAGCTGCAATACGCTTTGCGGGGCAAAGACGGGAGGGGAGCATCCGGCGCAGTGTTTTTCGGTGACGGGTCAATTTTTCAGGACAATCCCGTGGTGCTGGAAGTGACTTTGCCCAACGGTTCCTGGCAGTTGGCAGCAATTCCGGCAGGGGGATGGCCTGCGAATTATCCGCATCGCAGGTGGCTGCTCTTTGGAGGCGACTTGCTGGCACTTTTGAGCGGGGTGGGGGTTTTTAGCTGGGTGTACGGCCGTGCGAAACTGCGTTCAAGCGAAGCTAAGTACCGGCAACTCGTTGAGAATGCTAACAGCATTATTGTGCAATTAGACAGTAAAGGCAAGATTACTTTTTTTAACGAGTTTGGTGAAGCTTTTTTCGGGTATTCAGAAGCAGAAATCATCGGCAAAAATGCGATCGGCACAATTATACCGAAAACAGATTTCTCCGAAAGTGACCTCGCGGCAATGATTCGAGACTGTTTGGGACAGCTTGAAAAATACTTCCAACACGAAAAGGAAAACATCCGCAGCAATGGAGAAAGGGTGTGGATAGCGTGGACAAATAAACCTTTACTAAATGCGAATGGAAATTTGGCAGGACTGCTTTGTATCGGGACGGATATTAGCGATCGCAAACAAGCTGAAATTGCCCTGCAAGCTTCTGAAGCGGAACTTAGAGCTTTGTTCGCTGCCATGAACGACGTAATTTTGGTGATTGATATTGAGGGACGCTACCTGAAAATTGCCCCGACAAATCCCGGACTTTTATACAAACCGTCGGCAGAACTTGTCGGCAAAAAAATCAGCGAAATATTCGAGCCAGAAATTGCAGATATTTTTCAGGATAAAATTTGCACCGCCCTTGGTACAAATCAAACCTGTACTTTTGAATATAACCTGGAAATTGCCAGCGTACAAACGTGGTTTGCCACTACCATTTCGCCAATGAAAGAAAACACGGTTCTGGTGGTAGCCCGCGACATTACGGAGCGCAAGCAAGCTGAAAATTGGTTGATCGGTCAAAAACAAATTTTAGAAATGATTGCTAAGGGCGCTCCTCTGGGCGATACTTTAAATACTTTAGTTGAAATAATCGAACAGCAATCTAGAGAGGTCATAGGTTCGATTTTGCTTCTAGCTCCAGACGGCGAACATTTACTGCACGGAGCCGCCCCGAGTTTGCCCGACAGTTACAATGCTGCTATTCACGGCACAGCCATCGGCCCGGATGTCGGTTCCTGCGGCACTGCTGCCTTTAGCCGCCAACAGGTGATCGTTACAGATATTGCCACCGATCCTTTGTGGGAAAATTATCGAGATTTAGCCTTGAGTTTTGGACTGAAAGCTTGCTTTTCTACTCCTATTTTCTCATCTCAGGGTCAAGTTCTGGGAATTTTTGGAATGTATTATGCCCAACCGCGCAGCTCCCATTTTTTTGAGTTGCAATTGATAGAAGCGGTCATAAACTTAGCAGGAATTGCGATCGAACGCAAACAGGCAGAAGAAAGTCTCAAACAACTCAATCAAGAGCTAGAAAATAGAGTCAAACAGAGAACTGCTCAATTGATGCAAACTGAAGAACGCTGGCTGTTAGCACTCAAAGGCAACAATGACGGAATTTGGGACTGGAACTTGCAAACAGGGGAAGTGTTCTTGTCCGAGCGATTTAAGGAAATCACCGGATACGAAAACAGCTCAATTCTAGATTACTTGGACGAATGGAAAAGGGGCACGCATCCCGAGGATGTAGCCTTAGTAATGCAAGCTCTCCAAGACCATTTAAACAAGAAAACGCCCCATTACATCATCGAATACCGCTGCTGGTGCTATAACAGCGCCTACAAATGGATACTCAGTCGGGGACAAGCTTTGTGGGACGCATCTGGAACAGCAGTCCGCATGGTTGGTTCAATTACTGACATTACGGAGCGCAAACAAGCAGAGGAAGCACTGCGGGAAAGTGAGGCAAGATTCCAAAAGCTGTCTGCTAATTTGCCGGGAATCATTTATCAATGTTTGTTGCGTGCAGATGGCTCTGTTAGTTTCCCTTACATGAGTCCTGCTTCCCTAGAAATGTTTGAGTTAGAACCAGAAGCTGTTCTGCAAAATTCGGCTTTACTAACAGATTTGGTTCATCCCGACGAGCGCCAAAATTACTACGAATCTATTGCTATTTCAGCGCAAACTTTGCAACCTTGGCACTGGGAAGGACGGCTGGTACTGCCTTCGGGCGAGGTTCGCTGGTTTCAGACAAATTCGCGTCCTGAAGCTAAAGAAAACGGCGATATTCTTTGGGACGGCATCACCATTGATGTTACCGATCGCAAGCAAGCTGAGTTAGCTTTGCAAGAAAGCCAGCAGTTCATTCAAAAAGTAGCATCGGCTACTCCCGGTATTTTGTATCTCTACGACTTGGAAGAACAGCGAAATATCTACACTAATAATTCAATGCTTAGGCTTTTGGGCTATACGTTTGACGACCTTACAGGGATGGATTCGCCACTGGTTCCTCAGTTAGTACACCCGGAAGATTTGCCGAAAATTCTCAAACATCACGCTAGCTTTGTAGAAGTTGAAGATGGCGAAATTAGGGAAATTGAGTACCGGATGCGGGCAGCAGACGGTCATTTTTTGTGGCTGCAAAGTCGGGATACTATTTTTAGCAGGAATGCTGGCGGTCAGGCTAAGGTAATAATTGGAGTTTCCCAGGATATTACGACTCGCAAGCAAGCAGAGGAAGCACTGCGACAAAGCGAGGGACGAGAAAGAGAAAAAGCTCGAGATTTAGAGTCAGCGCTGCTAGAATTGCAATCTACTCAAACTCAGCTCATTCAAACTGAAAAAATGTCTTCTTTGGGGCAATTAGTTGCCGGCATCGCTCACGAAGTTAATAATCCCGTTAACTTCATTCACGCTAACATTGATTATCTCAAAGAGTATACAAAACAGTTGCTCGATCTGGTGACTCTTTACGAACATGAGTATCCCGAACCTAATTCAAAAATTGTCGATCGCATTCAAGAGATAGATTTGGATTTCATGGCTGAGGATTTAACAAAAATTGTGGGTTCGATGCAGGTAGGAACCGACCGCATCCGCCAAATTGTGTTGTCGCTCAGGAATTTCTCGCGGCTGGACGAATCCGCAATGAAGCCAGTCGATATTCACGCGGGAATTGAAAGCACTTTGTTAATTTTGCAGCACCGCTTGAAGAGTCGGGACAGCCGCCCGGAAATTGAAATAATTAAGGAGTTTGGGAAACTACCGCCGGTAGAGTGCTATGCAAGCCAACTCAATCAGGTGTTTATGAATATTATTGCTAATGGAATTGATGCTATTGAAGAACGATATCAAAAGTTATCAGTTCCACGATCGCCGATCGAGAACGGCCGGATTGTTATTTTCACTGGTGTAACGGCCCAGAAGACTGCGATAGTGGAAATTTCGGACAACGGTACGGGCATTCCCGAGGCGATAGTCGATCGAATTTTTAACCCGTTTTTTACTACAAAAGCTGTGGGGAAAGGTACGGGTTTGGGAATGTCTATCGCGCACTCGATTGTGGTGGAAAAGCACAATGGCAAGATTGAGTGTATTTCGTCCATAGGATGCGGAACGACTTTTAGGATTCAGATTCCGATCGACAAAGTGTATAAGTAGTAGCGTGCGTCAGTCGATTTTAGATTTTAGATTTTAGATTTTAGATTGACTCCACAGTGCTAGGGTGCGTCAGCAGATCCTGATTTTCAGGCGCACAGCCAGGAGCCATAAGCTGACGCACCCTACAAGTTAACGACTAAGATAGATTGAAGCTGCATCAAACCTTTAATTGTATAAAACTTGACATGATGGGATTAATCCTGGAAGCGCTGGAAGCAATGGGACACAATGTCCGCTGGATGTCTTGGAATTTGTTTTTGGCTTTAGTACCGCTGGGGCTGAGTTTTTTGCTGTTTCGCAAACCCCGATCGCGCTGGTTGCTGTGGGGTACGGCCTTTCTCCTGGGCGCTACTTTTTTGCCCAGCACGCGCCACGTTTTGGCTTATCTGAAGCACATTGTGCAAGATGTGGGCAAAACTTACGTTTTGGGGGCGATCGTGATTACGCTGGCACTGATGGCTTTAGACATCTGGGTACTGCGGCAGCGCGGAGTTCGCTCTCTCCGCTGGTGGGGCGGTTTTTTGGCGTTGATCGCCTTTTTGCCCAATGCGCCCTACGTTTTAACTGATATCATTCACCTGATCGAGCAGATTAAAGAGGGGTACTCGGTGTGGACTGTGACTCTAGCTTTGATCCCGCAGTATCTGGTGTTTATGCTGCTCGGGTTTGGGGCTTACGTGCTGTCGGTGATGAATTTGGGTTACTATTTGAAGCAACAGGGTTGGAGTAAATTTATCCTGGCAACGGAGATAACTATACACGCACTTTCGGCGATCGGGATTTATTTAGGGCGATTTATACGCTTCAACAGTTGGGACATTCTGACTAACCCCGATGCGCTGGTTAACACCGTAATGAACGATTTGATTGGCAAGCGTCCGGTTTTAGTAATGGCTGTAACTTTTGTAGTAATTGCTGTTTTGTATTGGGTAATGAAACAAGTAATTTTAGGGATGAGCCAGCGGTTTTACAGCAGCCAATCGCAGTCGGAGTTAGCCGTCGACAGCGCGACTTCTTCCAGCTAGATAGATTTGAGATTTGAGATTTGCTCCACAACTAACGTCCCAACTTTTTTTATCTCCTGGCCTAATTTCTCTGCAAATATAGCAACGGGTCTGACGATGAAAACGTTCTTAATTGTTAAAACTTTTGGTTTTATTGTCTTGGGCCTAAGTGCCTTCAGACCCGACTACCGAAAGACTCAGGCTATATCAGTCTTTCGGTAATGCCATTTTTTTACCTGAACTCTTGAATAAATTACTGCGACAATGGGTAATAAAACTTGATATGTTAGAAGAGTCGAAGTAGTTTTGTAAAAAGCAAAGATGAATCGATTTGACCGTCAGTTGTGGCAGAGATTTATTGCGATCGCTCAGCCTTACTTTTATCCTTTAGAGCCTGGGGGCGGCAGAATCTTTTTAGGATTAGTGGCGCTGTTGTTGATATTTCTCTTCGCTGCGATGTTTGTGGCTGTCAGTGTTGTCAGTTTAGCTGCTCAAGCCTTTTTTCCAGAGGCTTTTAACGGTGTTGCGGCTGGCTTAGCTACTTTGATTAAAGGGATTATCTACTCACCGACAATTGCGATCGTTGGTTTAATGCTAATTCTCCCGCTGGCTGCTTTTGTTTTTTTCAGAAGCAAGTTGATACCGCGCTGGAAGCAGTGGATAATGTTAGCTCTGCTGCTATTTTTGTCGCTGTCTGTTAGCGGAATTAACGTAGTAATTAGCTACATTGGTAACTTTTTTACGACATCACTTGCTGAAAAGGATCAGACCACTTTTTGGCGCTTTATGTGGGTTTATGCTGGAGTTTTCATCATCGCTACTCCGATAGTGGTGATTTACCGCTATACCCAAGAGAAACTGGGACTGTATTGGCGAGAGTGGATGACTGATAGTTTCCTGGATAGATATTTTTACAACCGCGCTTATTACGAAGTAAATTTTCAGAAAGAAATTGACAATCCCGACCAGCGAATCGCTGAAGATATCAAATCATTCACTAGCACGAGTTTAGATTTTTTGCTGGTGATGCTGGGAGCAGTTATTGATGTTATTTCTTTTACGGGTATTCTGTGGTCTATTTCTACAAGTCTTTCGATCGGACTAATTATTTATGCTGTCTTTGGGACGGCAGTAATGGTAATTTTTGGCAAAAAGTTGATAATTTTGAACTTCAATCAGCTCCGCAAAGAAGCAGACTTTCGGTATGGCTTGGTTCACATTCGGGACCATGCAGAATCAATTGCTTTTTATCGGGGAGAAGCACAGGAATCTGTTCAGGTAAAACACCGATTTTTAGAAGCAGTTCGGAACTTTAATTTGCTAGTTGGGTGGCAGCGAAATCTGCAATATTTTACACTTAGCTATAAATATGTAACTTATATTATACCCTCTTTGTTCCTGGCTTCTATCTACTTTGCTGGCCAGATCAGATACGGCGATATTACTCAAGCTGAATTTGCTTTTCGTCAGGTTGTAGAGGCATTTTCTTTGATTGTATATAATATTGAAAGATTGAGTGCTTTTGCAGCGGGAATTAATCGCCTAGCTACGTTTAATGAGTCTTTAAAGGATGAAAAAAAGGCTGTTAAATTCGAGGAAATCAGAACAATCGATACAGTTATAAGTTCGCAATTGGCACTGGAACACGTTACTTTAGATACTCCGAAGCAGCAAAAGACTTTGATTAGGGATTTGTCGGTAGCGGTGTCGCCAGGGGAAGGACTGTTAATTGTCGGTCAAAGCGGTGCTGGGAAGAGTTCTTTGCTGCGAGCAATTGCGGGTTTGTGGGACTCGGGAACGGGCCGTTTGGCGCGGCCGGAACTCGGAGAAATGCTGTTTTTGCCGCAGCGTCCTTATATGATTTTGGGTAGTTTGCGATCGCAACTTCTCTATCCCAACACCAGCAGCGAGGTTGATGAGGAAAAATTGCGCCGCGTTTTAGCATCAGTAAACTTAGCAGATTTGCCCGACAGATTGGGCGGTTTTGATGCGGATTTAGATTGGGCTGAGATTTTGTCGCTGGGAGAACAGCAGCGTTTAGCTTTTGCTAGATTGTTGTTGACGGAACCGCCATATGCTATTTTGGATGAGGCGACAAGTGCTTTGGATTTGAAGAACGAGCAACATTTATACGAGCAGTTGCAAGCCACTAAAACTACGTTTGTGAGTGTCGGCCACCGATTGAGTTTAGTGAAATATCACCAGCAGGTTTTGGAACTTTTGGGCGATGGGAGTTGGCGGCTGGTTTCGACGGAAGAATACCGCGCTAGTGCGAAGGTTTTTGGCTGATAAAGCGCTGCTTTCATGAATTGTGAATTTACCCGGTTGTTGGTTCGCGGTGGGTGGTGGCGCAGTTGGAGATTTATAGTTTGGTTCTAAAGATTAATCGCCGCGCCTCCACCCACCCGACAATAGGTTCTACGGGTAGGATCGCAGCAACAATTAATGCCGATCGATTCCCGGTTACTCCTACCCTTTTAAATTAAAGAATTAAAAAATTGAAGAATTGCGAATCACTGATTCTGTATAGGTTTGGATCGCGGGCCTACAGTTGCATTCTTTGTTAAAACTGATATCACAATCGATAATTGAGTATAAATATCTAAAACTGCCCAAACAGCAAAAAGCAAGCTGAACGTTTGCAGATTCGATTCAATTGCTCGCCCGCGAGAACTCACACAATATAATATAAGATAGATTTTTTTTAGTACAGGCGAGACTCCTACCTTGACTACTCCGATTCCTCAAAACTTTGTGCAAACGATCGCCAAACAGCGCGGCGTCACAGATGCCGAGTTAGAAACTGTGTTTATGGCTCTCGACGGTCAATCTACGGCTACGATCGCAACCAAGCTTGGCATTAGCGACATCGCGGTTCGTAAAAGACTCGGCGAAGTTTACAAAAAGTTTCAAATTGGGGGGAACGGCCCTGGAAAGCTGTCGGAATTGAGGCATCAGTTGCTGTTTTCATACCACACCGAGCAGGGAACGAGGGATTTTAGTGCCCGAGGTAAAGGCTCTCTATTCAAAATGGCGAGCCTCTCCGAGGGCTTCGCTAACGGGCACCGACAGGAAGATTGGGGCCAAGCACCGGATGTTTCGGTTTTTTACGGACGGACTGAAGAATTAACTACTTTAAAGCAGTGGATTGTATCAGATAATTGTCGCCTGGTAGCGCTGCTGGGTTTGGCCGGCAGCGGCAAAACAACTCTGTCGGTGCAGTTGGCAAAACAGGTACAGAATGAGTTTGATTTTGTGATTTGGCGATCGCTGCGATCGGCACCAGCACCATCCGACTTCCTAAGTAACTTAATAGAACTTTTTTCTAACCAACAAAAACCCGATCTGCCGCTCGACCTCAACGGGAAAATTTCGCGCTTGGTCGAGGATCTGAGGAAGCAGCGCTGTCTAGTAATTTTAGATGATTTTGAAGCGGTTCTCAGACCCGAAGAATTAGCCGGACACTACCGCGAAGGCTACGAAGGATATCGAGATTTAAT
Source organism: Microcoleus asticus IPMA8 (assembly GCF_013179805.1). GTDB lineage: Bacteria > Cyanobacteriota > Cyanobacteriia > Cyanobacteriales > Microcoleaceae > Microcoleus > Microcoleus asticus. The sequence goes on along the minus strand of NZ_SRRZ01000106.1, from coordinate 16,159 downwards.
TGTGCGGCTCTGTGAAGTCAATCACAATAGCTGTTTAGTGCTAGTTAGTTCGGAAGAACCTACGGAACTGGCTTTGTTGGGGGGAGAAAAAGTGCGGTCTTTAAAACCTGCGATTTCCGAGGAAATTGCGCGGGAGATTTTCCAAGAAAAAGGTTTATCTGCTTCCGATCGAGAGTGGGAAATCTTGTTATCTCGGTACGGAGGCAATCTGTTAGCGTTGAAGATTGTGGCGATAACGATTCACGAATTTTTCGAGGGGAACGTTTTAAAGTTTTTAGAAGCGACGGCATTATTTATTGAAGAACATATTACTAATTTGCTCGCGCAGCAGTTCGATCGAATGTCTAGTTCTGAACAAGAGATTGCTTACTGGATTGCTATTGCTCAAAGCCAGATTTCCCTGGCGACTTTACGAGAGCAGATGTTGGTCAATTCATCGCTTTCGGATTTGCTAAAAAATCTCGATTCTCTGGGCCGTCGCTCGCTAATTGACAAAATCAGTGAGGGCGGGGAAACTTTTTTTATGCTTCAGCCTTTGATCGTGCAATATGTGAGCGACCGATTAGTGGAGCAGATTCGAGCAGAGGTTTTGGAGACGGTTAAGACGCAAGGAATAGACAGAATGGGGCTGTTGAAAACTCACAATTTGAGCGTCAATCTTGCTAAAGGAAAAGGAGGGAAAGAGGCTCGAAGCCACTCTATTTTAGAATTAGTAAAAAATCGGTTGCAAGCGTTGTTTTTGAAGACTACAGGCTCTGAAGAACCGCTCAATCTCTTGAATAAAGTTGCCTCCGATCTGGAGGATAAATCGATTCTTGAGGTGGGATATGCTAGGGAGAATCTGGCGGCAATTATTTCGGAACTTCAGTCTTAACAAAAAAGCGATCGCCCTTTGACAAAAGCGATCGCCCAATTTTCAACACAAACAGAATTCGATAAAATTATTTGACCATTCCAAAAACCGATGCAGATTCAGACCCTGTAATTTTGCCCAAAGTCGGCGCTTTTTGAGCTTGGGCAATTCTGGGAAGCAAAAATCCCTTCGCATAAATCTGAGGATTGTCTTGAGCGATTTGGATATAAGATTGCCGGACTGTGGCGTTCACTGCCACGGTCTTCGCGTCGTAAACTTGCATCGCCATGTTGGGATAAAAACCAATGCCGACAATTGGTATCAAAAAGCAAAATGCGATCGCCACTTCCCGAGGTTTAGCATCAATAAACGGTGCATCACCAGGCAAAACGCAACTATTACCAAAACAAACCGCTTCATCCAGATTGTTTCTCTGATTCTGCAAATTTAGATCCTCAAGGTCGCAAGCCGCTAGTGTCCCACAGTTGTAGAATAACTGTCGCAGCATCGAGAGCAAATAAATCGGCGTCAAAATGAGTCCAACTGCCGCCAGGAACACTGTCACCGCGCGGAAAGAACCGCTGTACATATCGCTAGTTGCGACGCCCACAAACACTGACAATTCGCTAGCAAAACCGCTCATGCCGGGGAGTGCCAAAGATGCCATCGCGCCTGCGGTAAACAAGGCAAACACTTTCGGCATGACTTTCCCAATCTCGCCCATCTCGTCCATGATCATTGTATGGGTGCGATCGTAAGTAACGCCAGCCAGGAAAAACAATACTGAGGCGATTAAACCGTGGGAAATCATTTGCAACAGCGCCCCGTTGATTCCCAAATCCGTGAAGGAAGCAATACCCAACAACACGAATCCCATGTGAGAAATCGACGAATTCGCTAAGCGGCGCTTCATGTTCGATTGGCCGAAGGAATTAAGCGCGCCGTAGATAATATTGACCACGCCGAGCACCGCCATAATCGGTGCAAAGTAAACGTGTGCTTTGGGAAGAAGTTCCAAATTGAGCCGAATCAGTCCGTATCCGCCCATTTTCAGCAATACGCCGGCCAGAATCATCGACACGGGAGAAGATGCTTCGCCGTGGGCATCAGGTAGCCAAGTGTGAAAGGGGAAAATCGCCAGTTTCACGCCGAAGGCAATTAACAATCCCGCATAAAGCAGTAATTCTAAACCCAGTGGGTAGTCCTTCAAGCCTAGTTCTACCATGTCGAAGGTGGGGGTGCCTCCGCCGTAGAATGCCATTGCTAAGGCAGCTATCAAAATAAAGATGGAAGCGCCTGCGGTGTAAATCAAGAATTTGGTAGCTGCGTAGCGGCGGTTTTGTCCGCCCCAAATCGAGATTAGCAGGTACACCGGAATTAGTTCTAGTTCCCAGACAATGAACAGCAGCATGATGTCTTGGGCGACGAACACTCCTATTTGTGCGGAGTACATCACCAGCATCAGGAAATAGAAGAGTCTCGGCTTGCGATCGACTTCCCATGCAGCAAAAATAGATAGTGTCGTCACCAATCCCGCCAACAGTACCAGCGGAACTGACAGTCCGTCAACGGAAACAGACCAGTTGAGGCCTAAAGAAGGTATCCAGGAATATTGTTCTACGATTTGGAAACTAGAGATACTCGGATCGTAATGTGTCCAAAACACCCAGCACATTAATACAAAATCTGCAATACCTACGCCTAGCGCATACCAGCGGACGGTTTTGCCGTCTGTATCGGGCAGAAAAGGGATGGCGAGGGAAGCTAGGAGGGGTAGGATGACTATTGCGGTCAGCCAAGGAAATTGATCCGCTATCATGATAGTGAGAATAAATACTTATTTGGAAGTTACCAAGATTATAATACTAAATTTAATCAAAAATTAAGATTTGTAAATAAATCTTTTTTTTTTAGAGATATGCAGAGTAAATCTGCTAAACACAACTTGCTGCAAAAGTCAAGAAGTTTTGCAGTTATTAGTCAGGAGTCATTAGTCGCAGTTTAGGGGTTGACAATTACCGATGACCGATTACTCTGTTGTGATGCAGTGGAAAACTGTGGTAAACATTCAGCTCGATCGAGATAAAGTCAAGAGTCGATCGGCGAAAGATGCAATTAAAGGGAGATACGCCAATTGCGATCGCCATTTTTCCGGTATTCCCCCCTCCCCGTAAAAAGCCCCCGCCAATTGTCCGTAAACCGCACCAGTTGTATCCGCGTCGTCGCCCAAATTCACAGCCAACAAACAGCCTTCGGCAAAAGAAGAACTGTTGTAAAACGCCCAAAGTGCCGCCTCCAAAGACTTGACAACATAACCAGTACCTTTGATTTCAGGAGGTTGTCGCAGTTTAAAAGAACCCGCCGCAATCTCATCAATCTCTTCCACCAGCGGATTTGCTGCCCAATATCCAGAAATCGGACAATATCTTTCCAAAAGCAACACATCTTTAGCAACTCCATTCACAGCGCCCGCAATTAAAGCACCAAAATAGCGGCAAGCATCCACACAAGTAGCAGCACCGTGAGTAGTTCTCGAACTTTCGGCAGATTTTTCTATGACTTCTAAAGGATTTTTAGCATAAAACAAAGGCACGGGAGCCAAGCGCATAATCGAACCATTGCCAGCAGTCTGAGCATCGGTAAAACCGCAGTAAGGTTTTCCTGTATTTTTAAACTTCCAAAGTGCTTGTTGAACCGTATTGCCAATATCAAAACATTCACCAGTGCTGCTCAAATGTCCCTCTCGCCACCACCGCACATAAGTTTCTAACTGATGGACTGGATCGAAACCTTGTTTCTCAATCAAACTTTCCGCCAAACAAAGTGCCATCGAAGTATCGTCCGTCCACTCGCCCGGTTGCAGTCGAAACGGGCCGCCGCCAATCATATCGTTAATAGGCGCAAACGTTCCTGGGCGACAGAACTCTAAAGTTGTTCCGAGAGCATCGCCAACTGCCAAACCGAGAAGACTGCCGCGATAATGTTCTATTTGCTGCATAACGTAATTGAAAATTAATAATTAGTAAGCGCTAGTGAATTCAAAACCATTTCTCTCTGCATCTTACCTGCCTGTATAACAATCGATGCCAAAATTGTCAAATTCTCTCATTCTCTCTTCTCTTAATTCTCTTTCTCTGTGTTCTCTGCGCCCTCTGCGGTTCATTAAAACAAAATCTTGTTCACAAACGATACCAAATTTGTGAACTTCTCTCATTCTCTCTTCTGAACTCTTAATTCTCTTTCTCTGCGCCCTCTGCGGTTCAATAAAACAAAATCTTGTTCACAAACGAAATAGAATTGCCCTGGCTGCCGTTAAAAATAAAAAAACAAGACTTTTTCCCCCAAATGCTGAGGCAAAAGACGAGTCAGGCTAATATTGATGTTAACCTGTCCCTACCCGAGATCAAACTGTCCCATGACACCCGATGCCTCCGCCGCAGCCGCTGCTGCCGCCCCTCAATCAACACCCGAAGTCAGCTTAGAGTTGCAAGTCCGACTCAAGACAGAAGATGGACAGCTACTGTTGCTACTCCCCCCAGAAACCAACAGCGAACCCGCAACAGCCACGGCCTCGACTTGGACTGAACTTTGGCAGCAGCTAAAAGTCAGGCTGAATGCAGGAGAACGCTTTTGGCAGCCTAACGCAGAAGTACAATTGATGGGGAACGATCGACTTTTAGATATCCGCCAACTGCAAGAGATAGCCTCTGCCCTCTCGGAAGTGGAACTGCAACTCAAACGAGTCCACACCAGTCGCCGCCAAACCGCCGTTGCCGCAGCTACGGCAGGCTATTGTGTAGAACAGCAGCCTCCGGTTTCTTCCCTGAATAAAGCCGCTGCCGAAAAACCGCAATCGCTGGCGGAACCTTTATATTTGCAGATGACAGTGCGATCGGGCGTAGAAATTCGTCATCCAGGCACCGTCGTACTTTTGGGAGACGTAAATCCAGGCGGCTCAGTCATCGCCGGAGGCGATATCCTAGTTTGGGGCCGTTTGCGGGGAGTCGTGCACGCCGGTGCCGGTGGCAACACCAAAAGCGTGATTATGACCTTGCAGATGGAACCGATGGTGATTAGGATTGCTAAGTATGTTGCCAGAGGCCCAGAAACCTCACCCGCTCAGTTTTTCCCGGAAGTCGCCTACGTGACGCCTCAAGGGATTCGGATCGGTAGAGCCTCTGATTTTGACAAATCGCAGTTAGTTGGGGGTAATGAGTAATCGATAATTGGTAATTGGTCATTGGTCATTGTTAATGGGTAATTGTTAATACTATTTCTCTTTAAGCCTGCACTCGATCATTTTTGCCTTGGGTAAATCAGTCACTAAAAGACGATTTTTAAAATCAGTGCAAATTAATAGATAATTAGTAGAACAAGGAGAGTATTGAGTGTTGAGTTAATTCACTGAATAACAGATTACTGCAAAATTTCCAAAGAATAATTGCCAATTATCAATTACTAATTCCCAATTACTAATTCCCAATTACTAATTCCCAATTACTAATTCCCAATAAATCTAAAATCGCTTATGGCTCGCATTATTGTTGTTACATCAGGGAAAGGCGGGGTAGGAAAAACCACCTCCACAGCCAATCTCGGCATGGCTTTAGCTAAGCGGGGACGAAACGTTGCCGTAATTGATGCCGATTTCGGTCTCAGAAATTTGGACTTGCTGCTGGGCTTAGAAAATCGGATTGTTTACACGGCATTAGAAGTTCTCGCAGGAGAGTGCCGATTAGAGCAAGCTTTGGTGAAAGACAAGCGGCAGCCGCGCTTGGTGCTGTTGCCGGCTGCCCAAACTCGGATGAAAGATGCCATCAGCGCTGAGCAAATGAAGCAGCTTGTGGGGATGTTGGGAGCAAAATACGACTATATTTTGATCGACTCTCCTGCTGGAATTGAACAAGGTTTTCAAAATGCGATCGCCCCGGCCCAAGAAGGCATCATTGTCACCACTCCAGAAATCGCTGCTGTCCGCGATGCCGATCGAGTCATCGGCCTGCTGGAAGCCAACAACGTCAAGAAAATCAACCTGATCGTCAACCGGATCAGACCCGCAATGGTGCTGGCAAATGATATGATGTCGGTGCAAGACGTGCGGGAAATCCTCGCGATTCCGCTGTTAGGCGTCGTTCCCGACGACGAGCGCGTCATCGTTTCCACCAACCGAGGCGAACCATTAGTATTGTCGGAAACGGCCTCTTTAGCTGGAACTGCCTTCGACAATATTGCCCGCCGCTTAGAAGGCGAAAAAGTTGAATTTCTAGATCTCAATCCCCGTCGGGAAAACTTCTTCACTCGCCTCCGCAAGTTCTTAAACACTAAAATTATGTGATGTGCTCATTGGCGATCGGTCTTTAACCGCAGCAACTGCATCACAAAAACTAGCCGAGATTTCCCCCAGTGACACCAGTTCCCCAAAAGAATGAAACTGTAGGTCAACTCCCAACCCTTAGGGAATGAGTGATTCCCCAATCGAAAATCGAAAATCGAAAATCGAAAACGGTATGACCTTTTCTATGCCTAGCCCTTGACAAACCAGCCCGACCCATGATACACACACTTCTCGAACGACTTTTCCCGCGCACCCCTGACAACAGCCGCGACGAGGTAAAACGGCGCCTCAAACTGGTTCTAGCCCACGATCGCTCAGAACTCAGCCCAGAAATGGTTGAGTCGATGCGCCGAGAAATTCTAGAGGTGGTATCTCGCTACGTGGAAATCGATACCACCGGGTCTGAGTTCTCGCTGGAAAGTGACCAGCGGGCCACAGCACTAATTGCAAATCTCCCGATTCGGCGAGTCAGGCTCGAACATCCATCGGAGAATTTGCCCAAGACTTTGCCCCAGAATCGGTCCGAGTATGTACCTGAGTATGTACCTGAGTATGTAGTCGAAACTCTCCCCGACACTAAAGAGTGATAGGAATTAACATTTTCATCTCAGACAATGAGTTCGATCGGCTCGCCATTAAAATCAAACTATCTCTCTACAATTAAAATCTTGTGGGGCGGAAACTCTTAGCGCGCTCCAAATATGCGATCGAAATGGGAAAAGTTTGTGATACCTGAAAACTCATGAAGTTAATCCTCATAACTAATCGCTCTTTCCAGAGCAGCTTGCGTCCCGGACTATCTTAATAACTAATCGCTCTTTCCAGAGGATCTTGTAACTGGAGTTCTAAGGGTCGGTCGGAGCGAATTTCTAAACCGGGTAAATCATGTTTGACTAACATTTTTTCGCCTGTTTCAGCAGTTGCCAACGGCCAAAGTACCCAGCGGCTGCCAGGGGAAAGAGTGCTTAAACTTGCAGAGTTTTGAGTCAGCCAAATTATCGGCAGTTTCGACCGATTATCGCTCGCATCTTCCCCAGCATTAACCGCAGCTAAAGTTTCCAATACTACTCGGTTTCCCGAGACGAGTCCAGTCCCGGCAGTCCAAAGTTTGACGTTTAACAGGCGCTTGCTAGCATAGAAGTACAGAGACGCAGCTACAGTTACGGCTCGTTCAAATTCTTCTGGCTGCCACGCCGCAGCGCTGTCGAGAGCAATAATAATTTCTTGACCGCCGGCTGCAACTTCTAACTCTCTCACCCGCAGTTCTCCGTAGCGGGCGCTGGTGCGCCAGTGAATCAGGCGGGTGGGGTCTCCGTGGCGGTAAGGTCTCAGGTTGCGGGTGAGGCCTTCTGTAGCAGCTTGCGATCGACTGCGATTGTAAAATTGCGGGCTGTCTTCTTGACCGATGCGATCGATCAAAGGGCAAGTGCTCAACGGCAAAACCTGCGGATAGACAACCGCCACCGCTTTGACTGGGCGGCTGCGCCGGCACCAAAACAACCCTAAAGGCGCCGCCGTCCTCAAGTTTACCTCTTGCCACCGATAGACGCCCCGCTGCCGGACTTCTATATAGTATGTATCCCTGTATATACTGTTAGGCTCTATGACTTCGATCGGGCGGACGATTGGTTCTCCCAGTACAAACGGCAAGATGTCTACCACTTGCAACAAAGTCTTAGGTTCGCTGGCGCGATTTTCGATTTCTAGTTCGACGGTGATTCGATCGCCCGCACTCACCGGTTCGATCGGGCGGCGGCGGACTTCCAAGGAACGGAGCGATTTTCCCGGCAAAACCGCCGCTACTCCCAACAACGCCAAACCCCCACCGCTAAGCGCGTACAGCCACCCAGACATTGTATTAGTCGCAGACCCAAAAAAGAAAACCGTCATCCCCGAGAGCAGCCAACCCGCGTAGGCGGGGGTAACAGCGCGATTTTCGAGCCAGTCGGCAATTTTGTGACCGATGTTCATAGGAGTTGCAATTGTTAATTACTCGATCGCCCCATCAAACCTAATTGTAAAATATTCTCAGCATTTAGCACCGAATTAGCTGCGAGCCATTAGATTAGAAATCGGGCATTTTTTCGCAATAAATCACATTGACCCCGCCCAAAAACGGATACAAGCCCCCGACACTCAGTCAGGGTCGCTCCCCAAATTTTAGACTCTAGTTCCTGCTCCCAGATTAATCTGTGGAGTAAATCTAAAATCTAAAATCTAAAATATAAAATAGACTGACTGGAGACCAAAAAATGAACCCATTAAACAATCCTACACCCGTTCAACCAGAGGCTCAAGCCCGCCGACGAACACCGCCGCCACCGCCGCCCTTGGCTGTAACACCCGCGCCTCCTGCACCCGCGCCCCCTGCACCCGCGCCTGCCCAGCAGCGGCCTGTCGAGACACCCGTCAGCACGATCGAACAAATGGTCAGAGATGCCCATAGCGCCTCGGCTTCCGACATACACATCCGAGTCGGCCAAGTACCTCGATTTCGGATTCGGGGCGTGATGCAAGTAGCAACTACCCACCCCAAAGTAACGCCAGAAATTTTTGAACATTACCTAGCCGAAATTCTCACCCCCGAACAGCGAAAACAGTTTGCAACTACCAAGGAATTAGATTCAGCAATTTTTTACCCGGGCTTCGTGCGGTGTCGGCTAAACTGTTTTGATTCCCTCAGCGGCGGTGCCCTAGTATTGCGGTTGATCAGTTTGGAAATACCTACTATCGATTCCTTGAGGTTGCCAGAAGTTTTCAAAAATATCATTTTGCGATCGCAGGGATTAATATTGGTTACGGGGCCTACCGGTTCGGGGAAATCGACAACCGTAGCTGCGATGATCGACCACCTCAATCAGATGGAGCAAAAGCACGTAGTTACAATTGAAGATCCGATTGAATTCATTCACCCTTCTAAAAAATGCTTGGTCAGCCAGCGGGAAGTCGGCTTGCATACCCACGAGTTTCAGCAGGCTTTGCGGGCAGTTTTGCGGGAAGATCCGGATGTAATTCTGATCGGGGAAATGCGCGATCGCGTTACCATCAATACAGCATTGCAAGCAGCTCAAACTGGTCACTTAGTATTGGGAACTCTCCACACTCGCAGCGCCATTAACGCTCTTAATCGGTTGTTGAACCTCTACCCGCCCGAGGAACAACAGGCGATGCGGATTCAAATTTGCGATTCTTTAGTAGCGGTAATTGCTCAACTTTTGCTGCCAACAGTTGACAACCGTCGGGTAGCAGTTCACGATATTTTGGTGAATACACCTGCCATGCACGATTACTTGATGAAAGGTGCTGATGACGAAGCTTTCCGGTTGATGGAACATGATACTTACGAAGGAATGCAGATTATCAACCAGGGCCTTTACAAACTGGTGCTCGAAGGCAGAGTGACGATCGAAGAAGCAGCAAAAACTTCTCCCGAAGCCAGCGATTTAGACCGCCGCTTGCGGACAGGAGGCTACGATGTTGCGGACGCTCGCGGCTTTGAAGGCAGCAAAAAAGAACGCACCGTTCGCGCCTAGTAGCACCACACATACAGGGGTAGGCACAGCAGGACTACCCCACCCATCAAGTAGCAATTTTTTCAGTGGAGCGAAATATTGGGCGTTATTATACGTAATATTACTTAAATTTTTCATCTTATTTAGTAGCAACAAATACATTTTTCTTAAGTAATAAAATGCTATTATCAATGTCAAGTATATTGTTAAGTTTTTTAAACACCGACCCTACTTTACATTAACTTTAAAATTGCGTGAAAACTCGCAGGTGATTACAAAGAAATAGTAAAGATCTGTTCTTAGTATTGCCAACAGTCAGCAACTTAAGTTTATAGTTGTAGAGACAAATTTTGAACAGAGAAGGTTCCGACTTTGCCGATCGCAAAAGTAAGCAGGTAAAAAAAGCGCTTAATAAAACTACAACTAGGCTTAATACAAGTAATTAGTAGCAGAGCCGATCGCGTGTCTTTCCGATTAAGTAGCTTTCAGTCTAAAAAATCCTAAATCTAGACAGGCTTTTAAAGATTCTGTCCATCAAAAATCTGTTTAACAATTTTGAATCAGCAACCGTATTTCTAGAAATTAAAGGAGACCAAAAAGTGAAGAGTGCATTTAACCCCTCAGAAGTGTTTGAAGGTGCCAGCAAAGCAGAAATCATCGATCGCATCCAGCAGCTAGTTCCCCCGGGTTCCGCGGAACCGCAAGATCCTGAAATTCTCGCGGCCTTACAAACTCTCACCGCACAGCTAATCGCAGCCTATCAAGCCGACGGACAATTAGAAAGCGAACCTTTTAGCGACGTGCGCGGTCGCACAATTCACCTATACGCATCCGCAGTCAGCGGCCAAATCAAAGGAAAAACCATCCTCATCACCGGTGGAGAAGGATGTGTCGGCAGTTTCTTAATCGCAAAACTTCTCGAACTAGGCGCAACGAAAATCATTTCCGCAGACAACGCCCGATGTCAAAACCCCGAAGAAAATCTCCCGCTTTTTACCAAAGAAGGTGCAGTAACTTTCTATGCCGTCGACATTCGCAACTTCGAGGCGCTGAAACACATATTTGAGATAGAAAAACCAGAAATTGTTTTTCACTTAGCAGCCCAACGCCAACCCGGACTAGCTGAAATCAAAATCCGAGAAACAGTTACAACCAGCCTGTTAGGATGTAAACACATCATCCAACTGTGCGAAGAATACGGCATAGAACACTGCATCTTCTCTTCTACAGGCAAAACATCTCGATATTTTACAACCGAAGTTTACGCCGCCTCCAAAAAGTTTGCCGAATGGCAATTTGCCAAAGCAGCTCAAGAAGGAGATGTCACTTACGGTATGGTTCGCTTTACTCATATGTTGGAAAATAGCTTGTTTTGCGAGCAAATGTCTAACAAAGTAAAGCAAGGTAAAACTGTCAACGTTCACGCACCGCACCGCTACGTAACCGCTCAAAATCTTGTCGAAGCCGTACATTTATTGCTGAATTCGCTGGTTGTGTCCGTTCCCGGAAAACTGAAATTTGTCGCCGTGAGTAATCTCGGGTGGCCGACAGAAACCTTGGAAGTAGCTCTTTATAAAATTCTTGAATCAGGCAAAAATCTGCCGATTTATTTTCAAGGACTTTTGCCGGGATACGAAGAACCCTTTTTCCTTGGACAGTTTGACTGGAAAAAACCTACAGACATTCACCTCCTAATTAATGTTTTGGAAGATCCTTTTAGAAGTGTTGATGATGCTGGTGACATGGTGAGTGTAGAATTAGCTCCTTTTTCTTTGCGCGTGTTAGATAAACAAGTGTCGAAGCTCGAAAGCTTAATCGGCGATCCAGATTTCCCGGAAGTGCAAATCAAGCACGCTCTTGTCGCAGCAGAAAAAGAAGTGATTGCTTCCTCTTTTGCGTGGAGTTCCCCCGAAGACTTGTTGAAGATTTTGCAGTGGGGGATACATCCGAAGAAATTGCAAGGTTACGGAACGGAAATCGCTGACTACAGCGAGATTATAGAACTCCTCCTGCAAGGAATATACGGGCGGCTTAACCAAGAAGTCTTGAACAGTGCTGGAGTTACGGCTGATGAATTTGATGACTTAGTTGAGAGTCTTTCTACGCTGGATTCTATTCAAGCAGAAGTGGGATATTTGCGATCGGTGTCGAGATATATCAGAGAATTTGCACCCCCCGCACAGTTCACCACCAAAAAATCTGAACCTTTTGCTATCCCCGATGCAGCGTAGCTTGAACATAGTTTTGAGTTGGGAGATTGCTTCCTGACTGGCCACCCACAGGGGGTGAATGAGCTAAACATAGACCAAGTTGTTAGTTGATTACAAACAGAGCACCCAGAAACCAGTTTTCTCAAAGAAACCTGGTTTCTAAGCGTGTTTAAGGTTTAGTTAAATTGATAGACTTACCATTTTTAGAATCGACATGATATGATATTATTTGCGATCGCATAAGAGCAATCAAATTAATTTGTAGCGAGGCAACCAGTGCTAGTAGTTTTATGAGGACTTAAGTCATCATTACCAACGTTATAAGGGTGATTTTTCGCGCGCATGATATGATGATACTTTAGATAGCGTTGTGTAATGAGTTAACAAAGATGCGATTAGATTAAATGAACTCAATGAACGCAACAAATAAAATTAAATTAAGGTACTAGAATTGTGGAAATTAATCAGCTACTGTTTTTATTGATTGATGTTGTGCTATTGGCGATCGCCCTGATCCTTCTCATTCCCGTTGCAGTTCTATTTCTAGAATGCAGTGCAGCTTTCTTGTCCGGCCTGGGCGAGACAGCGGAAACTAAAGCGCCCCGCCCCAAAGTAGCAGTTTTAATTCCCGCTTACAACGAAGCAGCAGGAATTGCCGCCACCATCTCCACCATATTGCCGCAGCTAACACCTCAAGACCGCTTGTTAGTGATTGCTGACAACTGCACGGACGCCACGGCAGAAATCGCCCGTAACTGCGGTGCAAGTGCGATCGAGCGCCAAGACACACAGCGCAAGGGCAAAGGATACGCACTGGATTTCGGCTTGCAGTCGATCGAATCCGACCCCCCAGAAGTAGTAATCATGGTTGACGCAGACTGCATTTGTCAGCCAGACTCTATAGAAAAATTAGCCCGTGTTGCAGTGACCGAACAAAGACCGGTGCAAGCAACTTATCTCATGGAACAGCCACCAAATCCTACTCCCAAAGATTCAATTTCTGCTTTAGCCTTTCTCGTGAAAAACTTAGTCCGTCCCAGCGGATTAAAACAGTTAGGATTTCCATCATTGCTAACAGGAACTGGCATGGCTTTTCCCTGGTCGATAATTCGATCTGTTACTCTAGCCAGCAGCAATATTGTTGAAGATATGCAGATGAGTTTGGATTTGGCGATCGCCGGACATCCAACCGTATTCTGCCCCGAAGCCAACGTCACCGGGTGTTTGCCGCAGCAGCAGCAAGCAGCCAAAAGTCAAAGAACCCGATGGGAACACGGTCACATACAGACATTATTAACTCAAACTCCCCGGCTGACAGCAGCATCTTTACAGCAAAAACGGTTTGACTTATTGGCGATCGCCCTCGACTTATCCGTCCCTCCCCTTTCGCTGTTAGTCGCTATCTGGCTAGCAGCTTTTGCCACCTCGTTACTAGCAGCAACCCTCGGAACAGCTCCAATTCCGGCCGTCTTGTTAGGACTACAAGGATTGCTAATTTTAATTTCAATTGTCGGCGCTTGGGCTAAATTTGGGCGTGCCTACATTTCCGGTTCCACTTTGTTATCCGTACCTTTTTACATACTCTGGAAAATCCCTTTGTATCTGGGTTTTATCCTGAAGCGGCAAACCAAATGGGTGCGAACAGAACGCGATGTTTAATATTTAGATTGATAAGTTTTAACCGCAGATATCAGCCGAGAAGCACAGATGAACGCAGATAGAATTGTATCGGCGTTCATCGGCGTTTATCGGCTGTTAAAAAAACTTATATAATAACTTAAAAAAAGTTCACTGCTTCACTGGAATTTCAATCGCAAACTCAGCCCCTTCACCGGGCGCGGAAAAGCACATTAGCTTCCCACCATGTTTCTCTACCACAATCTGATAACTGATACTCAACCCTAAACCGGTACCTTGGCCCACAGCTTTTGTAGTAAAGAAAGGGTCAAATATTCGCGATCGTACTTCCTCCGTCATCCCCCCACCATTATCAGCAATATAAATTCTCACCAAGTTTTTGTCGCATACCTCAGTCCGAATCTCAATCTTTCGCTCAAAGATTGGAGATAAATGATTTTCTAGTTGGGCAGTTGTCTGCGGTCGCTCAACTCCTAACTCCACGGCATCAATTGCATTGCTCAAAACATTCATAAACACCTGATTTAACCCAGAAGCATAACAATTTACCTTCGGCAGTTTACCGTACTCTTTAACTACCTCAATGCCATGTCCGAGTGCATCCTTTTTCAACCTGTGCTGCAAAATTAGCAGAGTTGAATCAATGCCGGAGTGAATATCCACTGGTTTCATCTCGGCTTCATCCAGGCGTGAGAAATTCCGCAGCGACAGCACAATATTGCGAACGCGATCGACCCCAACCTGCATCGATTGCAGAATTTTGGGCAAATCTTCTTGAATAAAACAAAGATCAATATCTTTTGTTTTAGCAACAATCTCAGGAGTAGAATTCGGGTAAGACTCCTGGTAAAGCTCAATCAATCCCAGCAAATCCGAGCTATAATCGTTAGCATGGAGAACATTGCCATAAATGAAATTAATCGGATTGTTAATTTCGTGAGCAACCCCCGCCACCAACTGCCCCAAAGAAGACATTTTTTCAGTTTGAATTAGTTGACTCTGGGTCGAGCGTAATTCGCACAAAGTAACTTCTAACTGTGACGCTTTTTCTCTCAATTGCGTCTCCGACTGCCGCAAAGCATCCTCCGCCAACTTGCGATCCGTAATGTCCTGGATAGTCCCAAATAACTTAATAACCTTACCAGTATCAAAAATAGCTTGTGCTTTAACAAAAATAGATCTGACAGCTCCATCAGGGCGCAAAATTCTCAACTCAAACTCACAAGGATTTCCTGACTGAACAATTTCCTCTAATTGCTCTAACCAAAGCGGTAAGTCATCTGGATGAATCTGCTGTTTGTGTTCTAAAATACTCGGCTCTAGTAATCGAGGATGGCGATCTAAAATTCGGAATACTTCATCAGACCAAGTTAATTTATCCCTCTCCAGATCAAATTCCAAGTTGCCGAGGTGCGCCAGTTTTTGAGCTTCTTGCAGCTTAGCTTCTTTAGTCTTTAATTCCTGCGTGCGCTCTTCTACTCTCACCTCCAGCGTCCGCGAATAATCCTCCAACAGTTCCTTAGCCTCCGACAAATTAGCAACAAGTACCGCATTTTCTAGAGAGATAGCCGCTTGGGAAGAAAGAATTTTCAAAACCTCCAACCTAGTTGGAGAAAACGCTTCAGTAGCTAAATTATTTTCCAGATAAAGGAGGCCTACGAGTTTGCTTTGATTCAGAATAGGAGTACAAAGCGCAGATTTCACTTGCTGCCTTTTAATATAGGGGTCATCTGTAAATAAACCTTCCCTAGCAGCCTGACTTAAAACTACATCAGAGTGCGTTTTTTCAACATAATTAATCACCGTTATTGGCAAAACCTCTGCAGGAGATACTCTAGGGCATTGCTCAACTGCAACATCCGAAGACTCCACGGATGCCGCTGCTTTAATCAGCAATTTTCCTTCCTTGGGCATCAGGATAAAACCTTTTTGCGCCCCAGCATTCTCGATCGCCATTTTCATTAACTTTTCTAACAACTTGTCCAACACAATTTCACTAGCTAGCGCTTGAGATGCTTTAACAACAGTTGTCAAATCCAATAAACTGCTGTGACTGCTACTCGTGCTATAATTAGTGCTAGTAATAGTTCGATCTCCGCTGGCTTTTCCCACCGATGCAGGGGGTAAAGATATCGGATACTCTGACTCCAAATGTTTGACCTTGGCGGTTGCTCCCCAATGAATATAGCCGTAGTAAGCATCTATCAGATAAATCTCAGCCACTTTTTTTCGATCGCTAGCTAGATAAAATTCTGCGGCTAGTTCGTTTGCTAGCGCTTCTTCGTGGATGTATTCATTCTTCGATGCTCCTATCACCGCTCGATCGTAATACTGAGCAGCTTTTTCATATTGTCCCAATACTCGCGCTTTTTCTGCTTCTACTAAGTCATATTTGTGTTGATAATTTCCCGGAGAGCTCAAAGCCCAATGCTTCATTTTTTTCTGAAGTGAAGCCACTTTTTTTAAATGTTTTTTTTGTTCATTTTTTGAAGCTGCAGGATACAAAGCTAAGAGCGCTAGAGAATAGACATCTCCGAAAACAATCAAAGCCTCTGTGTAGTTAAGCTCCTTGACGTAAATGTAATCATCCTAAATTAGCTAGTGTGCACGA
>NZ_SRRZ01000105.1 GCF_013179805.1 Microcoleus asticus IPMA8 | reverse complement strand
CAGAAAAGGAAACGGGCTGCAATGAATGATGAATACATGATGCTTCTTCTCAAATCCTTTTGTCAAGACTGATTGAGATGCTCTTACCCTGCACTGTATGCCCGCGATCCCAACCCTGGTTGTCATCGCTCATTTCCCAATCTAAAATCCTTCGACTGATCCCTCATGCCGAAGTCTTAAATCTTAAATCTCAAAGGGTATGACTTGGCTTTAGAAAGTGTGGCGTTAAGCAAATTTTTTAACAAGTTGCACAATAATGGAAGATGGGGTGCGAGCAATTAATTTTTTAAATCAATAAGGTTTGTATGTGAACTTAGCTCCTCCCGATTTAATTCTGCTTGACTTAAATTTGCCTAAAAAAAGTTGTTGAGAATTGTTGCGAAAAATTAACTCAGCACCCAAGTTAAAAATGATTCCGGCGGTAATTATGACAACCTCAGCAGCGGATGAAGAGATTCTCAAGTCTTATGCCCTGTTAGCCCGGTGCTACATTCATAAGCCTGTCGAGTTTAGTCAAGTCGCTAAGCTGGTAAGATGGATTGAGGATTGGTGGCCGGTGGTGGTGACAGTTCCCAAATAATAATTTTCAAGTTAAAAATGGCAAGGGAAAGCAAAAAAGTTTAACCTGAGATGGGTAGAGAGAAAATTTTACAGTCAAAAACGTATAAGCTATGTGGATTAAGATTCTGTTAGTAGAAGACAATCCTGCTGATGCTGATTTGCTTGCAGAACTGTTAGAAGTATCTGTGGGTGTCCAGTGGGAACTGGTGTCTGTTGAGTTCCTGCATGAGGCGATCGCACAACTGTGTAAACAACCCTTTGATGTAGTTTTGCTCGATCTTTCTTTGCCGGACAGCCGCGGTTTGGAAACCTTAACTCGCCTGCGAGAAGTTGCCCCGGATACGGCAATGGTGGTAATGACAGGCTGGGACGATGAGGCGATCGCACTTGAATCAGTTCGCTTGGGAGCTCAAGATTACATTGTTAAAGGTCAAATTACTACTCAATTATTAGTGCGGACGATCCGCTACGCGATCGAACGATCTCAAACATTTCAAATGCTGCGAGAAAGCGAGCGGCGTTTTCGGGCGATTTTTGACTCTTCGTTTCAGCTAACAAAGCTGCTGACTCCCGAAGGAATCGTGCTAGAAGTGAACGAGACAGCCCTCGATTTTGCCGGATTGCGATCGGAGGATATTGTGGGTCTGCCGATTTGGGAAATGGCGATTTGGGGTCAGTCGCAACAGGTTTGCGAACAATTGCAATGCGCGATCGGCCAAGCAAGTCGTGGCGAGTTTTTCCGCAGCGAAATCGACTTGTTAGCCAAAAGTGGCCAAATTGTGACTGTTGATTTCTCACTGAAACCTGTTAAAAATGAGACAGGACAAGTTTTGCTCCTGATTGCTGAAGCCCGTGACATTAGCGATCGCAAACGAGCAGAAGCCGAAATTCTCAAAGCACTCGCACGAGAAAAGGAACTTTCAGAACTGCGAGCTAAATTTGTCACAATGGTTTCCCACGAGTTCCGCACCCCCTTGACAACCATCCAATTTTCGGCTGGATTGCTGCAAGATTACAGTTTTCAGTGGTCACAAGATAAAAAAGCTACTCATTTTGTGCGGATTCAATTAGCCATTAAACGCATGACAGAGTTATTAGAAGATATCCTCGTAATTGGCAAAATCGAAGCAAATACCTTGCAGTTTCAACCGATTTCCTTAAACCTCGAAAAATTTTGCCGTCAACTGGTAGAAGAGCAACAGCTCAACGACAGCAACCAACACCCGATAACCTTTCAACATGAAGGTGGCAACTGCGACGCTCAAATGGATGAAAAACTCCTGCAGCAAATATTGGGAAATGTCCTCTCCAATGCCCTCAAATATTCTCCCGTCGCCAGTACAGTTTGCTTGCATCTCAAGTGTCAAAACAAAGAAGCTGTTTTCCAAGTTCAAGACCAGGGTATCGGGATTCCTCAAGCCGATCTAGAGCGGATATTAGAAACTTTTTACCGAGCTACCAATGTCGGCACTATTTCGGGAACAGGTCTTGGTTTAGCAATTGTGAAAAGGGCTGTGGAGCTTCACCGTGGCCAACTCGCGATCCATACTCAAGAAGGAAAAGGCACAACTTTCACTATTACCTTGCCTTTAATTTGCGCTAGCATATAACAACTGAATTATAGCAGAAGGCAGAAGGAAGTTCAGCAACAGATTTGCTTTCTTCGGGTGTAACGGATATAACCGAGGTCACCAAGAAGGAAGAAGAAGGCTTTAGTTATCTAGGAGAGAAGGAAAAAGCAATCGACCGCATAGGCAAAGGGCTATTAAGAATGTCCTCAGCGTCTTGGCGGTTGCTATATCAACTAAAAACATCCGCAGGTTAAGGATCGATTAAGTTCATAAATAAACAAATTTGTCAACTGCCTGAACGCAGGTTTTTTAAACAAACTACTAACTAAAAGGAGCAATAACCGTGGCAAAGATTTTGGTAATTGAAGACGAAGAATCGATTAGAGAAAATATTTTAGAGTTGCTCGAAGCCGAGAATTTTGAAGGAATTGGAGCAATTAACGGCAACGTCGGCATCAAACTGGCGATCGAACAAATCCCAGATTTAATATTGTGCGACATGATGATGCCGGAAGTTGACGGTCACGGCGTCCTCAAAGCTTTGCGTTCCGAACCTCTGACTGCCACAATTCCGTTTATTTTTCTCACAGCAAAAGCCGATAAAAGTGACGTTCGCAGGGGCATGGAACTGGGAGCAGACGATTACATTACTAAGCCTTGTACGCCGCAAGAACTGCTCAAAGCAATTGCTATTAGACTTGAAAAACAGAAAACAATTAGCAGGCAATCTCAAAAAACGCTAGACGAATTGCGCACCAACATTAGTATGTCGCTCCCCCACGAATTGCGGACTCCTTTGAATGCAATTATGGGTTTTTCCGAGCTAATTTTGTCAGAATATCATGTCTTAGAGGAATCAGATATCTTAGAGATGATCGGTCAAATCCAAACTTCCGGCCATCGCTTGTACAGGCTGATTCAGAACTTTTTGCTGTATGCAGAACTAGAGATAGCAGCCACAAATCCCGAACTGCTAAAGGAGATGCGCAATAGTGAATTTAGCTGCGTAAAATCTTTGCTGACTCAAAAAGCGCGGCAGCAAGCGAAACACGCGAATAGAACAGACGATTTACAATTAAATTTGCAAGATTCGTCGGTGGCTATGGATTCAATCAGACTCACAAAAATTGTTGAGGAACTATTGGACAATGCCTTCAAATTTTCTTTAGAAGGAACGCCGGTTTTCTTAAGCACTTTGGTGGAAAACCAGACTTTTGTTCTATCTGTAAAAGACCAAGGCCGCGGCATGACTGCCGATCAGATTGCACACCTAGAAGCTTACAGACAGTTCGATCGCAAACTTTACCAACAAGCAGGTTTAGGATTGGGTTTGGCTATCGTTCAACGCCTTGCAGAATTGCACGGAGGAGGATTTAAAATAGAAAGTTTGCCGCAGCAAGAAACAATAGTTTGCGTTTTCCTGCCTGTCTAAACAATGATTATACCAGTTTCAAAAAAGAAGACAACTGTAGGCAAAGTCCAAATGCTTATGGAATAAGTCATTCCCAATTATACAATCTAAATCTAAAATGGTATTATGCACGAGCGATCGCCCCTTTCAGACACCGCTGCATATAAATTTGAGCTACCTTATCATTAGGGTTGATTTCCAAGCACGCCGAAAACAATCTTTTAGCTTCGACACACCTGTCACTATTGTAGAGTACCAAAGCTTGCTCAAAGATTGTCTTTGTCTCTAACTTTTTCAGCCGTAACTCTGCCGGATCGGCCGAAAATACTTCATAAACTGTTACCATTTGCGATTTGCCTTTAACTTTGACGCGATCGATCAACCTAAAATCATAAATATCGTTCAACTGTATAAAAGTATTGTGAGTAATTAACATCGAAACTCCATACTCTTTAGTCAAACATTCCACGCGAGAGGCTAAGTTTACCGCATCGCTAATCACCGTGCTGTCCATCCGGCTTTGACCGCCAACCGTGCCTAACATCAAAGAACCCGTATTGATTCCAATGCCAATTTGCAGCGGCGGGCGATCGGGTCTATTGCGACTAATATTATACTCGTTAAGGTGTTCTAGCATAGCAATTCCAGCTTTCACAGCATCGTCAGCACTGCCATCAAACAGCGCCATAATCGCGTCGCCAATGTATTTATCAATAAAACCAAAATTGTCAGTAATTGCAGGTTCCATCCGCGACAAATAAGCATTAATAAATTGAAAATTTTCTTCGGGATTCATTGTCTCAGAAAGAAAAGTGAAATTGCGAATATCTGAAAACAGCACCGACATTTCTTTCTGTACTTGATCGCCTAATTTTACTTCCAGAATACTTTCATATCCCAGAAAGTGGAGAAATTCGTGCGGCACAAACCGCCCGTAAGCATCTGTTAATTTTTCTTCCGCTGCTAAAGCTTTTTCCAACTCGTCTGTGAATTGGCGGCGCTCGGTTTCTACCTCTTGACGTTCTGTGATGTCTTGAAAAGCTGCGATCGCGTAAACTATGTTTTTCCGTTCGTCGTAGATTGGAGTCGCCCAAACCTCGATCGGCACACTCCGATCCGACCCATGAATTTCTAGATCGTCCATACGCACAAATTCTCCCCGCAACGCCCGAATAATCGGTTGGCGATCCCTCGGATACAATTGATTAGTTCCAGCGTCGTAAAAATGATAAGCTTCTGGAAATTGCTCAGTAACCACATCAGAAATTAAACCTTGGGCTAGTATCCTTTCGCCCCAAGAATTCATATAAAAAGGTTTACCCTTACCATCCACAACAAATATTCCGACCGGCATCGCTTCCAGGAATTGAGTCAATCGGCTTTCGCTTTCTGACAGCGCCTCGTTTAACTTTTCTTCGGCTGCCAAAGCTTTTTCTAAATCATTAGTAAACTTAATTCTTTCCACTTCCACCTGTCTTTGCAAACTAATATCCTTAGCAAAACCCTGATAGTAAAGCACTTCACCGTTAGCATCACAAACTGTGCGCGCATATTCAGAAATCCAGATAATGCTGCCATCTCGACAGTAAACCTGAGACTCAAACTCACACAGAGTACCGTGCTGTTTCATCAGCGCCAGAAACTCTTGACGGCGGTTTGGTTCCACGTACAATTGCTGCTGAATATCATTAATACTTTCTATCAATTCTGACGCGGAATCATAGCCGTAAATTTCCGCAAGAGCAGGATTCGCACTAATAAAAAGTCCCTCTGGCGTCGTTTGAAAAATACCTTCTAGAGCATTTTCAAATATCCCGCGATACTTCTCTTCAGCTTGAATTAGCGCCGCTTCAGCTTCCTTGCGTTCAGTTATGTCACTAAAAGCAATAATCGCATAGGAAATGTCGCCTGTAGAATCATAAATTGGAGTCGCCCAACTCTCTACAGGAATAATCTTATTAGCTGTACGAATTTCTACACTCTCAGTCCGCACATTTTCGCCCCGAAGTGCCCGCATAATTGGCAAGTCTTCCACGGGGCATCTCTGATTAGTTCCGGCTTTATAGAATTGATAAATTGCTGCTTTTTGCTCTGAATTAATATGCGGCACAGTGCCTTTGCCAAATACATCCCGCGCCTTCTGATTAGCGTAGAAAGATTGCCCGTTTGCATCAAGTACACACACGCCCAAAGGGATAGCTTCTAAATATTGCGTCAAGCGACTTTCGTTTTCATGGAGTTTGGCAATCAGCATTGCCTGCTTGCGGTTTAATTTTACCAACTCCTGATTCATTTCCTGGAGTTCTCTTTGTTTTTCAGCTAATTGTTTATCTTGAAAATATCTATATATTGCCTCAGTAACAGTTAATTTTAAGTCATCACATTGCCAAGGTTTAGGTATGTATCGGTACAATTTAGCATAGTTAATAGCATTGGCTACCGCCTCCAAATCTGCCTGACCAGTCAGCATAATCTTGAGACAATTTGGCGAAATAGCATGAACGCTCCTTAATAGTTCGTCTCCTTTCATATTAGGCATGATATGATCCGAAATAACCAAAGGAACTTCATACTGTTCTGCTAAAAGTTCTGACAGCAACTCTAAAGCTTCTTCGCCACTTTGGGCGGTTTCAATTAAATATTTATCTTCAAAGGCTTTTAGCAGGTCTATTTCCAGACTATCGAGTATAGTCTGCTCATCATCAACACAAATAATGACAGGTTTTTTCATAAATTTGCTAGACCAGAATTAATCGCTTCAATTAATTCTTGATTTTCCCAAGGTTTTTGTATAAAAGCATGAAGATTTGCTTGATTTTTTGTTCGTTCGATTGCTTGTTTGTCTGCTTGTCCCGTCAGCATCACTTTCACAATTTGCGGATATTTTTGATGAATTATAATCAGCAGTTCATCTCCTTTCATTCCGGGCATCAACCAATCAGAGACAATCACTAGAATGTTAACATCAGCTTCACATAGCTCTTCAATAATCTCTAGGGCTTCGGCAGCACTTTCAGCAAATTCGCAAATATATTTACCGTTAAATGCCTGTTGCAGTTCAATTTCTAGACTTTCCAATACCCCTACTTCATCGTCAACGCACAAAATTGCTGGTTTAGACATCGCTAGTTTCCTTCTTTAGTGTGGCAGAGTCAACCCCGATGGGTAAGCACACCGTTTTCCAAATTCTACATCCCGCGCCGTAAGACTGCAAATTTTTAGCCCCAGACTTCAGTCTGCGGCGCTTTACCTACTCTGTTAAATTAATCGGCAAAGAGACTGTAAATGCTGTTTTACCGGGCACGGACTCCACATCAACTCTACCCTGATGTTTTTCAATTATTTTTTTGACAATATCCAATCCCAACCCGCTGCCTTCTCCCGCAGGTTTGGTAGTAAAAAACGGCTCAAAAATTTTCATGAAAATCTCCGGTTGAATCCCCTTACCGCTGTCAGTAATTTTTACCAGGATATTGGTATCTTGCTCTACCACGTCAAGTGTTAAAGTTCCTTGATTGTCCATCGCTTGTAAGGCATTGTGAATTAAATTTGTCCAAACTTGGTTGAGTTCGTCGGGATAACACAGTACCGCAGGCAATTGATCTTGATAGTTTCGGACGACTTCTACACCCTGCTTTATCTGGTTCTGATAAAGAGTTAATACAGTTTCAATTCCCTCGGTAATATTCACCTGTATTTTTTCCCCATTTACATCGTAACGCGAATAATTTTTTAGGGCAAAGACGACTTTTGCAGCGCGTTCAGTAGCGGTAGCGATGGTTCGGGCGCTTCTGTGAATGCTAGCAAAGTCATAGGCTGTTTTTATAATGTTTTCGCTGTCAGGATCTTTAAGCAAAGGCAAGAATTCTTGCAAATTTCCATGCAATCCGATATTGACTAAAATGCTAGCAATGCTGTCAGCATTGTCAATCCCTTCCGACTCTAATTGCTGCTTCAGGTCTTTTTTCAATCCCCGTTTTTCTCGCGTAGATAAAGAGTAAGTTTGTTGGCTGGAACTGTACATCAAACTCACGAAATCCTGCTGGCGTTCGGTTGACAGTTCTTTGAAAAAAACTGGCAAACTTTCGAGATTGTTATCCAAAAAGCTGGTAATATTTCCAATAGACGATCGAATCGCCCCCAGTGGCGTATTAATTTCATGAGCAATGCCCGCAATTAATTGCCCTAAGGCAGCCATTTTTTCCGATTGCACTAATTGACTTTGAGTAGCTTGCAGTTGGTCTAAAGTAACAGTCAGTTCATCGTTTTTCTGTTGGAGCTTTTTTTGCAACTGGCAGATTGCTAAATGGGTTTCTACCCTAACTAGAACCTCTTCCACGTGAAAGGGCTTGGTAATATAATCTATCCCGCCCACAGCAAAGGCTTTGACTTTATCTAGTACGTCATTAATCGCGCTAATAAAAATCACCGGAATGTCGCGAGTGCGTTCATCAGCTTTGATTTTTTCGCAAACTTCGTACCCATTCATTTCGGGCATCATAATATCCAGCAAAATCAAATCGGGAGGCATACCTTTTGCCGCCGAAAGCGCTAACTCACCGCTAGGTACGGGGCGGACTTTATAGCCCTTGCCATTCAAAATTCCGGCTAGGAGGCGCAAATTAGCTGGGGTGTCGTCAACTACTAAAATATTACCGCGATCGGTGCTGAGAAGGTCGTTATTCATTTGATATTCTTTGAGAGATTAACTTTAAAACTTTGTCGTACTCGAAATTTTCTATACAATTCGCGATCGCACCAGCCGTTACAGCATCCTTTAATCGAATTTGCTCGATAGAGCTATCAATTAAATCCATATCAGCATTCAGTATCGCCAGCTTTAAATCAGCTACCAGCGAGTCAGGCAATTTCACGAAATCAGCCGCAGTCATTGCGCGATCGCCCTCTTTGATAGCCAATAAACTAGCTTGACCCGGATCTTCATAAAGATAGCGCACTCCGATATGTTTGTGCATAGCATCAAAAATATCCGCTTCCCGGAAAGGTTTCCGCATAAAAGCATCGCAGCCCGCAGATAAAATAACTGCCCGTTCTTCCTCCAAAACGCTCGCAGTCAGTGCAATTATCGCCGTAGCTTGACCTTTAATAGTGGTTTTAATGTATTGCGTCGCTTCGTAGCCGTCCATCACCGGCATTCTCATGTCCATCCAAATTAAATGCGGTTCCCAACTGTCCCAAACCTCAATAGCTTCTTGACCGTTAGTAGCTTCTTTGAGTTCAAAACCCAGAGGATGAAGGATTTTAATTAACAGTTGGCGGTTGAGCGGTTTATCGTCTACTATCAAAATTCGATATGTGTGTTGGTTTGGTTCCAGGGCAATAACATTGCGGGTCGGTTTTCTGCTTTCAATATCAGCCGCATCGACCGCAATAACTTGAATGTCAAACTTAAAATTAGTTCCCTTGCCAACAGCAGAACAGACACTCATTTCGCCGCCCATTAATTCGACAAATTTGCGGCTAATTGGCAATCCCAAGCCTGTACCTTCTTGCGAATCTTTGCCTGTCTTGGTTTGCACGAAAGCTTCAAAAAGATTGTCTAATTCATTGGTGGCAATACCGGGGCCAGTATCTTCGACTTCAAAATGGAGGAAAAAGGAAGAGGCAGCTTCTGCTTCGTCACGTTGGGTTGTAAAAATTGCGTTTTTAGATTGATTTAAGTGGGAGACTTCCAGATTATTCCTGGCGGAAACTTCTCTATTATTTTTTAATGATACTGAGAGATAAAGATTTTTCTCTTCTCTATTCTGATTTCTGCCTGATGACTGCTTGCTAACTCTGACTGATACACCGCCCTCCTCGGTAAATTTAAGAGAGTTATTGAGCAGATTAATTAAGATTTGCCGCAACTTTAAATCGTCAGTTTCTACGTATTGCGGCACCTCTGGACTGCGCTCAAAAACTAACTGCAAATGCTTGTCATCTGCTTTGAGTTGAAACATATCTTCCAAGTCGTTGAGAAGGCGATAGAGGTCGATTTTTTTTTGATTGAGGGTAGTGCGCCCCGATTCAATTTTAGATAAATCTAGTACGTTATTAATCAGGGTGAGTAGGTGTTCTCCGCTGCTGCTAATTATGCTAATATTTTCTTGATGTTCTGGAGATAGAGTTTGGCTGCGAGTCATCAGTTGGGAAAAGCCGAGAATTGCATTGAGAGGCGATCGCAATTCGTGGCTCATGTTAGCAAGGAAAGTGCTTTTAGCTTGATTTGCTACTTCCGCTTTGTCTTTAGCTACAGCCAATTCCGCCGTCCGCTCATGCACTCGGTGTTCTAAAGTTTCAAAAGATTGTTGCAGTTGTTGAGCCATCCTGTTAAATGACTTGGCTAATTCCCCTAATTCGTCGGATCGTTCGCTTTCTACTGTTTGGTTCCATTCACCTTTAGCAATATTTTTGGCTGCTGTATTTAAGCTCAAAATAGGATTTGTCACCCACCGAGAAGTCAGAATGCCGATCGCCACAGCTACTCCTAAAGCTGCAAAACAAAGCAAAACCGCTGTGCGGGTATTGGTATCGATTTCTTTGGTGAAATCTGCTTCGGGAACAACTACTACAATCAGCCAGTCTAAACCTTTGCCGTCTTGGAACGGTAGGACTTTTAAAAGTTGTCGCTTGCCATCTATTTCAAATTCTAATAACTCTGACTTTTTAATTTGGTTTAATTTGTGAAACTGTGCAGTCAAATATTTAGCTGTCGCTTGAGTAAAAGGGTTGCTGCTTTCTTCCACTTTAAACAATTGTTTTTGATTATCTTTGGTGCGAAAGGGTTTTTCGGTGGTGGAAGTTGCTAACAAAGTACCCTGGCGATCGATAATAAATGTTTGACCGGATTTGCCAACTTTGAGACTGTTGAGAAATCTCCCAAGATGGTCGAGACGCAAGGCAGCACATAATACTCCTTCTAGCTGATATTTTTCGCTGTATACTGGTTGGAGAGCGTTGATAATTAATGTCGGTTCTAGTAAAGAAACAAAAACCGAACTCCAAGTTGGTTGACCTGATTTTACTGCACTTTTGTACGCAGGATGCTGTCGGTTATCAAAGTTTTTGACAGCGGTAACAACTGTAGTGCGATCGCCGTTTTTATCTGTATTATAAGAATAAAAATTTAACCCCGTAGATTTCTCTATCACATTAATCGTTCGGGAACCGTTAGACAGTTGTTCACCGGATCTATAATCTCCGTTCTCGTTGCCAACGGAGGTATAATTGATATAGGGATATAATTGTACTTGCCGCAAAAGATATTTCTCCCAAGCTGATAAGTTTTCCATCTTTAACAACCCGAGCTTAACAGCATCCAGCTTGGTTTGATTGATTTGATGGGGAGTTTTTAGGTAAACTTGTAGGTTTTGCTCTACACGCAAACTCACCTCGCTCATTAACTGACTGGCAAGGTTATTAACTGCTTTTTGTCCGTTTCTAAAAGACAGATATCCTACGAGTCCCACGGCTCCCACGATTTGCAGTATAAATGGAACTATGAGAACAGTTCGCAGCGGTAATTTGTCTAAAATTTTAGAAACCATAAAATTGAGAGGTTTGGTGAACTTAGTCTAGAACCGTATTTGCACAACCGGTCTTAACAGCAGCACCATTTATTTACTGCCGATTAGCTAGGAGGAATTGATGCGGACTATTTTAGCTGTGGTAGATGCTCGACCCCGATCGAATGTGAACCTAATGTTTGCTAGATTGAAGTCTATTATTTTACCCATTGTCGTATTATTGTGACCTTTTAGATAAAATTTGCAGTCTCTGGGTTCGAGAAGTACCTGATATCCGATCGCGCAGGCGAGTTGAACCCGCATGGGTCAAGCGGTTTGGAGTCAGGCCAGGAAATTTGCGATCGGCACTCGCCATTTTCCGCAACACGTGTTATACTCAGAAAAGTCAAGGGCACGTAGCTCAGTGGATAGAGCATCAGGTTCCGGTCCTGAGGGTCGGGGGTTCAAATCCCTCCGTGCTCATTTAAATTTATAGAATGACTGACTTGGAGAGACCGGGGACAAATTTTTGTCCTCGGTCTCAATTATTGTGATTTAAGCGTCAGTGTCAAAAATCGAATCGCCGCTGTAGTCGCAGATCCCGGACTGATTGCGCCCCTGTTCCTTGGCCCGATAGAGTGCACGATCTGCGATCGCAATCAAGTCAGCCGATGATAGTTCCGAAATCGGAATCAAGTTGGCGATACCCATACTAATAGTAACTAAGTCGCTCACATCAGAGGTTTTGTGAGGAATATTTAAAGCTTGAATAGCAGCGTGAATCCGTTGGGCCACCGAACTCGCTCCTTTAAGATCTGTATTGGGCAAAATGATGCCAAATTCTTCCCCGCCGTAACGCGCCACCAAATCCGCCGGACGGTACACCACCTCTTGTACAGTCTGAGCAAGTTTGAACAGACAATCATCCCCCATTTGATGACCGTAGCAATCATTATAACGTTTGAAATAATCCACATCAAACAACAAAAGAGAAATAGGTTTTTGTTCCCGGTAGAGCCGCTGCCATTCACGCTCTAAGCGGTCATTAAAACAGCGACGATTAGCAATTTGAGTCAACCCATCAATATTTACCACTTGTTGTAAGAGGTGAGTAGCGCGGGCTAGTTCTTCGTTAGAGAGTGCAAGTTGTTGATTAATTTCTCTCATGCGCGCTTGTGCCTGCTGCCTTTCTGCCAATTCGTTCTGCAACTTCTCAAAAACATCTGCTTGTTTAATGGCGATTGCTAAGTGATTAGCAATCTGTTTAACAAGGTCAACTTCAAAGTCTTCCCATTGCCGAGGAGCAGAACATTGATGAATACATAACAACCCCCACAAATCTTTTCCATTGAGCAACGGTGCAACTAAATTAGCCCGAACCGGAAATTGTTTCCAAATATCTCGGTAACAGTGTTGAAGGTCAATATTATTGATATCTTCTACTACCTGCATTCTAAATTTTTGATATAAATTAGGGTATAGTTCACCACAAGAATGGTCGTTAAATTGATTTCTGCTTACCAATTTACATCCTTCGCCTACGGATTCTGAAACAAACTCACCATATCCAAATTTACTGTCAGGATAGAACTTAAATATGCCGACGCGCTCGGCATCAAGAAACAGGCGAATCTCCTGCGAAGCAATCTCAAAAATTGTACACAAATCAAGAGATTGACGGATGTGTTGAGTAATTTCTTGAAGTAATATAGCCTTGTCGTACTGTTTCCGCAGAGCGATTTCCGCTTGCTTTTGGGCGATAATAGCTGCCTCGGCAGCTTTTTTTGCTTTGATAATTTCACCTTCGTACATGATACGCTGGCGGATACAGATCAAAATGCAATCGTTGACGAAGTTTTCTCCGTTCTTCCGACGCACGGCATTGATCAGCATGGGTATATCACTACCCTGCTTTGACCTTAATGAGAAGTAAATTTCCTCTACTTTACCGTGGAGCTTCAACAGGGGGAAGAAATGGGTTTGAAAGAAAATCCGGCTGGCGGTCGGCAGAATGGAATCTATTTTCCGTTCCCGCAGTTCATCGGTTTCGTGTCCGAGTAATTGCAGTAATGTGGCGTTGACCATTACGATCGTACCATCGTCAGCAAACGAGAGGAATCCACAGGGTGAAATGTTGAGTAGCTCGTCTATGTGGTCGGTCATGTTTGCCATACAAATCAGGTAGTATGAGGTACACTCAAATACTCCTTAATCATCTCGATCGTTTCTTGTGGATGACTCATGTGCGGGCAATGTCCCGTAGCTGTCATCAGCCGTAGCGTACTTTTAGGCAGGTGGTGGTGGACATAATGCCCTACCTCAGTGGGAGCGATCACGTCATCAGCACATTGCAATATCAGTGAAGGTACTGACACCTTGGGTAAATCACTGCGATTGTCCGAGTAAAAAGTCACCTCAGCAAAGCGACTTGCAACTACCGGATCGGTGGAGCAAAAACTTGTCTCAAGCTCCTCACTTAACTCAGGACGATCCTGATTCTGCATCACCATTGGCGCCATAAAGCTTGCCCAACCAATGTAATTTTTCTCCATGATATCGAGGAGCTCCTCAATATCTTTGCGCTCAAAACCTCCGTAATAATTTGGTAAATCATTAATGTAGCAGGGTGAAGGCCCTAGGAGAATCAGGCGATTAAAGTAATTAGGAGCTTGAATTGAGGACAGAATGCCGATCATACTGCTGACAGAATGACCGACAAAAATCACATCAGTCAAGGCTAATTCTCTACAGATATCGAGGACATCCTGAACATAGCCATAGAGGTCGCTGTACCGTTCATAACTGTAGGCACTAATATCAGAATTTCCAGAACCTACATAATCAAATAGGATAATTTTGTAGTCCTTCTCGAAGGCCTGTGTTATGAAACGCCACATATTTTGATCGCACCCAAATCCATGAGCAAACATCACGGTCTGGGTGCCTTGTCCAAACACTTTAATATTATTCCGTAAAAAAATATCTTGAGTCATGTGATCGACACGAGCATTAAGTTGATTATAAGACTTTTGGGCGCTTTTATAAGGATTGCTGATCCCAAATAGGGATAGACAACAATTCAGGATGTCAGATTAATTGAGTGGCAACCTCAGCACTGACAGGCTGGCTAAACATATAACTCTGACCGATTTCACAGCCGATCGCCTGTAACTATTGCAATTGCGTTGGGGTTTGAATTGCTTCGGCTATTGTTCTCAGATTTAAGCCATGTGCCATTGCAAGTAGGGCTTTGTCAATTCCGCGATCGCTCCGAGCGCTGGCGAAATCGCGCACAAATGAGCGATCGATCTTGAGCGATTTCACCGGAAAAATTTTCTGGTAGTTAAAATCAGCATAGCCAGTCCCCAAATCATCGACATAAATCCAAATACTACGCTCTAATAATAGGCTCAAAACATTGTATGTAATGTCAAAATTCAGCATCATTGCCGTTTTGATAATCTCTAGCTCTAGATATTTCGGCTTAATATCAGTGCGCTCAAGAATGCGATCTCTCTTAGTGATTAAAGTTGGTTGGATGAGTTGACGTGCCGACGGATTTACCGCGATATTAGGAAAAATTAGTCCGACTCTTAGCCCCTGCTGATATTGTCAACAAGCTTGCTCTAAAATTTATTTTCCCAATGGCAAAATCAATCCTGTTTCTTCGGCGATGGGAATAAATTAATCGGGAGGAATCCAACCTAGTTCAGGAGAATGCCATCCTAGGATAACTTAAACACCAGCAAGGCTACTTGTTTGCAAATAGAGCTGAGTTGCTCATACAGCAAGCATTCGCTTTCCCACAATTCAAGCGATGTTCGATCGCCAATGACCAGGGTATTCGGGCGTTGCTTAATCAGGGTATGAAAAAAATAACTTGAAAATCCCGAAGTTTTGTGGATACTGGTTTCTCTGACTTGCATATTGAGCCAGTCATACCCTAAATCAGCAACGCCGGTATTCGATTCGGGCGAAGGTATTGTTGCTGTCTAAAAACTATAGGTATTGCGCCCCGATCCTTTAACACGATTTAGGCCAATATCTGCATTGTTGAGCAAAGTATCAACATTCATTGCATCTTGGGGATATAGGGAGATACCAATACTGGTAGTGATGTGTAAATAATGATTTTTGATAATAAAATTAGTTCTAATGTTTTTGTAGAGGCAATCCCTCGTGGCTCCCCTAATCTAGGGGTAGTAGGGATAGGTACGACTCGGCACTAAGCTGCTAAGTCAGAAAGATTTTCTGTTATGTTAAAGAATCGGATGGGGACAGGATTTTATGATTTTTGAGATGTCATTTAAATATACAATTTAGAGGCACAACAGCTTACCCCTAGATTTTTACCACAACCTATTTAGTGGGATTGCTATAGCAGAAAGAGCTTATGCAGAAGGCAAGAAAAGCTCATATTTCAGCAATTAAGAACCTCCCAAATATTGTCGCGGTTGCTATAAATGTTCACAAACTCCTCAAATTAAAAAAGTTGGGTTTCCTAGCTCAACCCAACCTCATTTTAACGACGAATCACTGCGAACTCTCAAATATCCTCATCCTCTTGACCTTGCACACCCTGGAGAATCCGCGATAGCTCACTCTTCTCATTAATGGTAATCCGAGTCGGAGAACCGCTGATAATCCGTTCGTAACCGCGGAACGAATCTTTAATTTGTGGCCCTCTTTCAGTAATCGTGTATTCCCGAATCCCTTTGTCGTGCCACGAACCGCGCATCTTAAAGACATTAATTGCCCGGGACATTTCTCCTCGAATCTCTACATACTGCAGCATAATAATCGTGTCAGTAATCGTAGAAATATGGGAGTCCGTAATCGAATTAGAACCCATAAACTGGTCGCTTGTATTTGTAAAAAAGCCAGTTATTTCTTCCTGCTTCGCAAAACCTGTCACTCCGATCACAAATTGCCTAAAAGCATTATTACTGACACCCCTAGCTAAGGCCGACAGCGAGTCTATAGCAATTCGAGAAGGTTTGAACTCAGCAATTTCTGATTTAATAGTCTGCAAGTGGTCTTCCAAACCGGCAGATTCCGGGTAAGTACACAGCAGCTTTAGCAGTCCTTTCTGTTCCATTTCCTCAAAATCAATGCCCCAAGAATAAGCATTGCGGAACAACTGAGCCCGCGACTCTTCATAGGCAAAAAGCAGCGCCCGATTGCCATTCATACAAGCATTCTGCAAGAACTTGCTCACCAACAGCGTTTTGCCGGTTCCCGTGGCACCCGTAGCCAAAATAATCGAGTCTTTGAAGAAACCGCCACCGCACATCTCGTCGAGAGTTTTATCGCCCGAAGAAACCCGCACGTTTGAAGACTTTTGAGTTAATCGCATCGCCCCCAATGGGAAAATATTAATTCCGTCATTAGTCATAGTAAAAGGATATTCGCCTTTCATGTGAGTTGTACCCCGCAACTTCAAAATTTCGATGGTGCGGCGGCGGCGTTCTCCTTCCAATACGTTGCGAACAATCACCACATTATCCGACACAAACTCTTCCACTCCAAACCGAGCCACCGGGCCGTATTCTTCCACCCGTTCTGTAGTCATAACTGTAGTTGCTCCTACTTGTTTGAGGCGCGCAACTAAGCGAAAAATTTCTCGGCGCACTACAGATGCAGCGTCGTATTGCTGAAATACGGCTGTCACCGAATCTATAGAAACCCGCTTGGCTTTGTACTTGCGAATGGCGTACTGAATTCGCTCGATTAAGGCTGATAAATCAAAATTTCCTACGATATCTTGACCTTCAGGATCGGGAGAAGCGTCCAAAATAAATAGCTTGCCTTCATCGATTAACTGTGCGAGATCCCAACCGAAACTGCAAGCATTTTTAATAATATCTGTCGGAGATTCTTCAAAAGTTACGAACACTCCAGCTTCGTCAAAATGGGTAATTCCGTTATAGAGAAATTGTACGGCAAATAAAGTTTTTCCCGTTCCTGACGTGCCGCTGACTAGGGTGGTTCTGCCGACCGGCATTCCGCCGTGACTGATGTCATCGAAACCCTCAATCATCGTGCGAATTTTTTCAACTCCTGCCGTTACCAATCCTTGTCGTTGAACCGTTTGACTAATTTCATTCATGTCGATTTTTGTCAACTCTCAGTATTCTTTAGTTGTCACTCATTAACCGCCGATCATGAGTCTTTGTACCCAGCTTTTAGTTTTGGCTCTTGCTCAATAACTAATGACTGCTGACTGCTGACTAATGACCCCGCCCAAAAACAGATACCGTGCCACGTACTCCTGTCGTGGAGAGATCAAAATTTTAGACTCTTGTTCAAGCTCCCAGATTCATCTGTGGAGTAAATCTCAAATCTCAAATCGTTCGACTGAGCGCGACTCGACGGCTAGACTGAGCGCTCGCCGAACGTCTCACGCCGAAGTCTCAAATCTAAAATCGACTGACTCTCACCTGATTATCTTATGAATTCAGGTCCTCTTCGCGAAGTTCTTCATAGAGCAAATCTAATCCTATCAGAACTTTCTCGCGATCGGACAAATCGCCAATAATTTTTCGCACCGGCGGCGGCAGGATTTTTGACAGCGTTGGGGTTGCCAATATTTTGTCCTCTTCTGCTAGCTGAGGATTTTTGAGAACGTCTATGACTTTCAGCGCATAGACTCCTTGAAATTCTTGTTCTAAAATGTCCTTGAGGGTTTTTAAAGCTCGCACGGAGTTGGGAGTATTACCCGCAACGTACAGCTTCAGAACGTAGGTTTTCTTCAGAGAACTCATGAACTTTTTTTAATGTTGAGTATTAGTTGTCAGATGTTAGTTATAGTTGTTATTTCTATTGAATCCGCTGTTCTTTGTTATTTTATAATAATTTCAGCCTCGCGATCGCGCGGCCGTTTGTCTTTTCCTTTCTTCTTTGTTAAATTCTCTCTTCTACCTTCTTCTTTATTAAATTCTGCCCAATCCCTTCTACCTCTTACCTTGAGATGCCTCTTTCGGAATAGATCGTCTGTACATCTCGCACATATGAGCGATCGCGTCAATCAGAGTCAAGCGGTAATCGAGCAATATTTCCTCGTTGCGCCCTTCTAATTTTAGCTGTTTAGCAAACTCGTCCATCAATTCCATGTGAATTTCAACAATTTGAGTGACTGGAACGTCAGCAAAAAAAGCCAAATTCACAAATTCATCTATTTGATTATTGACCGGAGTATCTTGAGAAAAATAATTCAAAAGGATGTGGCGATAACTTGACTTGAGTTGATCCAAAAACTTTTGCTTATCTGCTCCAGACAGATTTCGCAAAAAAATCTGGGAATTTCTTTTATAATAGATGCCCAAGTATCCTAATCGCTCCCGTAATTTTTCCGCAAGTCGCCGCTGCTGTCGGCTTAGCAAACTTTGAGCAGTTAATTGGGCCGTTGCATCGACCGTTGCGGATTGGTAATTGACAGGAACCGGAGTTGAAAGTTTCAAGAATTGTGCGATCGCCCGATCGATACCTGAACCTATTTCGCTCGATCGAGCGATTGCCAGTTGCACCTCAGCAGGGTGATAAAAAAAAGCACAGCTTTCCTCTTGGCTCTTGTTGGCGGAACTGGCTGCGGTATCAAAACCAGGTGAATATGATGGTGCTTCGGGCATTTCTTCCACCCCGGGCTGGGGCGAAAAAATTACCGCAGGCAAAAAGATCGATCGTTCTTGCAGCTTGCCCAGAAGTGATCGCAGATCCCCATCCACCTCAAAAATCAAACA
This sequence comes from Microcoleus asticus IPMA8, assembly GCF_013179805.1. Lineage (GTDB taxonomy): Bacteria > Cyanobacteriota > Cyanobacteriia > Cyanobacteriales > Microcoleaceae > Microcoleus > Microcoleus asticus. Next base: position 8,469 of record NZ_SRRZ01000105.1, on the reverse strand, counting down.
ATCAAGGTGGTAATTCTGCTTAAGGAACCCCAAAAACTCCACGACCGACTTAATGTGCGTTAAAGCATAGCGATCGCCCCTCAAAAGCTCGATCGCGGAGGCTGCGATTTCCTCAGAGCGGACAAAAATACCGATAGACAGTTGGGGAAGCAAAGCTGTAGGTGCACCACCTAAGTTGCCCGAAAGTGCTGGATCGCTCAGAGTTGATATCTCCTTTACAAAAAACTTAACATTTTAACAATCATCTCAACATTTATTTTAACCAATCTTAACCGCAAAATAAGCGATGTACTTGCATCACAGGAATAATCGGAGTTGTACTCCTTTGTTTTTGTGTCAAGCACCCTGAGCTTGATTTCTGCAATTAAGCTTAAGCCTTAAAATAATTGCTAGCCGCCTCAAATCAGGTGCAGGCATCGAACTCCCAGGTTTCGGTGCAGATCCCCGGCATACTAGCAAACTGATATAAAACAAATAAGGTACAGAAATCCTCAGCTACATTACGTCTCAAAAATATTACTGCTATGTATAGCAGACTCTCAGGTTTGTTATGTCAACCACCAGCCCCAGTCTCAAAAATTTTATCGAGCCAGTGCCGCTGTGCCTCCAAACTGCGGCGCTAGAATCGCTGCAGTCAATTTTCAGATCCAGTAACTGCGATCGAGTCGCAGTAGTCAACGAACAGCTACAGCCCCTGGGATTAGTTTACCTGCGCAGCCTTTGGGCCCGCGCGGCCGATCGTACAAACGACGGGCAGCAACCTTTGTCAGAAAGCCACATCGCGATCGAACCAGTCAGGGCATTACCCGCAGCTCTGAGCGTCAGCGAATTCTGGCAGTACCTGCAAACAGAGGAATTGAACACCCCAGCCCGGTCAAGCCCCCAAACCGCCTGCAGCTCCTCAAACAGCCCGATCGCCCTCACAGATGCCAGCGGTAAATTTTTAGGAATGCTAGACAGCCTGAGCCTGCTGCAATTCGCCGCACTCAACAGCAGCTCGATCGGCAGCCTCACAGAGCCGCCAACAGCAGTCAAAGAAATCGAATTAAGGCCGATTTCCGAAGCCATCGCCACGGCCCTAGACGCTCAAGTGCGCTTTCTAGAAGCAGGATTGAAACCCTCGGAAAACCTCAACTCCCTCGTCCAACTGTTGGAAAAACTGCCCCTGCCCCTGAGATTGCAAACCCCCACCGCACAAATAGTCAGCCAAAACGCAGCGTGGCGGATTTTGCTGGGAGCAGGCCCGGAACCAGTTCCAGAACCAGCAGCAAATTTGGGCAAACACTCGCCCCACAAACCCAGCCATTTAACAACCGAATACAAGAGCCTGCAGGTAGATCCCATCACCCAAGAGTGCATGAGCCTAGTAGGAGCAAGTAGATCGGGCGATCGCGATTCAACCCCAGCCACCAGTTGCCCGCTGCCCCTGTACGCCGCCGCATCCCCCTCAACCTTAACCGCTCCAGCTTGGTGCCCCACTGCCGGCAAACCAGACACCTACATTTGCGAGTGCCCCGTACAAAAAGGTCAAGAACGGATCTGGCAATTTGTCAAACAGCCGCTCTCAGACAAGCTAATTTTAGTAATGGGACAAGATGTCACCGAAGAACATTTAGTAGCCAAAGAACTAGCAGCGAAAAACGCAGATTTAATTCACCTCAACCGACTCAAAGACGAATTTTTATCCTGCATCAGCCACGAACTAAAAACCCCTCTCACCGCCGTCCTCGGTTTGTCGAGCCTCCTCAAAGATAAATTGATCGGAGAACTCAACGACCGCCAAACACGCTACGCCAAACTAATCCATAAAAGCGGGCGGCATTTGATGACAATAGTTAACGACATTTTAGACTTGACCCGGATGGAAACCGGGCAGCTCGAACTAATTCCCGAACCGATCGAAATAGCAGCTACCTGCAAAAGAGCCTTTGAACAAGCAAAACAACTGCAACAGCAAGAAGAAAAAGCCCCTCCGGAGCCGAGCAAAACAAACGGCGCAGCAAACGCCGAACCCTCCGCCCAAATAGAATTTACACTCGAAATAGAACCGGGACTGAGCCACTTAATTGCCGACGAACTGCGACTGCGGCAAATGCTCGTCAACCTCCTTTCCAACGCCCTAAAATTCACCGAAGCCGGCGGCAAAATCGGATTGAAAGTAAATGTTTGGGAAGGCTGGCTCGCATTCACAGTTTGGGACACCGGCATCGGTATCCCCGCCGACAAACAGCACCTGATCTTTCAGAAATTCCAACAACTAGAAAGCCCCCTCACCAGGCGCTTTCAAGGAACCGGACTGGGACTGGTACTGACTCAACGCCTAGCTCGGCTCCACGGCGGAGACGTTTCGTTTATTTCCTCAGAAAACCAAGGCTCTCAATTTACCCTGCTACTGCCGCCAAATCCTCCGGGAAAGAGCGAAGAAGTCCCGGCATCTGGAGCCGCCGAGGAAGAATTATTAAAACCCCAATATCAGATTCCGATCGCCAATTCTCGCTCTCGTTTAGTATTAATAGTCGAAGCAGTTCCTAAATATATCGAAGATTTAACCAACGTCCTCTCAGGTTTGGGCTACCAAGTAATAGTCGCCCGTTCCGGCACCGAAGCCTTGGAAAAAGCCCGCAGGTTCAGTCCCGAAGCGATTTTCCTCAACCCGCTGCTGCCGCTGCTGTCCGGTTGGGACGTGCTGACGCTGCTCAAGAGCGACCCGGATACCCGATCGATTCCGGCGATTGTCACGGCCACCAGAGGCGAAAAAGAACGGGCCAGTGTCAACAGAGCCGAAGGCTTTTTGAGCTTGCCGATCGAAGAACCCGCTTTGCGGCGGCTGCTGGCCGACTCGATCGGCCACAGTAATGGCAGTACCGCCAAGGTGAGGAGTTCTTTAACTGTATTGTGGCTCAGCCCGCAAAACAGTTCCTCTCAAGGCTCCGCTTTACTCCTCAACCCCACCCACTGCCGCGTTTTAGAAGCAGACGACCTCGGCCAAGCAGAAGTCGTTGCCCGAATTTGGCGGCCCGACGCGATCGTCTTGGACGGTACGAGTCAACTGCAAAACCCCTTAGCTTTTATCGAACAGTTAAGTCGGTCTCGAAATTTGGGCTCTCTCCCCTTGGTGACTTTAGACCCCGCAACTACGCAACTGGCAAATCAAGTCAAAGGATTGTCCGTATTTCCCTGTTTGGCCAATGGCAGTGAAACCTCAGGCACTGGGTTGGTGGTGTCTGCCTTGTGGCAAGTGATTCAAGTAGCTGCTGGCATGAGTTGGAAGCCCAGCATTTTATTTGCCGACATTTCGACTTTACCGGATTTGCACCGAACTTCTGGGGGGAACCCGACGGGAGAATTGGAAAATCGCGATCGATCGACCAATGCCGAGATTCCTAATTCCAATTCCAAGTTTTCTACTCCCAACCTTCAAGCTTTGATTCAGTACATCCAAACAGCAGGATTTCGAGGGTCGATCGCTCCCTGCTGGACAGAAGTTTTACAGCAGTTGCAATATCAAAGCGTTGACTTAGTTTTGCTGTGCTTGCGAGATGCCCCCTCAGAATCAACCGCTATGCTGCAGGCGCTATCGAACCTCCGGGAAATGCCAGTAAAATTGCCGATTTTAGTCTGGGATTATCGGTCTGCTGTAAATTCGGAATCCGAGGCGATCGACTTTCTGCTGCAAGAAGTCTCTGCCAAGATTTTGCCTTCTTCCTTGTCGGCAGCACAATTATTAGACAAAATTCAACAGACTTTATTAACTCACTCAAGTTGCTAAAAATGAAGAATTTACCCGGTTTTTAGAGAAGACTTCAGTCCTCTCTAAACCAGTAAAGAAAAACTATTATTCCTGAGTGCAAACAGAATTTGGGAACTATTTAACTGAAAACCTTGAAGCGTTGCGAGTCAGAAAGCAATATCAAAACTCAAAAATATGGGTTATTATAGGCGATCGAGAAACCTTTATATTTTTTGCTGGGGCTGATCGCGTGCCTAATCGGATTCCTCTACTATTATCTCTGCTACTCGCACTCGGTTTGGGAGCAATGCCCGAGCCTGCTGTCGCACAGGCACTCCTGCCTTACACTCTCCAAATCGACTCGGCCCAACTCGAACAAACGGCCTTGAGCCTTGCAGAAGAAGCCGTCCAGCTAGCCAGACTCCAGCAGTACGAACTTGCCGTACCCAGAGCCGAACTCGCGACACAGTTAGCCCCCAAGAATGCTCAAACTTGGACTTTGTTAGGCAGCTTGTATCTTCAAGTCGAGCAGTTTGACAAAGGCATTGAAGCTTTGGGGCAAGCTCAATCTCTGTCGCCAGAAAATGCTTCAATTAAATTTGTATTGGGTGAAGCTCACTTTCGGAAAGCGAACTACGAGAAAGCAGCCGAATATTTGCAAGCAGGGTTGAAATTAAAACCAGATACTCCAGGTGCATTATTTGATTTAGGCAATGCTTTTTATAAGCTAAAGCGGTTCGATCGGGCGATCGCCCAATACGAAAAAGCTTTTGCTTTAGAAAAAAACCTGTGGCCCGCTATTAATAATATCGGATTAGTCAAATACGAAATGGGAGATGCCGATGGCGCTATCAAACGCTGGGAACAGGCGATTGCGATCGACAACAAAGCAGCAGAATCAATGCTAGCTCTAGCAGTGGCACTCTACACCAAGGGCGACCAAGAAAAAGGTTTAGCAATGGGAGAAGCCGCCCTGAAATTGGACAAACGCTATGCCACTGTAAATTTTCTCAAAGAAAACCTCTGGGGCGATCGCCTGATCGCAGCTACCCAAAACTTCCTGGCCACTCCCCAAATTAAAGCAGCACTAGCCAAAATTGAAGACGCGCCACCGTCTCCGCAAATGTCGCCTTAATTCTAGTTACGTTTGTAGTGAGGACTTGAGTCCTCAAAGCCTTTTTTAACTCAGAACCAACTATCTTATTCAGGACTAAGACCAAAAAATAGTTGAATGCGCTATGGGTAAGGGTAAGGTGCGCACTGCGCACCCTACAAATAGAGTTGGTGCGTAAGTTCTATTATTACCGCGAAGAAATCGCTGTCTTCAATTCTCCACTCTAAAATCTAAAATCTAAAATCTAAAATCGCATGACCCCCCTAAGCTGGACAGAATTAGAAGCCCTCACAGACTTTGAAGTCGATCGCGTCAACGGGCCAACTAACGCCCAATCCTGCTTGCGCCTCTTCGGCAAAACCGAATCGGATGTGCGAGTCACCCTGTACCGCGACAACCACGCTTGGTGTCCCTATTGCCAAAAAATCTGGCTGTGGCTGGAAGAAAAACAAATCCCCTACCGTATTGACAAAGTTACCATGTTCTGCTATGGGGAAAAGGAAAGTTGGTACAAGCGGAAAGTGCCATCGGGAATGCTACCGGCGATCGAACTAGATGGCCGCATCATCACCGAAAGCGATGATATCTTAATCGCCCTCGAACGAGTCTATGGCCCCTTGGGTTTGGGCATGGAAAACCCGGCAGTAATACCCCTGCGGCGGTTAGAGCGACTGCTGTTTAGAGCCTGGTGCACCTGGCTGTGCTACCCAGCAAGTTCAGCCAAAGCAGAACAACACAACCGCGAGCAATTTATCAGCGTCGTCACCCACGTAGAAAAAGCTCTGGCCAGCACTCCGGGGCCTTATTTCCTTGATGAATTTGGCACTGCGGATGTCATCTTTACGCCCTATGTCGAACGGATGAATGCCAGTCTTTACTACTACAAAGGCTACTCGATGCGGGAAGAAAACCCGCGCTTTGCTGACTGGTTTGCAGCGATGGAAACCCGCCCTACCTATCGCGGCACTCAGAGCGATTTTCACACCCACGTCCACGATTTACCGCCTCAGATGGGCGGCTGTTATGAAAACGGCGAACCTCAGATGCTACTCAATAAAGCCCGCGTGGATAATGGGCCTTGGGCTGGGCTCCCGGATGTGATGTATCCAGAACCGGAAACCTCCCGCGCTGAAGCACTTCATCGCGTCATTAAGCACCAGCGCAACATCGTTCGAGTCAATCCTGCTGATGACAAGTTATTCGATGAGGCTTTGCGTTGTGCTTTAACTTTGATGATGACTGGCGAAGTTTGTACGCCGCCGGCTGGTTCTGATGCGGCTTTGCGGTATTTGCGCGATCGGGTAAATGTGCCCCGTGATATGTCGATCTACGCGGCCAAGCGATTGAGGGAAGCGTTGGAGGAAACAGCGGCTTTGGTGGGTGATGGCCAAGGTTCTCCGATTCTGCTGAAGCATCGGCGAGATCAAGATCCGGCTAATTTTGTGTAGAGTGAGTCTGGTGGATTTGCTCAAAGATTTCTACAAACACGACATCAGAGATTTGTAAGGTACGATCGGATTATTTCCTAGACTGTTTCAGAGGCTATGGGTATGGTTTCAGTATCCAACAACCAACCAATCATTATTCGTACAGAGCGCGGACTGACAATTTCAGGTACGCGCATAACTCTCTATGATGTGATCGGGCTAAACGCATCTAAATTAAGTTGGCAGAAAATCATATTTGTGCGTGAGTCTTTTTCTGAAAACATCATTCTTAAAACTCTTAAATGCGATGGAATTAACCCAGTAAAAATCGAGCTTTAAGAACTTCTGAACTCTCGAAGCTGAATCAATTTAGATCGGAAATCTGTTTGAGTTTTCGAGCGTTAACTGGCAGAGTTTAAGATTTGGACTAAATAATTATTATCCATTCCCGCCAGATATCGCTTCATTTTTAAACTTCCTTTAAATCCTTTTTCTTGTTTCAGTAAATTGATGGCTAAACGACGTAGAAGAGCAAAGTTTTCAGGAGAATTATCTTTACGAATCCGACTCTTGTCTTCACAAAAAGTAACATCCAATGTCCAATGTAAGCTATTTTCTATACCCCAATGACTGCGAATTGCTTGAGAAATCTTCTCGGCATTACTGGCTAAACTACTCAAATAAAAGCGAACTTCTGTGGTTGTTTTATTCCACAAACGTCTTTCACTTACGATCATCACAACCGTTTTTAATCCAGTCCATAATGATTGATTATGAAGAGATGGAAGCTCTGAGACTGCCACCGTCCAAATTTGTCTTTTTTCAACTCGATGATGCCCGGCTTCTCTTTGTTGATAATAGCTATGCTCTCTGCCACTAAACTCTTCTTTTCGAGCTAATTCACACCAGTTTTTTACGTCCTCATGAAGAAGTTTTTGATTCCCTTTTAGCGCTAAAAGATAATTTCCTTTCTTCTTAATTATGAGCGCTGCTATTTCTTTCTGACATCCCAAAGCATCAATGGTTATTATAGCAATCCTAAATGATTCGTAAAAATTTATAATTTATAATAGTTAGGTCTTTTGTTAATATTTATATGGGGAATATAGCGTGAAATAGAACAATATGTCTGAGCAGCAAAATCTCAAAGAATTAAGTGATTTTATCGATAGCAACCCTGAGCCTAGAGAACAGAAGCGAGCCATAGCTATAATGATGTGGATTGAGGGTGTGCCTGGTGCTAAAATTCAAAAAATATTAAATGTATCAGCAGCATTTATCAGTCAATGTAAAGCAAAATTTATTAAGAATGGGGTGAAAGGATTAAGACTGAAACATCAAGGGTCAAAAGCCTATCTAAATCAATCAAAACGAACAGAGATTATCAAATATTTAAATGCTCAAGAGTTTTTGAGCTTACAGGAGCTTCGAGAATACATAGAAGACAAATATGATGTTCGTTTCAAATCCCATCAAAGTTATTATCAATTATTTGATGAAGCCGAGATTAGCTGGAAGAAAGCTCAAAAAAACAATCCCAAAAAAAACGATAAATTGGTAGAAGCTCATAAGATAGAAATAGAGAAAATTTTAGAAGAAAACAGAGAAGAAATAGAAGCTGGAAGACTTGTGGTATATATGATCGATGAATGTCATCTACTTTAGGGAGATGTCTGTGGATATGTTTGGGGAAAGACTCAGATAAGAGTAGAAGTACCCATGACAAATCAGAGAGAAAGGCAAACATATTTTGGCGCTCTCAATTATCAAACAAAACAATTTTTTGTGCAAGAATATGGAGCCGGAAATTCAGCAAATACAGTGTTGTATGTAAAATACCTTCAAAGTCTAAATAAAGGAGCGAGAATTTTGATATTTTGGGATGGGGCAAGTTATCATAAATATGGAGAAATGCGAGATTATCTGGGTCTGGTTAATCAAGATGCGAGAAAAATCTGAATGGTCGATCAAATGTGAATTATTTGCTCCTAATGCACCTGAACAAAACCCTGTAGAAGATATTTGGCTTCAAGGCAAAAATTTTCTGAGAAAGCATTGGTATCTCTGTAGAAGTTTCCCACTTATTAAAAAACTATTGTAAGGATTTAGGTCTGAAAGAAGGGAATAAGCTCAGGCCGAGTCAAGTCACAAGAATGGGCAGAAATAGCCTCACGGAAAAAAGCCATTACTCAACGAGC
>NZ_SRRZ01000104.1 GCF_013179805.1 Microcoleus asticus IPMA8 | reverse complement strand
CCTTAGTAGTGTAGATTTTCAGATCTGAAGTCTATTTATTTTCAACTCACCTTTGCTGAGTCTTTTCTTGCTGCCTAGTCTAAACTCCAGAAAATAAGAATTACTCATTTATTTGATCGCCCTTATCCCAATGACTACCGTTACCCAAGCAGAAATTGAACTGTATCGCTCCCAATTACAAGAATATCCCGATGCTCTAATAGCTCTTGATGTACTTGAAGAGTGTGAAGGCGATTTAGAATATGCAGCCGAAACCTTAGCAATTAAGTCAGGAGAATTAGACAACGATCTAGATGCAAAAGACCCGAATGAGCCTAGCTGGTTAGAAAAATCAGCAGATAAATTGCGTCCTCATATTTGTACGCAAGCCTTTAAAGACGTATTGAGTCAAGGTTTTGCTGTTGCATTGGGTTCGCTAATAACTGCTGGCGTTTATCCAGGAGTACCATTAACACTGGTACTTATTTACATAAGCACGAAAAATTTGGACAATTTTTGTCAGGGGATTGCTAAACGCCGATCGCAGTGAAGCCAGCCCAGTAATGAGGTTCAGCAAAAGGAAACGGCTTGCGGTTCAGTGCGCCATCCAGAGGAGCATTAACAAAGCGTGTGCGTTCTTTTTTGGGCAACAGTTTAAATGTTTGATCGATTTGCGGTTTGAGGCATTTTAATAATGCTTCAAGCCCCTCTGAGGTCAGATTCCGCAGCCATTGTTGTGCCTCATTGAGAGCAGTAACCGTTGATAGAGTTTCTAGGTTTTCATAGAACCGAATCAGTAACAAAGTGCTGGCGAGTTCATCCACTTTCCAAAGGGTACTGACCATGCTAGGGCTACCTGCTAAGAGAAATCCGAAAGGTAAGCCGATATATTCATCGCTGGTTCTGGATTCTGTCAATCCAGTTTCGCAGGCGGAGAGGGTGACAAGACGACATTGATTTAGGTCAAGATTAAAGATTGCCAACAGTGTCAAACGTTCTTTATTGGCGAATACCAGGAATGATTCCAAAGGCGAGTCAGGCTCGAACTTGCCATGACAACCGAAATGGGCGCAGTTTGCAAAGCTGAGTTTCGCCTTTAGAATTGCGTTCTTATTAGCATCATCTTTTGCCAAGAAATCATTAGACTTGAATTTGTGACGGATGTTAGCGGATTGCAGTTCAAGTAAGTAGCGGTCTTTGGTAGGATTGGCAATAGCAAATAGGTGAGAGAAATTAGGGCGTTGTCGCTGTTTCGCCTGTTGCAGCAGTTGGCAACTGGGGGCATAGCTGACTCCACCAGGGAATAAGTCGAGAAGGCACGATTCGGATTTGGACAGGGATACAGTGATAGAAGAATCGATTTCATCGGTGCATCGGCTTTCAAAATCGCTTTCGTGGGAGATTGGCAACGCATGAAGGGGGAGAAGATGCAGGAAGCGATGGGGAATTAAAATCAGTCGATCGCACGGTTTCGGAATATTCTTTAAAATCTCATCAAGATGCAAAATCTCAGCTAGGTTTTGGAGGCGGGAGGCTAGTTTTTGCTTCCATTGGGGTTTTATCTCTTTGTAGTCTTTTTGATACTCGTTCTCCCAATTTATTAAGGCTTCAAAGTCTGCTGTTGAAGATTGCCAGATTATTGGTGTTGGGGATTGCGGGGTGATGATGAAAGTTAGAAATTTATCGCCTATGATGTACCACTCAAGAATAGCGGTGTTTTCACCGATCAGAGTTTGAATGTCTTTGTAGAGGATGGGCTTAACTTTTTGGGTTAGGCTAAAATCAGGATCAATAGATGTAATTTCATGAGCAATCAATTCATCGAGTTGTTTACGCAATTTGGTGAGATGAGTAGAATCTCGGCTAGTGGTTAGGCTGTCGATTTTGAGGCTGCGTTCTCCCAATATTCTGCTACCATTACTGTTACGGTTTATCTGTTCGATGTCGAGTTGTCGCTGTTCGGCCTCAATTTCTCGACCGAGGCGCGATAATTCGTTGAGAACAGTTTCGGGGATATTGCCTTTAGGTTTGATGTCACGGTTGGCCAAGAGTTCTACAAGGTTGCGGGCTTTGCTGCGTTCGGCATATTCCACAGCTTCGGTGTAGCGTTGCAGTTTGATGCAAACTTCTACCATGACCAGATAAAGTTCATTCCATTCTTCAGCTAATTTCTGTTTGCTTTCATCCGCAGATTGAATCTCGCCCCGTAAAAATTCTACTGTTTCAATCGCTGGGGCATAGGTATCATAAGCGAGTTGCCATTGCTGGTTACTTCGGTAAAGATTACCTAAATTAGATAAAGTCTCTGTATGTCCTTGTGGGAAAGCCTCGCGAGTTCTAATAGTTAAAGCATTGTGATAAAGTGCGATCGCATTTTCGATATTCTCTGCTTTCTCTCCCCTGATTCTGGAATAGTAGGCTTCTGCCAGATTATTTTGCGTCATAGCCCAATTTTCGGGAAAGGCATCGGGGGTGTAGATGGTTAATGCCTTGTTGTAAGATGCGATCGCCAGTTCTATATTCTGAGCTTTCTCTCCCCTGATTCTGTTACGGTAGGCAACTGCCCGATTATGTTGCGTCAGGGCCCATTTTTCGGGAAAGGCATCGCGGGTGTAGACGGATAGTGCAGCAGTGTAAGATGCGATCGCAACTTCGATATTCTCTGCTTTCTCTCCCCTGATTCTGGAATAGTAGGCTGCTGCCAGATTATTTTGCGTCATAGCCCAATCTTGAGGAAAAGCATCGCGGGTGTAGACGGATAATGCCTTGTTGTAAGATGCGATCGCCAGTTCGATATTCTGAGCTTTCTCTCCCCTGATTCTCTCACTGTAGGCTGTTGCAAGATTATTTTGCGTCGCTGCCCAATTTTCGCTTCCCGGTTCCGAATCCTTTAAAACTATTTGATAACCAGTAATTGCAATTTCAATATTATTCGCTCTTTTCCCCAGAGGAAATTCACTAATATCAATACTCAAATTTGCAATGTAGGGGAGAATTGACTCAATTGCTTCTGGATGTTCGACAATTAAATTCTGGGTCACTTGCTGTAAAATCTCGGCAAAACGGTCATTGAGGAGATGTTGCCGTTGAGCGAGCATGGAATAAATTAATTTAATATTGAGCTTGCTATCTGCTTCTGCTTGCAATAATTCTCGGATAAAATTTGCATACTCTTGAGGATTTTTACCTTCAGAGTTATCGCTATCTCCCTCATCATTCATCCCCAATAATTGCCCTAGCTGACTGGCCAAATTCCGTAAAAAATTAGCGTAATTTTCCTCTCCTTCCTCTGCCAGGTTTTCTGCTGCTACTACCTCGCAAAATTGCAGAAACCCCGAATCTACTAATTCTAAGTTAGCCTGTAAAATCTGCGGTTCCTCACCGTTGGGGCAATTCAGGAGTGTCTCAATCAATTGCAGATAAGCTTGGGCGAGGGTTTCGTCCATTGTGGGGAGTTGTCAGTAACACCGATGTTTATTTTACCATGATTCGATGGGTGGCCAGAAACCTGGTTTTTCCGAGAATATTTGGTTACAGGCGAAGAGATGGGAAAAAACCCGGTTTCTGCGATCGTGCGCGGGTGGCTTTATGAAGGAGGCGGTTTCAACCGCGTCTACACAAACGAAGTCCGCCTCCGCGGACTAAGAGATCGCAAAATATTGCAACTTGTCAATCTTTTTCTTAGTTGCTATACTGTAGACACTCTGTATATACATCCTGAAAAAAGGTGAATTCCTCAGAGTAATATCACTAGCTAGAGGATTAGGCTATGGTTGCAACGATCGCCAAATGGGGAAACAGTCTTGCTGTTCGGATTCCACAGCATTTAGCTAAAGAGATTAACTTAGCTGAAGGTTCCCAAGTGCAGCTTGTGTTGATAGATGGTAGGCTGACGATCGAGCCGATAACTCGTCGGCGATATTCACTTGAGGAGTTGGTTGAAGCGATTACCCCAGAGAATCTTCATAATGAGATTGATAGTGGAGCTGCTGTGGGGAACGAAGTTTGGTGACACAATCAAATCCCTACATTCCGAGTCGAGGCGATATCGTTTATTTAGACTTTGACCCAACTAAGGGACACGAACAAAAAGGACTTAGACCTGCTTTTGTGCTGTCGCCTCGCGCTTACAATGAGAAAAGCTCCTTAGCTTTATTTATGCCGATTACAAAGCAACAAAAAGGCTATCCTTTTGAAGTTCCTCTACCGACTGGATTGAAAATTCAAGGAGTAATCCTTGCAGATCAAATCAAGTGTCTAGACTGGAAGGTTCGCGGTGTTCGATTCGTTGAGTCTGTATCTGAAGATGTAATTGAGGAGGTGCAAACCAAAATTGAGCCATTGTTACTGTAAAACCCGGTTTCTTTAGTTGGGGCGCCTACGAACACCATATTTTGTAGGGGCGGGTTCACCAACAATATCTAACAATTACCAACCATCTAGATAAACCCGCCCCCACATCACCAATAACCCACATCAACCTGGATCATGATGATTGTTGGTTGGGTGGGGGCGGGTTTTCGAGATTGTTTGTTTCAGGCGATTATGGTTGGTAAAACCCGCCCCTACGAGGATTATTTACATATCGTAAAAAACCCGGTTTCTTCTAATTTTGCGCTAATTCTGGCGGCCGGCCCATTAAACCGGTCATCAAGCGCAAGGCTAAAAACCTCACTGGGGGAATTGTCCGCAAACACCACAATCCAAAGCGGCGAAATGCTACAATTGGCAGCCAAGTATTGGAAAATAATCTGTCTAGAAAATCGGTAAATCCTAACACGATTAAATTCTCTTTTTTGCGCCAGTTGTGATACCGTTTCAATACTCGCAAGTCGCCGATATCTTCGCCTTTTTGGTGGGCTTGCTGCAAGATTTGGGCGATCGCCCCTGCGTCTCGAATGCCCATATTCAATCCCTGGCCGCCCACGGGATGGCAGCAGTGGGCTGCGTCGCCAATTAGTGCTAATCTGGGCAAAACGTAGCGATCGCTCTGCATTAACTGCACCGGAAACAAAAAGCGATCGCTCTCCAATTCCAAACGCCCTAAAAGCCCGCCCGTGCGCTGTTCCAACAAAGTCAAAAACTCTTTTTCATCCATTTGTTGCAAAGCTTTCGCTTCCGCGTGGGGTGCTGTCCAAACTACTTGACAGCGGTTCCCAGGTAATGGTAAGACTCCCATCGGGCCGCTCGGCCAAAAGCGCTCAAAAGCGATATCATTGTGCGGTTTTTCTGCTTTAATAGTGATAGCAACGCAGGATTGCCAGTATTTCCAGCCGCGAGTGCTGATGTTGGCTTCGGTGCGGATGCGCGATCGAGAACCGTCGGCGGCGACTAATAATTTGGTGCGAATTGTGCTGGTTTCGCCGTGTTGTTTGACTTCTATTTCAGCGCAATTAGTTAAATATTTTACTTCGACTACTTCCGCCGGACAAACCCAACTAAAATTCGGGTTTTTTGCTAAACATTCGTGCAAAGCTGACAGCATGACTCGGTGTTCGCCAACATAACCTAAAGCTGTTTTTGGTACGGGCAATTTGCCAGTATTTCCCAAGTCTGGGCGGTGGAATTCGACGACACCGGGATAGTCGCCGTCGCAGAGGCTAATTTGCTCGAAGGTGGTAATTTGCGGCAAGATTTGCTGCCACACGCCGATACCTTCTAAAATCATTCCTGATAGTAAGGTAATTGCATAAGCTTGTTTTTTGGCTGCTGCGACTGCGGGGAGTTGGGTTTCAATTATGGCGATTTTTAAGCCGGAATCTTTTAAGGCGCTGGCTAAGGTGGCCCCGACTATGCCGCCTCCGACGATGGCTATGTCAAAGTCGAGTGTCTGTGTTTCGGTGGAGGCTGTTGTGGGAGAAAGTTGGTTTACAGGCATTTTCAAGGGAGGTTGTCAAAGTTAATTGGAATGTTACTTTTTTATTGTAAAGAATTATTTCGATTTAGGGCGATCGAGAAGCGGAGAGTAACAGGATTTGTGAAAACCCAGGTTTTGAGACTACGATCTCCAAATGCAAGCCCTGGATGCACTCACTACTTCAGAAACCCGGTTTCTCCCTATATTTCTCGTCACTAAATGCAAAACTCCTAGAAACCGGGTTTCTAGCCCCCCCGATGGGTGAGCCCTGAAACTAATGACTGCTGACTAATGACTACTAACTACTGACTAATAACTGAAAGCCTCCGGCTTCATCCGTGGAGAAATAAAAAACGTGTATCCTATAAACAAGCCCCTGAATTTATCCGTGGGGTCAATGCTTCAATCTAAAATCTAAAATCTAAAATCTAAAATCGATTGACCATTTCCTTTGTGTTTTCCGCAGCCAGCGCTGATACTTTCTGGGAAATGGGAATTTCTATGACAAACTCTGCACCTTCCCCGGGCGCGGAAATACACTGCAAATTGCCTCGGTGTTTTTCAACTATAATCTGATAGCTGATTGACAGTCCCAACCCTGTGCCTTTGCCGACTGGTTTAGTAGTAAAAAATGGGTCGAATAACTTGTGAATAACTTCTTGATTGATTCCCATCCCGTTGTCGGCAATCCGAATTGTTACTGTGTCTGAATTCGCACTCGTGCTAATCCGAATTGTCTTGGGGCGAAAAGAGATTTCGATTTTGTTTGAAGCATGATTGTTGTACTCTTCGAGGGCGTCGATCGCATTTCCTAAAAGATTCATAAATACTTGATTTAGCTGACCTACATAGCACTCAACTTTTGGGAAATTGCCGTAGTCTTTAATAATCTCAATAGCCGGACGAACTAGATTAGCTTTGATCCGGTGCTGCAAAATTAGCAAAGTGCTTTCGATTCCTTCGTGAATGTCTACTAGCTTCATCTGCGATTCGTCGAGTCTGGAAAAGTTGCGTAAGGATACAACTAAGTCGCGGATGCGATCGGCTCCTACTTTCATTGATTCCAAAATCTTTGTAAAGTCTTCCATTAAAAAATCGATTTCAATATCTTCGGCTGCTTCTACAATTTCCGGGACGGGATTGGGGTATTTTTCCTGGTAAAGGTGGAGCAAACCGAGCAAGTCTGTGGCGTATTCGCTGGCGTGGGTGATGTTGCCGTAGATGAAGTTAATCGGATTGTTAATTTCGTGGGCGACGCCGGCGACTAGCTGCCCGAGAGAAGAGATTTTTTCGGTTTGGATTAGTTGAGTTTGAGCTTGGTGCAACTCCTGGACAGCTTTTTCGAGCTCGGTTGCTTGCGATCGATACAGTCCCTCGGACTGCTTGAGTGCTTCCAAAACTTGGACTCGATCGCTAATGTCGGTGTGAGTTCCCACCCATTCGCGAATGCTGCCGTCTTCTGCTAAAACTGGAACTCCGCGCACCCAGAAGTGTCTGTAGCTGCCGTCTGCAGCCCGCAAGCGGTGCTCGACTTCGTAGAGACTTTTGGTTTCTGCTGCGCGCTTCCAAGCTTGGGCCGTGATCGGGCGATCGTCTGGGTGAATTGCCGAAGTCCAGTTGTCTGTAGCTTCCTCCCAACTTTGACCTGTATATGCCATCCAGTCGATCGGTGCGATCGGCTTTCCCTGGCCGTTTGTCGTCCATACCAGTTGCGCGGTGGCCATTGCCAGCGATCGGTATCTTTCCTCGCTCAGACGCACAAATTCTTCGGCTTGCCGGCTGGCTGTCACGTCGCGCAAAATAGCTGTGAATATGATTTCCCCTGCCACTTCGAGTTTGGAAATAGAAGCTTCGGCGGGAAATTCAGTACCGTCTCGGCGGCGGGCGAAAATTTCTTTGCGGCTGCCCATTTTTCGGGCTTGTTTAACGCCGCCGCCGAAATTGCTGACGAGTTGGCTGTGAGGGGCGGCAAAAGCTTCGGGCAACAGCAGGCTCAGGGATTGCCCGATCGCCTCAGCAGCCGTCCACCCGAAAATCCGTTCTGCACCTTGGTTGAACAGGATAATTTTTTGGTCAGCATCTACGGAAATAATCGCGTCGTCGGCAATTTCTAAAATGCCGGCGAAACGAGCTTGAGACAGTTGCAGCGCTTGTTCAGCTTGGAAGCGATCGCTGATGTCGCGGGCGATCGTCGAAATGTATGCGAGTTTGCCGCCCGCTGCGGAGTGGGAGATGATAACTTGGCTGACGGGAATTTCGAGTCCCGATGCTGACACAAAGGCTGTTTCTCCGCTCCAAACGCCCCCGGAAACAGCGGTGGCGATCGCTTGTTTCAAAGCGCTGCGGGCTGAGGCTGCCGTGAATTCTGCAACTTGTCGCTTGGATATATCTTCGTTTTCGTTTATACCCACCATTTTTCTGCCTGCTTTGTTGATGTAAACGGCGCGTCCTTCGAGGTCCCAGATACCTACAAAATCCGGTGTTGCTTCCAGAATTGCGGCCAGACTGCTGTTGGCGATTTCGGCTTGTTTGCTCTCAGTAATATCGCGCGCGATGCTAACTATACCGCTGATATTTCCTTGCCCGTCTCGGTAAGCGCTTTTTGTAGAAAGAAATGTCCTCAAATTGCCTTTAACTGGCAGCTCTTCTTCGATCGCTTGCGTTTTTCCCGCTGCCATAATTGGGCGATCTGTTTTCCTAATATTGCCCGCAATTTCCGCCGAAAATAACTCGCTGTCATCTCTGCCGATAATGTCGTCTACAGACTTGCCAATTATACTGGCTCCGGCAGCGTTTAGCATCATGTAACGGCCCTGAATATCTTTGACAAATAGGGCTGTTGGTGTACTGTTGATGACTGTCAGCAATAGGTTGTAGTTATTTTGGAGTGCCTGCTTAGTTGTTTGACTCTCTATAATTTGCTGCTGCAATTGTTCGTTGGCAATTTGCAGTTGGAGAGTCCGTTTCTCAACTTGAGTTTCTAAGTCTAATTTAGCTTTCCTCAGTTTCAGTTCCGCTCGATAGCGCTTCCGGTCTGCGCTGCAAAGAGTTTTGGCATTCTGCCAAATCAGAACTGTAAAAATAATTACGTTCAATACGCTTAACAGCGATATTCCTACCTCCGGCGTGTAGGCTTGTAACCGCTCTCCCGATATGATGAAATAACCCACTAAAGGTGGGATAATGATTGCCCGGGGCAACAAGCGCCTAGCCATAATGCCGCCCGCGCGATCGCTCGTTATTACTGCTATCAATCCTCGCTCTGGACTGGCAAATAAAATGCCGAAGCTCAGCAACATAAATGCCGCGGACGTGTGCAAAGCCATCCCTGTATTATGGCCAATTTGGTAAAATAAAGCTTTGTCGTAGATGTAGCCTATCAAACCCATAAATGCAATTAAAAATGCTGAACAGCTTAAGATTTGAATCCGCAGGTATTTAGGCCGACGTTCTGACAGCAGCAACAGCGCTGTTCCCAGCAATAAAAAAGCACCAGCAGTATTCGGCGCCATGCGTCCTGGTATTCCGGGGCTTGTCAACCTGTAACTTTCTTTAAATAGCAGTTGGTCTATGCCTAAGTGTAAATTAAAGCTATATTGAACTAAGGTTAATAGGCTAATTAATATAATTAAAAATGAACATCCCAAAATTAAATATTTATGATTTTTTTGATACTTTCTTGCTGTTAATTTGGCGCGCCGGATCTGTTGGATGAATAGAGAAAACCCGCCCAAAATAAAGCAGACCGCAGTATTGGCTTTCATCGTCACGAGTCCAGGCAGAATGCTTTTTAAAAGTTGCAGATCGAATATCCAACCCAAAATGACTGTACAGCCGATCGCCATTACTGCAATACTCGCTTTTTTGGAAAAAGACTGGACAGCAGCCATTCGGGTTGAGGGCGCTTTCAGTTGTTGTGCTCGTTCAAAAACTTCCAATTTCTCGCTCCCTCTAATTATTTGGTTTCTACGTATTTAAGGTAACAATAAACACTGTAGTGATATGGTTGCCCGCTATACAAAGCGGCTTAAGATTTTCTTAAAACTGCTAAGCATAAAATCTGAATAATTTTATCTAACTTGAGAGAGGTAGTCAACCGAAGGTTCAAAACTCTTATGTAGAAGGCATTCGGCAGAATTCAATAATTTTTCTGGGTGGTAAATTTTTAAAAAAATTCCTTGTTCCTTGTTCCTTGTCCCTTCGATCTCGGAAATTGGCGCCCGATTCATCGGCAAGACCGAGTGTTTTTACTCAGTACATGGAGGGAGAATGGTAGCGGATGAATCTATCTGCAACAAGATCACTCGCATTGTAAACCGGGTGCTACGGGTGTGGGAAATGCGATCGGCAAAAAAGTTACGCTAAACTATTCTTTAAAAGACTTGACAATATGCACTAAATTGCTTGTGATTACGAGCTTGAAAACTATTGCTAGAATCCTCAATCTTATATCAATTATTAAAAGTCTCATATCCCGGTAAGGACACGGCAATGCCGTGTCCCTACAGATGCTCGCGTACAATAGTTTTGGGTTTTGTTCGTCAACTAATGACGGATGACAACTGACAACAGTCAACTGACAACAGTCAACTGACAACTGTCAACTAACTCCCAACTTTTGAAGTGCTTCCAAAGCTTCGGTTGCTGAGGGGTAACGCTGGGGGAAAGCGTACAGCACCATCTGGTCTAAAACGCGAGCAAACTCCGGAGTGACAGTTGCATTTTTCTCCCAGATGAGATTCCCTAAATTATCAACTCTCAGTTGTTTCGGGCGCATTCCTGTCAAGGCTTGAATCCCGATAATCCCGACAGCATAGATGTCGCTGCAAAATTTCGGCGATCCGATGGCTTGTTCGGGGGGGATGTAGTCTTGCTGAGTACCGCCGCGCGATTTCGTTTGACCGATGCTGTTTTGTGAAGTGTTGATTTCTTTAACGGCCCCAAAGTCAATTAATACAATCTTGCCATCTGATGTCCGCCTGATTAAGTTTTGAGGGTGTACATCGCGGTGAATTACATCTTGTTTGTGAACGAAAACAAGCACTTCCAAGATATCTTTCAACAAAGCGATAACCTGATGTTCTTCCCAAGGTTGACCTTCGGTTAGTTCTTGATACAAGGGTTGCCCTTCGATGAATTGATAGACTAAATAAAAATATCTATCTTCTTCAAAGCGAGCTAACAATTCTGGTATCCGCTCGTGTTGGCCCAATCGATATAAAACCCGCGTTTCTCGATCGAATAACTGGCTGGTTCTTTCCGACTGACTTTTCAAGCGCTTGACAAGGCAGAAAGGGCGATCGGGCAAGTTTTCATCTTCAGCAAGATACGTATCGCTGTACTCGGTACTCACCAAATGTTCGGTGATTCGGTAACGCATCCGCATGAGTTTGCCCAATAGCGGATCGGTAGGTTTACCGGGTTGTATGCCTTTTTGTACAGATCTCATGATGCAGTCCCAAAGATTTGCTCCGACTACTTTTTCTTCTTGTCCAATAATTCCTGCTTGCTTCAGTACCTTGGTGAGATCTTTCCACAAGTTGTAGCCGACATACCGCCCCAGGTAGCCCACTGTGTACCCGCGGGCGATCGGATCGTTTTGCTGAATTTCTTGGTACGTCAAACCCCCTACAACGCCTCGAATTATCGACTGTTGCAACCGACTCAGGTGTTTTTCCGTTTGTTCGTATACCAGATTGTCTAAAAAAATTATTGCTTCTTCTACCGTCATAGTTTCATGGCTTAAGTTACTTGTGCAGCACCTAGACACTGGGTTTTTATATTTATGTTATAGACCGTTTACTTGGAAATTACTAAGTTTTTTAAGAGCTGAAATATATCTTGATAAATATGACTTTTATGAATCAAAATTGTGACTTTTATGAAATTAAGTTACTTGACAAGTTGTCAATATGTTAATTTGAATTTACTAATTTTTATCCGAGAGGAGCTTAGGGATTTAAAAAGATATCGATCGGAGTAGTGAGGACGTGCATCGTCTGAGTTTTATGATGAATCTAGTCCTCACTACAAACCTATAAGGGTTATTTGAGCCGGATAAGGTGTTTTGCCTTGAGATTTGAAATTTCGGGCGGGTTCTCCTGCCCACCCCACAATAATTTCAAGAAACAAGATTGTAAAAATTAGATTCGCGCCAGCTTATTAACTGTTAACGGCTAACAGTTAACAGCTAACAGTTAATTTTTAAGCTTGTTCACGTAGCCCCACAAACTGTAATCTCGGCTCAGCCAACCCCGGAAAAAAGCCATCTGAGTCGGATCTTCTTGCACCCGTTTGTAGCGGTAAATAATCCGTTCGTTAATCATTTGCAGCGCGGTATTTTTGTTGTTAGCGGCTTTCAATGCTTCCTTGGTGCGCGGATCGAAAATTCCGGTTTGCGGCAATCCTAAGGCTTGCTGGAGAAAGGTAATTGAGTTATTAATACCGAAATTAACGGCGGTGTCAAACATGACGATCGCCAAAGCCGGCTGCATCGTGCCAGAGAGACTCGAATCCCAGTAATATTTATAAATTTCTAGGAGCTCTGCTTCCGACATCTGCGTCACGTCGAGGGGCGGAAGCCCACGACTGTAGCGGTAAGCGTTGTATTCCGTTTGCAAGACACCCCGATAAGTTCTGCCGCCCTTATCGGCTGGGTGATTGCTGAATCCGCCCTCAAAATAGAGCGTGAAATAAAGAGCCGTTTGAAATAATTTCTGCCTAAAGCTGGCTGTCTGCTGCTGTGCGAGAGTCTTTTGGGCAAAGGGTAAGGGAATTGCTAAGGTTAACAAGAGTATCCCCAGCAGGAGGTTTGGTTTCCACTTGATGTTATGTTGGCGCTGTGTCGCTTGCTTGTCGCTCATAAATTCTCTGTGACGATCGCCCGTAGTTCCGCTAAAACTGCTACTCTGCAAAATAATATAGATTCAACCTTTAACTTGATAGCACAGATAGGCCGCCAAATGAATTCCGATTTTCGCAACCAATCCGAAACACCCCAATTTGAAGATGCTGCATCGCTGACAGTAGTTGCAGAAATGTATTACTCTCAAGGCAATTTAGCAGCAGCCGTCGCTGCTTGTCGCCGAGCTCTGGAATTGCAACCGGATTGGGCGGCGGCTTACGTGACAATGGGGAATGTGCAGCAAGCAAGCGGCTACATTGAGGAAGCGATGCGGTTTTATTCTGAGGCGATCGCCCTGAATCCCGACTTTGCTGAGGCTTATGCTAATTTGGGCAGTATGCTCTACAAACAAGGGCATTTGGTGGAGGCGATTGTCAATTACGAAAAGGCGATCGAACTCAAACCAAATTTGGCTGCTGCTTACTGGAATTTGGCAGGGACACTGAAGCAGCAGGGGCAGCCGGATGCAGCGGTAGCATACGAGCAAAAAGCTCTCGAACTCAATCCCCATCTGGCTCAGGTAGATTTTCACTTAAATTTAGGAGATAAATTAGCGCGGCAAGGGAAGTTAGATGAGGCGGTGGCTGCATGGCAGCAGGCGATCGCATTCAAACCCGATTTAGCCGAAGCATACTGTCAAATTGGCATAGTTTTGCGCCACCAAGGCAAATTTAAAGACGCAATACCCAACCTTCAAAAAGCCCTAGAAATTAAACCCGATTTTATTTCGGCTCACCAACATTTATGCGGCATCCTCAGAGATACTAGCGATTTAGCGGCCGCGCGGCAAGCCGTGCACAAATACAGCCAAATGTGTGCCGAAACAGATCCAATTATGACGGCTATTTACTTCGTCAGCACCTATCAAGTGTCGGGATTGAATCAAATTGCGGGCGATCGATTTTTAGAACTAGAGTCGTACTTGCAGCAAAACTTAGAAACCGCTAGTTCGGTAGAAATTAAATCGCTTTATGCAAACTTATTATTCAGCACGCCTTATTTGCGAGATGACTTGGCTGCCAACTCAAAACTTTACAGATTAATTGCCCAAAAGTATATCGACAAATGTATCAAACCTAATTTTTCTCAACCCGCAAATTACAGTTTCAAACCAAATGCCCCATCCAGCAAGTTAAAAATCGGCTTTTTGTCCAATCACTTCAGCCGCCATTCTGTAGGTTGGTGCAGCGCTGACATCATTCGCGAATTGTCCGACATCACACCCAATTTGTATTTGTACGCTTCCGAAAGAATTGTGCCTGACGATCGCACTCAGCAATTTGAAAGTTTTGGCAAACTGACTTTTCCGAAAACTTACCCTAACGGACTTGCCAATTCCGCAGAAATTATCGACCAAATTCAGCAAGATGAATTGGATGTTTTAGTCGATTTAGATTCTCTCAGCGTACCAGTTCACGCTGACATTTTATACCAAAAACCCGCACCAGTCTGTGTTTCTTGGCTCGGATTTGATGCCCCTTACATATCGCCGGAAAATTACTTTCTTACAGACTGGCACTCGCACCCAGCAGACCGAGAAAAATATTATGACGAGCAGCTAATTAGGATGCCGGATTCCTTTGTAGCTGTGTCAGGTTTTCAGAGATATGGAGTCGATCCGGTTGCATTGAGAAAGTCGAATCGGATCGGTTTGGATCAAATAGTTTACCTGTGCGTCGCTCCCGGCAGAAAATTTAATCGCGAGTTGGTGAAAGCACAAATTGCGATTCTCAAAGAAGTGCCGAACAGTATCTTAATTCACAAAGCTTTAGGCGATGCTGCCGTGTTTGAGGGTGCGTATCACCAAGCTTGCGAAGCTGAAGGAGTCGGCAGGCACCGAATTAAGTTTTTGCCGAGGTTTGCTACTGAGGAAGAACACAGAATTATCTATTTGCTGGCCGATGTTTTGTTAGATTCTTATCCTTACAACGGAGGAACTCACACTTTAGAGGCTTTGTGGTTTAATTTGCCGGTGGTGACTCGCACAGGAGAGCAGTTTTTGTCGAGAATGGGTTATTCGTTTTTGCAGGCTTTGGGAATTGAAGCTGGTGTGGCTTGGTCTTGGTCGGAGTATGTGGATTTGGGTGTAAAATTTGGTAAAGATCCTGAATTGAGAAACGCAATTAAAGCACAGTTGGTGAAATCTAAAGATGGAGCCAATGTGTCGCCGCTGTGGAATCCGAAAAAGTTTGCTGGAGATATGTATGCGGTGTTTGAAAATTTGTGTAAAATCAATTTTGAAAAGTAGGGAAACGGCATTGCCGTGTCCTAGTCCCCGCGCCGGACACGGCATTGCCGTTTCCCTACAATTAATCTGGCGATGGTAACATTTTTTATCAAGGAAGATGGATTATTTTGGGGTAGGAAACGGCATTACCGTGTCCTCGGTTGCCTATCGTTCCGATGCCAAGGTCAACGACATCATTCCTCATCTCAAATCTCAAATTTAAAATGGTATGACTTCAACACTGCCAACTATTAAGTTTTTAAAACAGCCGACTTCGGAAGCTTGGATAGAACAGGCGATCGCCCATTTAGATACAATCTTATTAGACCATTCTCACTGCGAACGGAAAGCGGCGGGAGTAGCGTTAAATTTAATGTTTCGCTACCCAGCCCGAGAAAAATTGGTGAGGATGCTAACGGCGATCGCCCGCGAAGAATTAGAGCATTTCGAGCAAGTCAACCAGCGCTTAGAACAGCGCAGCATCGCTTTGGGCCCTTTGGCTGCACCTCCCTACGGTGCTGGTTTGTCCGGTCAAATTCGCAAGCAGGAACCGGAGAGACTTTTGGATTCTTTGTTGGTTTCTGGTTTGATAGAAGCGCGCAGTCACGAACGGTTGGGGCTGCTGGGCGATCGCTGTCCAGACGCGGAATTAGCTAAGTTTTACCGCAGTTTAATGGCTTCGGAAGCGCGCCATTACGGGGTATATTGGATTTTAGCAACAACTTATTTCGATCGCGCTCTTGTGGTTGACAGGCTGGAGGAATTATCATTAGTAGAGAGCGAGTTACTGGCAATTCTTCATCCTGAACCGAGGATTCACAGTTAAAAGTTAGCTGGATTTAAAAACTGTCAAACACAAAAAATTAGTAAGTTTACAGTTGCTAAAGTCAACAAATAAATATTAAGTTGCAACCAATGAAAACCCAACATCTGGATTTTTTAATTCGTTCCTGGGAAACGCGCGATCGCGCTGAGGCTTTCTATTTAATTCGGGATGTTTTAGCAGAGTACGGTTTAAAATGCGAACCTCACGGGGCAGATCGAGATGTCTATGATGTAGAACTGCACTATCAAGCCAAGGGTGGCGAATTTTGGGTAGTTGAACGGCAGGATCAAATAGTGGGTACAGCCGCTTACTATCCGATTGAGCGCGGGAATAATGCTGTGGAAATTCGCAAAATGTATATTTTGCCAACAGCAAGGGGGCAGGGTTTGGGGAAATTTTTACTGAAAGAATTGGAAAGTAAAATTATCGCTTGCGGATTTGATGAAATCTGGATTGAAACTGCTAGCATTCTCAAAGAAGCTGTTAAACTGTACGAAAATAGCGGATATCTACCGACCACTGGTGTGGAGACGCAAAGGTGCGATCGGGTTTACGTAAAATCTCTAGGTATAAAAAAGCTATAATTACTAAAAATTACCCGCTAACTTTATTTTTTTCTGCCGCAGAGGAATCTCTATCGCAAATTCCGAACCTTCTCCCAATACAGAATTGCAAGAAAGCTTGCCGCCGTGTTTTTCTACTACAATAGAGTGCGAAATAGCCAATCCTAAGCCAGTTCCTTTGCCAATGGGTTTAGTAGTGAAAAATGGGTCAAACAAGCGCTTTTTCACATCTTCGCTCATCCCGGAGCCGCTGTCAGCTATCCGTATCGCAACGCAGTTATTGTCGGTTACTTGGGTGCGAACCGTAATTGCGAGATTTTTGGCGGTGCGATCGGATCTATTCATCTCCATTTCCAATGCGTCTAGCGCATTGCTCAACAAATTCATAAATACTTGATTTAACTGACCGGGATAACATTCAACTAAAGGCAAATTACCGTATTCTTTAATCAGATTAATTGTCGGGCGATCGGGTTTATTTTTCAGGCGGTTTTGCAAAATCAGCAGCGTGCTTTCAAGACCTTGGTGAATGTCAACTTGTTTCATTTCGGCTTCGTCAAGTCTTGAGAAAGTCCGCAGGCTCAAAACTATGTCGCGGATGCGATCGGCTCCGACTTTCATAGATGCTAAAATTTTGGGTAAATCTTCAACAAGATAATCAATTTCAAAGTCTTCTCTTGCCTCTAAAATTCTTGCGGTTGGCTGCGGGTATTCCTTATGGTAAAGTTGCAGAATTTTTAGCAACTTTTGAGTGTATTCGCTGGTGTAGCTGAGATTGCCGTAGATAAAATTAACCGGGTTGTTAATTTCGTGGGCGACGCCTGCTACTAACTGTCCCAAACTCGACATTTTTTCACTTTGAATTAATTGAGTTTGGGTGCGTTGGAGTTCGTGCAAAGTTTGTTCTAGCTGTTGAGTTTGAGCTTGAGCTAATCGAGCCGCTGTGCGGGTTTGGGTGTACAGTTCGGCGTGGTCGATCGCGATCGCAATTTGAGCGACCACCGCTTGCATCAGTTCGACTTCCGATTCGCTCCAATTTCGCACGGACATAGCCTGATAGCAGGTAATCACCCCAATATCGCCGGAAGCTGTATGAATTGGCAGCGACAGCACTGAGTTAAAATTTGAAGCCTGGAAAAGTTCGCGCAATTCTACATCTTCAAAAGTGCTGACATCATCAATTCGCAGAATTTCTCGCCGCAAAATTTGTCGCACTGCGAGATGAGATTTGTCGTCTACAGGATAAGTGCCAAGCATACTCGGCAAATCTGCATTCTTCGCTTCGTAAGTTACGTCCCAAACCGGAGGATTGGTGTTGGGGCGATACCAAGTGAAGATGCACCAATCTAGGTGCATCAGATTGCGAATTTCTTGAACGGCGGTTTCTAAAATCGTGTCTAAATCCAAAGAAGTGCGGATTTGATTGGCAATTTGATTGAGCAGCAGTTCTCGCTGAGCTTGCTGTATGAGCGCTTGTTCCGATCGCACTAAAGTTTCTTCTGCAAGTTTGCGATCCGTTAAATCTTGAATAACTGCTTGGATAATTTTTTCATTTCCAACCTCGATGATTGTCAGCACGACTTCTGCGGGAAAATCAGTACCGTCTAAGCGCTGGTGAACCCAATCAAAACGGTGGTTTCCCCTCTCAAAGGCGAGATCTATCACTTCGTTAACCAAGCTCAAAGAATCTCTGCCGTTAGGTTGGAAAGGAGGCGACAGTTGGCCGGGGTTTTTGCCGTACAACTGTTGCGGGGTAGTGCAGCCAAATAGTTTTAGGGTGGCTGTGTTGGCATCGGTGATGGCATTGTCACATAACATAAAAACAGGCAAACTGGTTAATTCGTAGAGCGATCGAAATTTGGCTTCCGACTGCTGCAATGCGGCTTCTGTTTGCTTGCGATCGGTAATGTCGACAACCATTGCCAAAGCGCCCACATACCGTCCCTGTTTGTCTGCCAAGGAATTAGTAGAAACCATCGCCCACAAGTCGCTGCCGTCTCGGCGACGGAACTTAAAATCGAGCTGTTCGCGAATTCCTTCACGGCGGCGGTCGAGATTGACTTGTGCGATCGCTATACCTTCTGCATCCATGAAAGCAAATAGCGACTCCCCGATCATTTCCTCTGGGGTGCAGCCGAGCATATCGGCCATTTTTTGGTTGACAAAAGTAGTTTTACCCTCCGCATCTACGATCCAAATTCCTTCGTCGGCTGTCTCGACAATGCACCTGTACTTTTCCTCGCTTTCCCTGAGCGCTTCTTCTGCTAATTGGCGAGCCGTAATGTTTTGAGTCATTAGCAATCCGCCGATGATTTCTTGCCGTTCGTTTCTGAGTGGCAAAGCATAACCGAGGTAGACGCGATCGCTGTAAATAATTTCTGTAACAACTGTTTTTCCTGTCAGTGCTGCCCGATAAGTTGGTTCGAGATAAGCGCAAACATCTGGCTCGAATACATCCCAGATTGTCTTGCCTTCCATCAACTCTTTAGAAAGCCCCACTGCTGCTAATTCTGTACCTTCTACCAGCGTGTAGCGCAGTTCTGGATCGAACAACATCACCGCACCGTTAGGAAAGTTGCTTGCCATCGTGCGGTAAAGCTGTTCGCTTTTTTGCAGTGCAGCTTCTGCAAGTTTGCGATCGCTAATGTCAACTACGACTGCACCGATGCCGATCGCTTCGCCATCTTTGTCGAGCAGGGGAAAATAAGAGCCTGTCAGGTGTCGGACTAACCCCGGTTGTCTTGGATTTTCACAACTCATCTCGATGTTAATTAGGGGTTGTTTCGTTCTCAAAATTTGTTCGTATAAAGGCTCTACAATTGGAGCGATATTCGGCAATATTTCGCGTACAGTTTTGCCGATGTGCTCTGCTGGACTCAGGCAATTTATTTCTGCTATAAATTGATTAACTTGCACGTACCGCAGTTGGGAGTCCAAAATGCAAAGCCCCGCCGGCGCCTCCTTAAAAAAGGCATCAAATAGTGCTTGTCTCTGTGCTAATTCTTGTTCTAAAGCTTTGCGAGCGCTGAGATCTGTTAAATAGCAAATCATCCCGACAACTTCTCCCGTGCTGTCTTTCAATAGCGAAAGCATCAGGTGCGAGTAAAAATTTTCTCCCGATTTACGGCGTGTTATAACTTCTATTTCTGGCTCGCCTTTTTTTTGTAGCGGTTTGATGACTTGATCTAACAAAAATTCGTGCTGTTCTGGCGAGTAAATTAGAGAAATGTGCTGTCCGATAGCCTCAGTTTTTTGATAGCCGTATAACTTTTGGGAGGCTTGATTCCAAATGCCGATCGAGCCGTCTATATCTGTAGAAATCACCGACTCCTGAATTTGGTCGATAATTTGACTTTGGAGACGCAATTTTTCTTTGGTCTGTTCCAGTTCGGCGATTTTTTCTTCGAGTAGTTTCTGAGTTTTTGCCAGTTCGGCAGTCTGCTCTGCGAGCAATTTTTCTAGATGTGAATTGCTGTGCGGGGGCGCTGATTCCAGCGGCTCGCTATTTTCAGGCTCAGGATTAAAAATTTCTTCAGCAGTCAGCCAAATCGCGCACTCTCCCCCTGTTTCAATTGCCCGCTCGCAAACTCGCACGGGTACGAGATGGTTGTTTTTATGTTTGTATGCTGCTTCGCACAGGTGCGTGTGGCTATTTTTTGCTTGACATTCTAGAGATTTTTCTGGGCGCGCGCACTGTGTTTGCTGAATTTCCCAGTAGTTGAGGTGGAGAGTTTCTGCAACTGTGCGGCCGATAATACTTGCAAAAGCTGGATTTACGTCGAGAAAAGTCCCGTCCGTCCGGCACAATGCCAACCCGATCGGGCTGAGTTCTAACAATTGGCGGCGGGAGCGATCGCGCTTGGCTTTTCCTAACTGGCTTTGCATCTGACATAGCTGGGCTTGAGTTATTTAATTATATCTTTTTATATTGTGTATTGCTGTGACTTTTATCCTTGATTAAGCAAGAGAGAAGAAGGAAGTTCGGCAACGGATTGTATAACGGATGTAACGGATGTAACGGATGGATGCTGAGGTTCGAGGGAAGAAGGAAGAGGTTCGAGGTTCGAGGTTCGAGGGTAGTTCGGCAACGATCCCTGTACTGGATTTAACGGATGGATGTTGAGGAAAAAGACAGGATGGGGAAACAAAAATGAGTAATAATCAATGGGGATGAGGAAAGAGGGAATGAGAAGAAACCAGAAAAATTACAAAAGAAGAAGTACAAAACTGGTACAAAGACCATTAATTTATACATAGTATCTTCCCTCCAAAGTTCTTCCTTCTTCCTTCTTCCCTCTTGCTTCTTGCTTCTTCCCTCTTGCTTCTTCCTTCTTCCTTCTTCCTTCTTCCCTCTTGCTTCTTCCTTCTTCCCTCTTGCTTCTTCCTTCTTCCCTCTTGCTTCTTCCTTCTTCCTTCAATTAATCGCGGGCAATACCTTCGGCTCTGGCCGCCAACTGTACTGCACCGGCGACAGCAATGGCAACTCTTTCGTCAAAAACAGACGGTATAATGTGCTCTTTGTCAAGCTGGGAAGGGCTGACTAAAGAGGCGATCGCGTAAGCTGCTTCCAAATACATACTGGGCGTAATCGTGGCAGCTTTGCAGTCCAAAGCACCTCGAAATATTCCCGGAAATGCCAAAACATTGTTAATTTGATTCGGGTAGTCACTGCGTCCGGTGGCAATGATTACCCCATCATCCACAATTAATTCTGGCTGAATTTCGGGAATGGGATTTGCCATTGCAAAAACAATGGGATTTTCGGCCATCAAACGCACCATCGCACGGGTGAGCACTCCGGGCGCGCTGACCCCTAAAAATACATCGGCACCGGCGATCGCATCTTCCAAAGTACCGCTCGAAGCCACAGCAAATTCTAGTTTTTCTGGGTTCATATCCGTGCGGTCTTGGGAGAGGACGCCTTTGGAGTCGCACATGATGATGTTTTCCGCACCTGCTTTACGCAGCAACCGGGCGATCGCGACTCCTGCCGCACCGGCTCCGTTAATCACGATACACACTTCTGCTATGGTTTTTTTGACGATTTTCAAGGCATTAATTAATGCTGCCAAACTGACAATCGCAGTGCCGTGCTGGTCGTCGTGAAAAATTGGAATATCTAAGGTTTCCCGCAATCTTGCTTCGATTTCAAAGCAGCGGGGAGAAGAAATATCTTCGAGGTTAACGCCGCCAAAAACCGGGGCGATATTCTGCACTGTGCGAATAATTTCCTCGGTATCTTGGGTATTCAAACAGATAGGAAAGGCGTCAATACCTGCAAATTCTTTAAATAGCATGGCTTTGCCTTCCATGACTGGCAGTGCGGCGGCAGGGCCGAGGTTTCCCAGTCCCAAAACTGCGCTACCGTCGGTAACAATGGCAACAGTATTTTGTTTGATTGTGAGGTTGTAAACTTGTTCGGGGTCATTGGCGATCGCAGTGCAGATGCGGCCGACTCCAGGGGTGTATGCCATTGCCAAATCAGACTGGCGTTTGAGGGAAATTTTGCTAACTACGCTGATTTTTCCGCCGCGGTGCAAGTTGAAAGTGCGATCGTACACATCGATCACTTTAATATCAGGCAGCGCTTTCACTGCTTGGAGTATTTCTTCGTTGTGCTCGATGCTGTAAGCATCGACGGTGATATCGCGAACTGTAGTGGCGCGGGTTTGCTCGATCAAGTCAATTTGGCCGAAGTTGCCGCCGACAGATGCGATCGCGCTGGTAACTTTTGCCAGCATTCCCGGCTGGTTCGGCAGAGCAACCCGAATTGTTAAACTAAAGCTGGGATTTGGTGTCAGTTTTACCATGATGCCTTGATTTCAGATTTGAGAATTTCAATCTTAGATTTTATCGCCAATGTTAGGCATAAAATTTAATAATTCAAATTTTCAACTTAAATTTTTAACAAATTCTATGAGCCTGTGATACGATCGCTCTGCACTGCCAAGGGTGTCGCTGGAAAACTCATCTTTTTTTGAGTTGAGCTTTGCTTTGTGTATAGCTTGTGACTCGCCCACAAACAGCCTATTTTCTGTCAACTTCGCCGCGAACCGCGAATAGGAAGCGCGGCGCTAGAAACCAGGTTTCTGAAGTAAACACGCGAAAGTCTTATCTATTTTTGAGAATATTTCTGCTTATTCTGAACACGAGCAGATATTTCGCAAAACTCTATTTTCCAGCGATACCGCCTAATTTCTGCTGCTGTCTTTTGAAGCGAGACACCCAGAAGAGTTAATGCGGCTTTTTGGTGGCCTTTATTGGGAAGGTAAAAAGTAGATGCACGGCTGTTTGATCCTGCAGGTAAAAATCTGAGCGACTGACAAGCGGGCATTTGATATATATATTTTGCCTGCTTGTTTAACACTTGCCAAGGATTGCGAGTGCAACCTGGCAAACGATCTAATTACCTGCACTCTTTGCCCGATAATTCCAGGGACTGTAACTAACAGACAATCTACCCCGCGCCGGCACAGGCACAGGTTCAGCCGAACCGTGTACAGTTGCTGGTTGCTAACTGTCAATTTTATCGATCGGCCGCAGCATCGGCACATCTAATAGTAAAGAATTTGCAAGCCAGACAATCCGGGGGAACTTTTTCTAAGTTTTGCAGATCGACTGATTGCTCTGCCTCGCTGCCGGCCGGAAGTATGCACAGGGCAACTTGTCCGACTCCTGCCATGAGTTCGGCAACTCGCTCCAAAATACTGTCCATTTTTTCAATTAGTTGCTCTGCTGCATCCAGACTCGGCGCGATGATGAAAAAGGTTTTGACTCCCTCGGGACAGGGAGCGAAGCCGAGAGTACACTCTCGTAATAGTGCTTGGGTGGAGAGACTGAAACCGTCGTAGAAGCGATCGATTACTGCTTGATAAAAGGCTTGGGTCAGAGAACGATCGCCAAAAATAGGTTGAGATAACATAACTACTTCCTTTCGTAGGATTTTTGGGAGCCTTGAAAAAATTTTAACATACCTTAATGTAAGGGATTTAACAAAATGATTTAGCGATCGAGATCATGGACTTGATGTGACATTTTTTAATTTGTGTAGCGATCGCAACTGTGATAAAATGTACTGTGTGTTACCACTGCCAGTGATTTTGATCGCATCAGCAGCTCACAGCTAACTACAAAATTTCCTAGTAACTGGGGAGAGAGGGAGAGGGGTAGAGGAGGAGAGGGAGAGAGGGAAATTACGTAAGTAGTAAGAGTATTATTGGCAAAAAGTGCTTAATTTAGAGTTTAAAATAAACATCCAATCAAAATATTAAACATGAACTCGATCGCCCAACAGTTAAAAGCAAGATTTGAAAAAGCATTCACCGCTGCATTCGGCGAAAGTTATGCAGGTGCAGATCCGATGCTAGCCGCCGCCAGCAATCCCAACTTTGGGGACTTTCAGTGCAACGCGGCAATGAGTTTGGGGAAAAAGTTAGGAAAGCCCCCACGGGCGATCGCCTCGACAATTATCGAAAACCTAGATATTAGTGACATCTGCGAAACCCCAGAAATCGCCGGGCCAGGTTTTATCAATTTGAAGCTGAAACCGGCTTATTTGGAAGCGCAAATTAGTGCGATCGCTGCCGACTCGCGTTTGGGGATTGAATCGGCGAAAACGCCTCAGACAATCGCGATCGACTTTTCCAGTCCGAATATAGCCAAAGAAATGCACGTCGGACATTTGCGATCGACAATTATCGGAGATGCGATCGCCCGTACCCTCGAATTTCAAGGCCACGACGTACTCAGAATCAACCACATCGGCGACTGGGGCACCCAATTCGGAATGCTGATCGCATATTTGCGCGAAGTTCACCCTGAAGCGCTCACAACCGCTGACGCCCTAGATTTAGGCGATTTAGTCGCATTTTACCGCCAAGCAAAACAGCGCTTTGACACAGACGAAACCTTCAAAGAAACCGCCCGCCAAGAAGTAGTAAAACTGCAAGCAGGCGCCGAAGACACCCGCCACGCTTGGAAATTGCTGTGCGATCAATCGCGCCGCGAATTTCAAGTAATATACGATTTGCTCGATATCAAATTAACCGAACGCGGCGAATCGTTTTACAATCCATTATTGCCCGCAGTAGTCGAAGATTTAACCAACTTAGGTTTGCTAGTAGAAAGTGACGGCGCGAAATGCGTTTTTGTAGACGGTTTCACCAATAAAGAAGGCGAACCGCTGCCGCTAATCGTCCAAAAAACCGACGGCGGCTACAATTACGCCACAACAGATTTAGCAGCAGTGCGCTACCGCATCCAAAAAGACAATGCAAAGCGCTTAATTTACGTCACAGATTCAGGACAAGCCAACCATTTTGCCCAAGTATTTGCAGTAGCCAGAAAAGCCGGTTGGATTCCCGAAGATGTCGAGATTGTCCACGTTCCCTTCGGCTTGGTATTAGGAGAAGATGGCAAAAGAGCCAAAACTCGTTCTGGCGATACAGTACGATTGCGAGATTTGCTCGATGAAGCAATTGTCCGCGCCACCAAAGATTTGGAAGACAGATTAGTCACAGAAGAAAGACATGAAACTAAAGAGTTTATAGCTAACGTAGGTCGCGTAGTTGGTTTGAGTGCAGTTAAGTATGCAGATTTGAGTCAAAACCGCGCCAGCAACTATGTATTTAGTTACGACAAAATGCTCGCATTGCAAGGAAATACCGCTCCTTATATGCTGTATGCTTACGCGCGCGTGCAGGGAATTCGCCGCAAAGGTGAGATTGATTTCGAGAATTTAGATGCTGGTGCGAAAGTAATCTTGCAGTCTGATGCAGAGTTGGTTTTAGCCAAACATTTATTGCAATTTAATGAAGTGATAAATGCTGTTGAGGGCGATTTGTTGCCGAATCGAATTTGTCAGTATTTGTTTGAATTGAGTCAAAAATACAATCAATTTTTTGAGCAGTGTCAGGTGTTAAAATCTGAGGAACCGTTGCGGACTTCGCGGTTAATTTTGTGCGATTTGACGGCGAGGACTTTGAAATTGGGTTTGGAGTTGTTGGGGATTAAGGTGTTAGAAAGGATGTAAGTTTTTAACTCTTGTGAAACAGGCAAGATTCCAGGCGATGTAGGGGCGGGTTCGCTAACAATAATTGCCTGAAACCAACCATCTCGAAAACCCGCCCCGGCCTGATTACTAGAAAAAACGTTCATAATCATCGTGGTTTCCAATCCAAAACCATGTCACGGTATCTCCTTGTAAAATCCCCACTGCTCGATAGCCGCGCGTGATTCTTGCAGACCAGATATTTTCTTCCTGGTTGATGCACTTGAAGTGCAAAGATCGATGAAAGGGATTTTCCAGCCAGAAACGATAAGCTTTTCTAGCTTGCTCTTTTACTCTACTGTCAAGAGAATTGTATTTTTCCCAAAAGGAAGGAAGGGTGGCAGATTTCATAACTCATTGAGTCTCATTTCCTGTGCCTTTCCTTCAGCAATTTCTTGTTTTGCGCGTTGGGCAGCAGCCACAAGTTGCGGTTGCGTTTTCTTGAAAGATTCGTCCCATTGAAGCTCATCTTTTAAGTCTGCGATATACTCTTTCAAGTATTCGGCTACTTGCTGCTGCAAAGTTTCTGGCAGAGACTGCATCATCTCGATCGCTGCATCAATACCTTCCCACAGTTCAGAAAGCGGTACAGTGTCTCCTGTCATTGCTTCCTTCCCTCCTTGACGAAAACAGTCTTCGGCTGACTTCAGCGGTTCCTCATCAGCAAGAACAATAACGCGAACTCGGCGATCGGCAAATTTGGCTGATTGGGCGAGAATTTCTTCCCACGTTCCCTCTAGTTCTAGTAGTTGTGTTGTCATTTTTTTCATGGAATTGTGACTAAGTTTATTTTAGCGTATGAAGAAGTGCGCTCTAGTACAATGACAGTAGCTTAAGGAATTATGGAGAAGAATTTAGAATTACTTTAATACCTTTTTCCAGTCTCTGAATTTCTGTCCATTGCGAATCAATCCAGTCTCTTTCAGCCTGACGTTGTGCAGGTGTTTCTTGCTGATATCTATCTTGCTTTTCGAGAAATTCATTGTAAAATCTCAGGGCTTTAACTAAAGCTCTACTTACATGGTATAATCTGTCATCAAAGATTGAATTAATGAAATTATCGATCGCGGTTGAAACCTGCTTTTTGAAATTTACAACCTCTTCCCAGAAAAGATCACCTAAACGGTATTTGGATAAATTATCCAGAGCCGGACTAAGTGCAGACCTCAGTGATTGGGTATTCTCAGGCAAGTAAACTGTCGGCTGCTCAAATTTATTTGCTATTTGACTAAAATTTAAATTCATGTGATGATTCCACACAGCTTTTGTCTGCTTATCTAAAATTCCGAAACACTGCGTAATCACTTTTAAGTTGATCGTGCTAAGGTCTTGATAAACCAGATCCAGGCTCCGCTTAATAATTTGATCTATTTCCCTGCAAACAAGATTAACAGCCAGGGGAATATCTTTAAGACAATAATCTTTTTCTTTCCAGCCAATTCCTTTTTTTTGTTTATTGGCTGCATCAATAAACCACTTCTGTTTCACGCGGACATCAAATATTTTATCCCAATAATCTTGAGATTGATCAATCGCCGAATTTTGACATCGCTGCCCTAGTTCATTAATTCTGACATGACAGCCGCTCAGTTCCCCAAGCTGTTGCCATATTTCCTGTTTTGAAGCTTGGATAATCCCAAGTTTACAAGTCCAAACGTCTTCAGCGTGATCGATATCGTTTCGGCATTTTTGCACAACTTTCTCAAGTCTGGTGGCTGATTCCCTCAATTCATCAAACCCAGGCTGGACAGACTTAATTACGGTTGTAGCAGATTCCTTAATTTCTAAGGATTTATCATCATCCGCCGCGACGAGAGCCGCAGATTGGGCGATGTTCTGAAATGCTTTCAGGAATTCGTTCATCTAAGTAATTCCACTGTAGACTGACAAAGTTAACCATAATAATATATTATAATATAATATGTAACACTAATAGCTACTGGAGTTTAGACTAAAAGCGATATGAGAGAACGCAAATCAAATGGAATTAGAGATTAAAAATATTATCTTTTCAGCCTCAAAGCATCC
>NZ_SRRZ01000103.1 GCF_013179805.1 Microcoleus asticus IPMA8 | reverse complement strand
CCCCCCCGCCCCCCCTCCCCCTCTTCTTTCCGACTCTCAGTTTCTTTTTCATTTGGATTTTGAGTTGGTGTTGGAGTCGGAGTTGGCGTCGGAGTTGGCGTCGGAGTTGGCGTCGGCGTCGGTGGAGTCGGCGTCGGTGTCGGAGTTGGAGTCGGTGGAGTCGGTGTCGGAGTTGGTGACTCCAAGTCGTCATTTGCGATCGTACCTATGCCCGTCGCTTTAGTAATAGTCGCATTGACAGCGGTGCTGAGGTTGACGTTAAATGTTTCGTCAGTTTCAAACTTAGAATCGCCGTTGACAGCAACAGTAATGGTTTTAGGCGTCGTGTCCCCGGCATTGAAGGTGACGCTGCCTGTGGCCGCCGTGTAATCGCTATCAGCAGTGTTAGCAGTACCGTCTGACGTGGCGTAATTGACGGTGACGGGCAAGCTATAAGCTGCTGAGAGAGAGGCGGTAAAGGTGGCGCTAGCAGTACCCGTATTGCCCTCGGTAACAACTACATCACCGATCGAGATACTAGGAATATCATCATTGGCGATCGTAGCAGTGGCGGTGCTGGTGGTGACAGTCGAACTTTCCGGCGCTGCGGTCAAATTTGGGTTGCTGAGGGTGACGGTAATTGTCTCGTCAGGTTCAACTGCGGTTTCGCCCAAGACATCCACAGCAATAGTTTTAGTTGTTTCGTTGGCGGCAAAGGCGATCGTCCCTGTGGCGGTAGTAGCCCCGGCAGCATTGATATTATTGTAGTCTGGGCCGTTGCTCGCGGTACCAGCGATCGCATAATTTACTGTACTCGCTACCCCCGTGCCGCCGCTGCGAGTGACGGTGAAAGTGACGGGTTGAATGCCGGAGTTGCCTTCTGTTAAGGAACCTGTGGCTGGATTTGTGAGTGCGATCGCATAAGCAATCGAGTCATTCGCAGGAATAGTAACGGTAGCGTTAGTGTTGATAGCATCAATCGTGTAATTATTGCCAGCAGCCAAATTCAGGCGCAGCGGTTCTGCCAGTTCAGGAATGGTATCGTCAACAGCAGTGAGGGTGACATCAACAAAAGCTTGTCCGTTGGGAATCGTCACCGTCACGTTAGAAGCCGCAACCGCTACGCTGCCACCCGCAAGGCTGTAATCAGCGGGGACAGCGGTACTGCTGTTATCAATAGCGAGATTAACTGTCAGGTTGCCTAATGTGCTACCAGTGCGGCTAATGCGAAAAGTACCTGCGCTTCCACCTTCAATAGCTGTATTGGTTGGGGCTGCAATGCTGACGGTTTGCTGTACTTCAAAAGCGCCGATGTCAACAGCAATGCCAGAAGGCCGAGTTAAGCCACGCTGATCCGTAGCAGGTGCGATCGCGCTGTTACCCGCCTCGATCGCGGGGCTACCTGCATTCAGTGCGTGCGTCTGCGTAAGGCCACCGTTATTTGCCAGTGGTGCTAGATTCGGATTGATGGGAGTGCCAGCAGTGCCTACTAGATCGCCATTAACACCGTTTGTGAAGCCAGCACCAGTACCGTTGCCAATTAAGTTATTGCCCTCACTTGTAAATGTGCCGTCTACATCGGGGTTTAACGGAGCCGTATTCCCAGCAATGATGGTGTTGCGGACGTTTGCCGTCAAGGTATTGAAGATGCCCCCGCCTTGGTTTGTGGCACTATTGAGAGTAAGAGTGCTACTTCTGAGATCCAGCGTACCGCCATTTCTGATCGCGCCAAAGTTAGTTGCCGTGTTCGCAGAAAACGTACTGTTGGTAATGGTTGCCGCGCCGCTGTTGACAATGCCGCCGCCGTTTTGTGCGGCCTGGTTGCCATTGAACGTGCTGCTGGTGACACTTAATGGCTGGGCATCGTTTCTGATCGCACCGCCATCAGCCGCCGAAATATTGTTAGTGAAAGTGCTGTCAGCAATGCTTAACAGTTCGCCCCCGCCTCGGTGGTAAATCGCGCCGCCACCGTCGGTATTTTGGGAACTATTGCCACTAAACGTGCTGCCAGTAATGTTTACTGTACCGCTATCAATCAGGATGGCACCACCGCCTTGGCTAGCTGCCGTCGCTGTGTTTTCGGTGAAAATGCTGTTAAGAATGTTTAAAATACCGCCACCCTGCCTGATCGCGCCGCCACCGAAACCGTTGACTGTATTGGCAGTAAAAGTGGAACTCGTGATTGTTACAGTACCGCCGTTATTGAACAGGGCACCGCCTCCTCCAGCGGTGTTGCCTGAGAAGGTAACGTTGGTGAGGTTCAGGGTGACACCGAAGCCGTTAAGAATGCCGCCAGTGCCGTTAGCAAAGGTGAGGTTAGAGATGCTAACAGGGCCGGTAGTAGTGTTAAGTATCTGCACTGCGCTGTTGCCGCTAACTGTCAAGTTAGCTGCACCTGGGCCGTTCAGAGTGACGCTTTCATTAATAGTTGGTAGTGTCGTCGCGAGGGTAATTGTGCCAGTAATGGCAGTCAGGTCAATAGTATCTGCGCCTGCGCTAGCATTGGCTAGGGTAATGGCATCTCGCAGCGAGTTTGCACCGGAGTCGTTGGTGTTGGTAACTGAGAAAGTAACTAAAACGTGGCTGTAAGCTGCGATCGCCTCTTGGGTGAATGCCAAAGGTGTCTCAATCGAACCAATTGTTACTTCTAAATCCCAGTCACCGCCTAATGCAGCACTTCCTGTCAGGTTTTTGGAAGCGGCGATGTCTGCACCTGTGAGTTGATTGAGGCGTTGCAAAAACGATCGCCCCGTTATAGGTGGGGCGATTTCTGCCGCCACGTTGCAACCGTACAGGAGGATATCGGCGTTAGGGGCTAAGGCCTTTTTCCACTGCTGAAGTCGATCGCCATATTCGTCTAGGTTGTCAGAATTTAGCTGAATTGACCCCAGTTGCAAATTTCCAGGCCCGCCGTGAGAAACAATGTGAACAGCGTCCAGATCGCTGTAGCTAGCTAATAACTCTGTAATTTGCTCGACTCCATCCCCCGCCCGATCGAGTATAAATATCTCTTTCCTTGGTTCGGCGCTTGGTGCAAGGCTTTGATAATCTTCAACCGTTGGGTCAATGACAACTATTTGCGTAATTTTTTCCATGATCGATTTTCCTCGTAGATGCAAGGGAAATGGAGCTTAAAAGCGGCGATCGTCTTACCAAAAGAATTCAAATTAGTATTGACAAATAATCATTTGAATCCACTAGCTAGGTTTGGGAAAGCTTGTAAAAGGCAAGATATAATGCTTGAGTCATAAGCAGCTTAGAGTCTTACTAAGACAACACCTAGAGCAAATTTGTTCCCAAGCGTAAAAATTAGTCAGTAAATATAGCTATCGAGTCGATCGCGCATTCGATCCCCGACTTCTTTAAGAAATCGGGGATCTGTTCTGTTTATTCAGGTGGGCTTACTTATTTGGAGATACTAGCGAGAATGCTTTCCATCTCAGAAAGCTCGACCGCCCCGGAGAAAGTTTGACCGTTCATAATAAAGAAGGGAGTCCCTTGAATGCCCAGTTGTTGAGCGAGTTGCACGTCTTTGGCAATGGCGGCTTCGGCAGCGGGGCTGTTGCGATCGGTGTTGAATTTATCTAATTTTAGATTGAGCTTTTGGGCGATCGATGCGTAAAATGGCTCGCCTAACTCTTTCTGCCCTTCAAACAAAGCGCTGTAGTATTCCCAGAATTTGCCCTGCTGTTGGGCAGCCCAAGCTGCTTTAGCTGCTGGCAGCGCTTGAGGGTGAATTGAAGTCAAGGGAAAATGCTTGTAAGCTAAAGTAACTTTGTCCTGGTGTTTTGCCATAAACTGCTTGACAGTATCGTGAGCGCGCGCGCAAAACGGACATTGAAAGTCAGAGAATTCTAAAAGTACAATCTGCTGCGAAGCTGATCCCGTGCTAGGAGCATCCCCGATCGCCGATTTGGGATTAGTTTTCAT
This sequence comes from Microcoleus asticus IPMA8, assembly GCF_013179805.1. Lineage (GTDB taxonomy): Bacteria > Cyanobacteriota > Cyanobacteriia > Cyanobacteriales > Microcoleaceae > Microcoleus > Microcoleus asticus. The sequence continues at coordinate 23,891 of NZ_SRRZ01000103.1, read as the reverse complement.
CTCCTGCAAAAATGATTCCTGCGCTGCTTTGAGAGACTGCTGCTGCTGTTGCTGGTACGCTTGTACCGAATCTAAAATTACTTGCGGGTTTTCGCGGATAATCTGCAAGACTTGCTCTTTCAACTTGGGATCGACTGAATTGCCAGCCGCTGACTGTGCGGGGGAACAACCGATAAATACCAGGCAACCTGCGAGGAGTGCAGCAAAGCAGAAGGCTTGCTGGCTGCGGAGTTTTCGCCAAATAGTGGATAGGTTCATCTTTTATTTCTCATTCACGGCAACACTTAATCCTACATTTAATTTTGCGGAGTGTCAGGTGTACCGCTGTTGACTGCTGTGCAGCTATTTTTAGCTGTGACCAATAATTAGTCATTGGCAATCGGTAATTCGTAGTCGGTAATTGGCAATGGATGTTAATCACCCGAACAGCTAAAAACCCAATAATTAAGATTTAAATCTTCGGGATTTATTATAATATTATGTTCCCTCGAACCACCGCAATCAAAAAGGTTTGTAATGAGGACTTGAGTCCTCCAACAGCCAGTCGATTTTAGATTTTAGATTTTAGATTTTAGATTTAAAAATTGACTCCACAGATGAATCTGGGAGCTGGAAATTAGGTGTAAAATTTTTCGCTTGTCAACAGTCAACAGTCAACAGAATCTTATGAGGACTCAAGTCCTCACTAGAAATGCGATCGCGGTTATTTTACAGAACTAGATATAAAAAATAAAAGGACGATCGCCCTGGTGATCGTCCTTTTATTTGCTGCACGTATTATCCGCTTTTAGGCTTGTCTCAATCCAAGATTATTTGCGGTTGTTGAGCCATTTAGCGGCAACTATTCCCAAAATACCAGCAACAACTGGATTTCCCAAAAACTTCATCAAACTCGGCTGTTCTGCCAGCACTTCTCGGAAAATATCCGGATGATTGTGATAGGTGAACGAGGCCAGCTTGGTAACATCGTCAGCATTCATGCGGCTGGCGTGGTGGGTAGAAAGTCCTAGCTGCTTTTCCAATTGGCGATCGTCCAATCCTCTCTTGCCCAAATGCTTGAAGAATTCCCGCGCCACGTCGTCGAGTTCATTTGGCTTAATTTGGGCGATCGCCTTTTGCAATTCCGGTTCCAACTGAGCCGGCGGGAGGGAGTCGTGATTCAGGGAACGCCCGAATAATTGTTTGCGCTGATCGGGCGAAGTTCTCTGAGCAAAATCGTCAAAATTTTCGTACTCTTCACCGGTTGTCTCCGGCATCGTTTCTCGATCTCCCTGGGCCAAATCGCTCATGATTTGACGCTTGTAATTATCGCTGCTACTCATGGTAAATTTCTTCCTATCTACACAACAGTTTTGTCTCTAATTGAGAAAACTTCGCATTCAAAAAACTGCCGAATATTAAACCGTCGCGCGGCTATCATTAAAGCTGGCTAACCAGGTCAAGACTTGTATTCAATTTGATTTGATTGCTGGTCGTACTTAGCCGTCAAAATCAGTTTTTTGTCAGGAGCGTAAACCAAAACACTTACATCCTGATTTGGGAAATTGCGGTGAAAACCTTGTGCTAAAGATTTGGCCAAATCTTTCACTTCTGTAGGGCGGACTTGGGAGGTAATTACCACTCCCAATTTGTTGTTGTCGCGCACGTAAGCATCCTGAACCAGACCCTTAGCCGTCTTTGTTACCCATTGACCAAAATCTTGACCGGCAGCGGTATTGCCGCGTTCTAGCTGCGCGTAATAACCCTGACTACCACCAACTGCTACAGGTACATTAGTCGGTTTTTGGGCTGAAACGCTGGGCGCGCAGGCAGTAGTAACAACCAGCATTAATACCAAGAGTACCCCCGCAATTATTTTGCGACTCTGCTGCAATAAACTCACCTTTTTTCCTCCGTTCCGAAAAGATTGTGAATACTTGAAAGGGTCAGGTTGCTCGACCCTTTCAATTAGTATTAGGCTTAGTCTAGTTTCTTTTTGAGCTCATCTTTTACATCTTCGATGGCGTGACCAGCTTCAGCTTTTGCCTGCTTGGCTTTGCCTTCTGCTTTATCCTTCGGGTCGCCAGTAACATTGCCTAGGGCTTCTTGAGCTTTGCCTGCGATGTTGTCGCCAGTTGCCTTTGCTCTATCTTCATTGCTCATGGTTTTCTCCCTATCTGTATCTAATCAGACATTTTTTACTTAATAAACTCATCATAGGTAACTAGGAACTGCATTGCACTCTACCTCTAGGAAGAAAGAATGAAGAAAAAATGAAGAGGGAAGATAAAAAAGTTATTTTTCCGTCTTGGACAGACTGCCACGTTCATATTTACCAGTTGTTTTTACCGTTTCTGCTGGCTGCAATGAAGTATTTCTGTGAAAAAACTCGTCGATGGCTACCCGTGCGTCCAAGACAATTTTGCTTAAGAAAAAAAATTAAAATTATAATGTTTTTATTGAATTCTGCTTTGTACCTTCAAAAAGCGAGTGTGGGCAAGACCGCATCTTACCCACACCCTACAAAAATCCCTATGAGTTTTAATCTACCTTGTGAGGACATTCTTCATCTATTTTGTGCTGAAGCTCTTCTTTCAACTGTTCCACAGCGTGCATAGTTTGAGCATCTTTTTGTTTGTGATCGGTGAGGGATTTTTCTGTTTCCTCTCCGAGCAATGTTTCCCTGGATTTTGGTAGCGTTACTTGAGTTGCGGTGTCAGTATGGGTCGCGTTTTCTTCAATATTCATTTGTCTTGACCCTATTGTTGGTAAAATTTATTTTTAACAAGGCTAGTTACATTAACCTTATGTTTATAATAACGCTAATCTGGAAGCCTTCCCTCTGCCTGAAGATAGATAGGGAATAGACAGTATTTGGTAATTTTACAGTAAGAAAAATTAGGGAGACTTCCACCTGCCGGAAGAATGATATGGGAAAGGGATGAGTACGTGAGTGCGTGAAATTATTGATGACTCACAAGGCTATCCCCTGAATGAGTTGGGGAGAGGGGAGGGCGGGAGATGGGGAGAATTTTTCTGCGGCGCGCGCCTTAAGTGGTAAATGTTGTTGGATGAGGCTGTTTCGACATCCGTAAAAGATGAAGAGAGAAATAGGGGACTGGTTAGTGCAGACTTAAGTCTATGCTGAGAGTTTGACCGTTAAAATCCACAAGGTACAGCAATTCGCAAGTTGTGTGGCGATCGGGTTAAATAATCTGCTAAACAAGAGTTAGCGTCAAGGCTAACTTCCTGCCGGATGGAACTAAAATTTCTGTTATTAGTAAAAATTATCTAAAACCCTATGGGAGCAAGGAGCAGTAACCCCCTCGAAGCAGTCGGCCCGACTCGTGAGCCGATCAAAATAGGCGTTTTGCATTCGCTGACGGGCACGATGTCCATCAGCGAAATTTCTGTTAAAGACGCGACGCTGTTGGCTGTTGAGGAAATTAATGCGGCGGGAGGGGTACTCGGACGCCCATTGGAAGTGGTGATAGAAGATGGAGCCAGCGATTTGCAGACTTTTGCTCAAAAAGCTAAGCAATTGCTCCTAGAAGCGCGAGTGGCGGTGGTATTTGGCTGTTGGACTTCGGCGAGCCGCAAAGCTGTACAGCCGGCTTTCGAGCAGGGCAAAGGATTGCTGTTCTATCCGGTGCAGTATGAAGGGCTAGAACAGTGTCCGAATATTTTCTACACTGGTGCTGCTCCTAACCAACAGATTGTGCCTGGGGTGAATTACTTGCTGGCACAGGGGAAGCGGAAAATTTTTCTGTTGGGTTCGGATTATATCTTTCCCTGGACGGCAAATCTAATTGTGAAAGCTCAACTGGCGGCACTCGGGGGAGAGTTGGCGGGGGAAGTGTATCTGCCGCTGGGTTCTAGGGAAGTGGGCGAGGCGATCGCACATATCTTAGCAGTGAAACCAGATGCTATTCTCAACACTCTCAACGGCGACAGCAATGTGGCTTTTTTCCAAAAGTTGCGGGAAGCTGGCGTGAAACCCGAGGATTTGCCGGTGATGTCGGTCAGCGTAGCAGAAGAGGAAGTGCGGGCGATCGGGCCGTCCAATATTGCCGGACATTTGGTGGTTTGGAACTATTTTCAAACGGTGGATACACCGGAAAATCGTAAATTTGTCAAGGCTTATAAAGCCCGATACGGGGAAAATCGAGTCACGGATGACCCGATCGAAGCAGCTTATTTCGGCGTTTACCTGTGGAAGCAAGCAGTAGAAAAAGCTGGTTCGACAAATGTGGTTAAAGTCAGGGCGGCTGCTAAAAATATGGAGTTTGCAGCGCCTTCGGGCAAGGTAAAAATAGATGCCCAAACGCAACATACCTGGAAAACAGTGCGGATTGGTCAGGTGAGGTTGGACGGTCAAATTGAAGAGATTTGGAATTCGGGCGTACCGGTGCAGCCAGATCCTTTTCTCAAGGGCTATCCTTGGGCGGCGGCACTTGCCCCGAAGCAGATTTCTTTGGGAACTCGGGCTTCTTTGATCGGGCTGTTTGTCATCTTGGTACTGATAACTTGGATGGCGGTGGGAGTCGGGTGGATGGGTTCTGTGGAGATGAAGAACTATTTGCTGACAATAGAGGCTGCCTCAGCTCCGGCGGCGGGGGTTCCTGAGGCAGCAATGGCGGTGCTGGTGCAGCAAACTCTGGCTTTGGTGAGCCGCACTCAGCACTGGCTGCTGGGGGCTTTGGTTTTGAGTTCGATCGCGGGGATAGTGGGTTTTGTGTCGGTGTCGGCAATTATTCGGAATCTCGGCTTGCTGCGGCAAACTGCTGAACAAATGGCGAGCGGTGATTTGACGGCTCGATCGCCAGTTGTTTCTAATGACGCGATCGGGGTGCTATCTTCTACTCTCAATACAATGGCTCAGCAAATTAGCAATTTGCTCAACGGTTTGGAACTGCGGCAGCGGCAGCTAGAGGAACGATCGGGCGAATTGGAAGTCGCTAAGAATGCTGCAGAAGCTGCCAACCGGGCGAAAAGCACATTTTTGGCAAATATGACTCACGAGTTGCGGACGCCATTGAATGCGATTATCGGCTACAGCGAGCTGCTGCAAGAAGAGGCTCTGGAACTCGGCGAAGAAGAGTTTGTGATGGATTTGGCAAGCATTAATATGGCAGGCAAGCAGTTGCTCAGCATTATTAGTGACATTCTGGATATTTCTAAAATTGAAGCAGGAAAGATGACTCTTTTCTTGGAGACTTTTGAGGTGTTGAATTTGATCGAGCAGGTTGTGACTACTGTTCAACCCCTGCTAGGGAAAAATGGCAACACTTTGATCGTCAATTGCGATCCCAATATTGGCACGATCTACTCCGATTCGTCGAAGCTGCGGCAAGCGCTGTTGAATTTGGTGAGCAATGCTGCTAAGTTTACCGATCGAGGCAAAATTACTATTAATGTCTGGAAGGAAAAAGGGGAAGTTTTGCCGATCGACAATTCCGAAGAACTCTCGCCAGATCCTTCTCGGTGTCAAAAGCCTTCGATCGTTTTTCAAGTCAGCGATACCGGCATTGGCATGACTGAGGATCAGGTGTCGAGGCTGTTCGGAGCTTTCACCCAAGCGGACGATTCTACTACCCGCAGATACGGCGGCACCGGTTTGGGGCTGACAATTAGCCGGAAGTTTTGCCAGATGATGGGCGGGGACATTACGCTTGAGACCGAGTTTGGTTGCGGTTCTACTTTTACGATCGGGTTGCCGGCTGTGGTAAAAAGCCAGCAAGAAGCGTGGCCCGATCGAGAAATCGAAGAAATGGAGGCCGAGTCTTCCCAAGAGTTAGAGACGATTGCAGCGGGGACAGAAGCGAAGCAAAAAGAAGTGCGATCGCCAGCGCTGGAGCTGCCCGATGCTGCTACTGTCCTAGTGATTGACGACGATCCGGACGCGCGGGATTTGATGACCCGCTGCTTGTCGAAAGAGGGATTTCGGGTGCGATCGTCGGCTAGCGGCCAAGGGGGGCTTCTCTTGGCTAAGGAGTTGTTGCCGGACGCGATTATTCTGGACGTGATGATGCCGAGTATGGACGGCTGGGCGGTGCTGTCGGCGTTGAAAGGCGATCCGGATTTGGCTGATATTCCGGTGATTATGATAACTTTTTTGGACGACAAAAATCAGGGTTTGGAATTGGGAGCGGCGGAATATTTGGAGAAACCTTTAGATTACAAGCGCTTTGCTGCTTTATTAAGCAAATATCAGGGTGTGGGGAAGTAGTTAGTTGACTGTTGACTGTTGACTGTTGTTATTAGTTATTAGTTATTGGTAGCAGATAATAACTAACAACTAACAACTAACAACTGACTAATTAATCTAAGAAGCCCATTAATGCCGAGCTATCGTCAATTTCGTTTGAGGCAATAGGGCGGTTTCCTCCCATTGTGGAGTAAACTTCATCAATGTGCAGAGTGCTGATGCCAATAGGGCGGGCACCGGACATACTGAACATTTCGCTGACTTGCATGGCGCTGGAACCGATCGGGCGATTGCCGAGTGTAGCAACCACTTCAAAGTCGCTGGATTCGACTGGGCGATTGCCTACAGTGCCGTAGGTTTCGCTGAGGTGCAGGGTGCTAGTGCCGATCGGGCGGTTCCCCGAGATCGAGACGGTCTCGCTGATGGTAAAATCGTCTCGGCCGACGGGGCGGTTGTCATGCATGAGTTGCGGCCGATAAAGTTGAATTCCTGTTGCTTTGGCATCCGTGGGTTCTGTCGCTTCGCTTTTGGAACTTGCTTTGCCGCGGCGGGCGAGCGCTTTGCCTTTGCCTGTACCTGTGCTGCTCGTATCCATAATTCTTTTCCTCGCTTATTGCTGTTGATTGCTGGGTTCGGACAACTGCTTTTGTGGGCTTTCTGCTTTCTATTTCGGCCGATGATTAAAATAATATTACAAAGTCTAACTATTTTCTGAACGAATTGCAGTATCTCTGCATTTTTGTTAAAATTTATGGGTAATAGCTACATTTTCCTATGGTAACTGCGGCAGCATATTTTCAATTGCAAGCGCCCTTCCAGCCCACAGGCGACCAACCGCTAGCGATCGAGCAACTTGTCAAAGGCATCGAAGCGGGCGATCGATTTCAAACCTTACTCGGTGCCACAGGTACGGGCAAAACCTTCTCCATTGCCTCGGTCATTGAAAAAGTCGGCAGACCCACCTTAGTCTTAGCACACAACAAAACCCTGGCAGCTCAACTGTGCAACGAACTGCGAAATTTTTTCCCGAACAATGCAGTCGAATACTTTGTCAGTTATTACGACTACTACCAACCTGAAGCATACATTGCTGTCACCGATACTTTCATTGAGAAAACGGCAGCAATTAACGACGAGATAGATATGCTGCGGCACTCCGCCACGCGATCGCTCTTTGAACGCCGCGACGTAATTGTAGTTGCTTCAATTAGCTGCATCTACGGTTTGGGAATGCCCGCAGAATACCTGAAAGCTGCTATTCCTTTGCAAGTAGGAATGGAAGTCAACCAGCGGCAAGTTTTGCGCGATTTAGTCAACGTCCAATACACCCGCAACGATATAGATTTAGGCAGAGGCAAATTTCGCGTCAAAGGCGATGTTTTGGAAATTGGCCCCGCTTACGAAGATAGAATTATTCGCGTCGAATTCTTCGGCGACGAAATCGATGCCATTCGCTACGTTGACCCCGTAACAGGTAAAATCCTGCAAAGTACAACCGCTTTAAATATTTATCCAGCCCGCCACTTTGTGACGGCAGAAGATAAATTAGAGGCAGCTTGTCAAGGAATAGAACTAGAATTAGAAGACCGACTGGCCGAATTTGAAAAAGAGGGTAAACTATTAGAAGCTCAGCGGTTGGAACAGCGCACCCGCTACGATTTAGAAATGCTGCGCGAGGTAGGTTACTGCAACGGAGTAGAAAATTATTCGCGGCATTTAGCCGGAAGAAATGCCGGGGAACCGCCAGAATGTTTGATTGATTATTTTCCGAAAGATTGGATGTTGGTGATAGATGAATCTCACGTCACAGTGCCGCAAATTCGGGGGATGTACAACGGCGACCAAGCGCGGAAAAAAGTATTGATCGAACACGGTTTCCGCTTGCCCAGCGCGGCAGATAACCGCCCTTTAAAAGCAGAGGAATTCTGGGCAAAAGAGAATCAGTGCATCTTTGTTTCTGCTACGCCTGGTGATTGGGAAATGGAAATATCTGAAGGGCGAGTTGCAGAGCAAGTAATTCGACCTACCGGAGTAGTAGATCCGACAATTTTTGTGCGCCCGACGGAAGGACAAATTGACGATTTGTTGGGCGAAATTAAGGAGAGAGTAAGTCGGGACGAGCGAGTTTTGGTGACGACTTTAACCAAGCGGATGGCGGAGGATTTAACCGAATATTTGCAGGAAAGGGCGATTAGAGTTCGGTATTTGCACTCGGAAATTCAGTCTATTCAACGCATCGAAATTATCCAAGATTTGCAGGATGGTAAGTTTGATGTATTGATTGGTGTTAACTTGCTGCGGGAAGGTTTGGATTTGCCGGAAGTTTCGCTGGTGGTAATTTTGGATGCGGATAAAGAAGGGTTTTTGCGTTCGGGACGTTCGTTGATTCAAACGATTGGAAGGGCGGCGCGGCACGTTCAGGGACAGGCTATTTTGTACGCGGATAATTTGACGGATAGTATGGTTAAGGCGATCGACGAAACGGATCGACGCCGAGGGATTCAGCTAGCGTACAATAAGATGCACGGGATTACGCCACAGCCGATCGCGAAAAAGCGATCGAGTAATGCGATTTTGGCATTTTTGGATGTGTCGCGCAAGCTGAATTCTCAGCAGTTGGAGGAGGTTTACGAACAGGTAAACGAGTTATCTTTGGATGAGATTCCTCAGTTAATCGGGCGGTTGGAAGCGCAGATGAAGGCGGCGGCTAAGAAGTTGGAGTTTGAGGAGGCGGGTAAATTGCGCGATCGGATTAAGCATTTGCGGGATAAGCTATTGGGACATTAAGCTTTTTGTCCGGGAATGGAGGGGAGTTTTTAACCGCAGATGCACCCAGATAAAGGCTGATGAATTGCTGAAGTCTGCGACTTTGCAGAGTTTTTGCAGGAAAAACAGCAAAAAGTGCGATCGTATTAAGCATTTAGGTGAAGTGCGATCGCCCTTTACCATTGTCCTATTTTTTGGATGGGAAGGGCGATCGTACTTTCTATCAGATTCCTAGTCTGTCTGCTGCATATTCGCGAGCACGACAGTCTGCGTTTGATGAACCATCGTTATCCCAGTGATTTGGCTGCCAATCACGTTCGCGCCTCAAGTCATCTATTTCTTGTTGCTGTTCAAGGACTTTTTGCTCAAAGGATTGGATAGTTTTATCCTTAGCTTTGATAGTTTCATCCTTTGCTTCGTTTTCCTCAAGCAGACTGCGGTTCCACTCCGCCAAAGCGCGGTGTGACTCCGCCAAAACAGAGAGGGTTTTCTTAGTCCGCTGAAGGTTGGTGTACAACGACTCGCATTGTGGAGTATAATTATGGGACATATATTTCAAAAGTTACGTTAACTTGTGGTGGTCTGAAGTTGAGATGTCAAACCACCGTGAGTTTGCTAGCTAAAGCAAGGCCTCTGTCTGAATCGTTACTTCAGGCGGGCCTTTTCCGTATCAGATATGATTTGCTATTGCAAAAACTACAAGACATTAAAGCGTTGTCTTTCTTACACTTGGGAATGTGAGGAAGTTTTGTTTGAGCTTGTATTTTAAGAATTTACCACTCGTTCGTTGAATTGTCAAGCGAGCAATAAGACCGTTTGTTTCCTTTATTACGGAGATTTAAACATCCGATTGCCCACATCCGATGCCACTTTAATCTAATACGCTTGAATAACCGCATATACGGGGCTATGGGTAAAGTGGATGCCAACTCAACCTCAATTTGCCGACATCCGATGCCGCTTTAATCTAATAGGCTTGAATAGCGCGGTATACCGGGCTATGGGCAAAATGGATGCCACAATTAACCTAAATCTCTATTAAGAATTGAAACGTGAGTGAATTGATTGCGGGCAGATAGGGCAAGGGTTTCAGAAATATAAAAACAAGGTCGATCGCCGAAAACACCACCCCAACCAACTACTTGCCTAATACCACAGCATCCGTACTGCTAGCAAAAGCCGGACGAATAAATTCCTCCTTCTCTTCCAACGTGATGTAACCTTTATCTACAGCTAGCTGCATCACTTCCTCAAGAAAACCTCTCAGCACATCTAATACTTGAGTGCGATCGAAATCAAAATGCTTTTCCCAGCAGGAAGTTCCAAACTTCCTCAAAGTACAGCTAATGCGATCGTCCCTGGGAAGCAACCTAATCATGAACCAACTCTCAGGAAAATCTATTGATATTTTTTGACCTTGCGATAGCTTAGCAATTTCCTGTGGAAAGTTATTCTCTATCATCATGGAAATATCTAAATCTAAAAATACCTCTATTTTCTCCTCACCTATTTCTATTAAAACTTTATGGTCGAATTCAAAGCAGAAACTTCGCCATCCCATTTCAAAATGAGAAAGCTCTCCCAATGGATCTTCAGGAGGCTCTGCGTAGTTTTCTAAGAAACGCTCGGCTAATTTAAAATTAAATTTTTGACTGCTATTCATCGCTGCTACTCCTACTCCTATTAAATTTTCGTAGAATTACCCCATCTACTATAGGATAACCACAATTCAGAGTTCCATCAATATTCCTTTGAATAAAAGCGCGACTAACGTTTTCAGTTATAGTTCGATTGGGATGGTAAACTCTACCAATAGGACGCTGAAACTCAATGATGTATTGACCTCGATATTTAGGTACTAATTGCTCAGCTATTATCCAATCCTCTGAATTTAGCCATTGTCCTTGGTCATCTTTAGTGCTTGCAGCTCTTCCCATAAGTTCATGGGGTTTAAGTTGGGGGCCGTGATGACGAGCAATATGGTCGTAAGCTTTCGTTGATTTAGGATTGTTCCATTGGGGTTCTGTTCCTCTACCTGTCCATTCACAGCCGCTGCCAACTTCTACGCTTGAATCTATTATATCCTGTTCTATAATTTCTGCCACTTTGGTATTTTTTTATTGGTACAACATACATCATATAAAAAAGCGGTAAGTTGGGCGAAGTGAAACGTAGGGTTCGTTAGCTCAACCCAACCTACTAATAAACTTACGGTGTCGGATTGGGATACTTAGCGTGCACCGCATCGATTTCCGCTATGATCTCCTTATCCAAATTCACCTCCAAACTACCGATATTTTCCTCCAACTGTTCGAGACTGGTTGCACCGATAATTGTGCTAGTTACAAACCAGCGCGATCGCACATACGCCAAAGCCATCTGCGCCGGACTTATCCCATGTTTGGCCGCAATCTCAACATACGCTTTCACGGCATCATTCAGATTAGTTTTATCGTAACGCTGACCAAATCCCGCAAATAAAGCCAACCTAGAATTTTCGGGAATTCCATTCAAGTATTTACCCGTTAACAGCCCAAACCCCAAAGGACTGTAAGCCATCAATCCCACATTCTTAAAACGGCAAGTTTCTGCTAAATTTAGGTGAAATGTCCGATTGCTCAAACTGAAAGCATTCTGAATCGAAACAACTTTCGGCAATCCGTGTTTTTCCGCCAAGGTGCAAAACTCGCAAACTCCCCAAGGCGTCTCGTTACTCAAACCCAAATAGCGGATTTTCCCAGCTTTGATTAAGTCAGCAAATACCTCTAACTGTTCCAAAATCGGCACTGTTTCGTGCTCTTGGGCGATGTCGTAATCCGGCGCACCAAATAGCGGCACGTAGCGATCGGGCCAGTGGATCTGATACAGGTCGATGTAGTCAGTTTGCAAGCGCTTCAGGCTGTCATTCAGGGCTTTTTCGACATTTGGGCGATCGATCTGATTTTTCCCTTCCCGAATCCACTTTAATCGAGTGCTTCTCCCCGCAACTTTAGTAGCTATAATGACTTTATCCCGCTGCTGCTTCGCCAACCATTCGCCGATATATTCCTCTGTTTTACCCTGAGTTTCCGGTTTTCCAGGGACGGGATACATTTCTGCCGTATCGATAAAGTTGATGCCTTTATCGATCGCAAAATCGAGCTGTTGGGCCGCTTCTACAACGGTGTTCTGCTGGCCGTAAGTCATCGTACCCAAACAGATTTCAGATACTGATAAGTCGCTGTCGCCGAGTTTTTTGTATTCCATGATTGCGATTGCTTGCTGCAAAATTATCTGTTTCTATCTTACCGAAAAACTTTCACATGACTTACGAAAGAGAGCAAAAAAACCCGGTTTATCGTTGTCACATTCGATATCGGATGACCAAATAACGTAACAAAACCGGGTTTTTGCGTAAGTCCTGTTTCATTTATTTGATTACTCACAAAAAAGTACGTGAAGCGCAGCTATTCCGTAAAAAATCTCCCTTTTCCCTGTTTTACTCTGCGCCCTCTGCGGTTAAAATATTTTAAATGCTATCCGCACTAAAATGTTAATATAAAGAATTATGCCTCGATAGTTTATGAGTAACCGCCCGCCCAAAGTTCCGTTTGTAAACTTTTCCTTGCAACACCAACCAATCCAATCGCAAATAGCAGCAGAAATTGGAAAAATTATCCAGAAAGGAGACTTTATTTTAGGTCAAGCACTCGCGGAATTTGAAACAGCATTTGCAGCAGCTTCTGGAGTAAAATACGGCGTAGGAGTGGCTTGCGGAACTGATGCGATCGCTCTGGGACTCCAAGCTTGCGGCATTAATCCGGGCGACGAAATTATCATGCCCGCTAACACTTTTATCGCCACCGCGATCGCCGTCCTAGAAGCCAAAGCTATACCTATTCTTGTAGATTGCGACCCGGAAACTGCCCTGATTGACCTTACAGCAGCCGAAACAGCAGTTACCTCAAAAACTAAAGCAATTATCCCCGTACACCTCTACGGTCAAATGGTATCGCCCCGGCAGCTTTTAGATTTTGCGAAGCGCCACGATTTGATCGTATTTGAAGATGCCGCCCAAGCGCACTTAGCCGAAAGAGAAGGATACCGCGCGGGTTCCATTGGGAAAGCAGCAGCATTCAGCTTTTATCCCAGCAAAAACCTCGGTGCTTTTGGCGACGGCGGGATGTTAATTACTAACGATGCAGAGCTCGCAGAAAAAATGCGAACTCTCCGCAATTACGGAGCACAAAGCAAATATTTACACACAGAAATTGGCACCAACAGCCGCCTCGACAATTTGCAAGCGGCCGTGCTCAATGTTAAATTGCCTTATTTAGAAAAATGGAATTGCGATCGCACCGACGCCGCCCAACACTACAATACTCTACTAGAACCCTTGAAAAACAAAGGTATTGTACCGATCGCCAACCACAGCAGCAGCGGTCACATTTATCACCTATATGTTATCCAAATTACTGAGGAAAGCTCGATCGACCGCAACACCCTTCAGGAAAAACTCGCCCAAAACGGCATTCAAACAGGTATACACTATCCCGTACCTTGTCACCTGCAACCCGCCTACCAAAACTTAGGCAATCGGGGCGACTTCCCCCGCGCCGAAACCCTGTGCCAACAAATTTTATCATTGCCAATGTATCCCGGATTGAGCAATACTCAGATCGAGCAAGTTGTTCGGGCGATCGTACTATCATTGAATTGCTAACTGTTCGTAAAACTTATGCTGCAGGTGTTTCAAGCAGTAAGGTGCGGTTCTCAAAGCGTTTTTGTGGGAAATTAACAATTCTTTAACTGACAGTTCAAAACCCCACACCGTTGCGAATCCAGCGCGGCAACCTCAAAACTTCTCAAACCATGCACATCCAGCGCCGAATTCGCATTGTTTTCAAGCGATACCTCCTGGGGGAAGGTATCGCGGTACTCCTAGTGCTGCTGTACGCCCCCCTGCTATTACACTGGTACGACGGCTGGCTCAACAAAAATATCAGCATCGAACACGAATATTTCAGCCACGGACTAATTGGTTTGCCCTACGCAGCTTATATTGCTTGGATGAACCGAAAGTGCTGGCGCCGGTTGCCCAACTCACCGCATCCTTTGGGAGGCTTTTTGCTGGTACTAGCCACCCTTTTTTATCTGAGTCGCTTGAGCGATTTAGTAAATTTATCCTTTCCCGTAATGCTAGTCAGCATTTGCTTATCTTTAAAAGGAATTCCCGGCTTGCAATTGCAGGGGATGCCGCTTTTATTCGTATTTCTCGCCTCACCAAACCACATTCCTTACCTCATAGAACCCTACGCCTTGCCGTTGCAGCAATTCATTGCTGAAACATCAGGCTTGATATTAATTAAGGTTGGTCTCAACGTCAGAGTGGAAACAATTTATCTCTACGTAAACGATCGCATTGTAGAAGTTGCTCCTCACTGTGCAGGCTTAAAAATGCTGTTTACCAGTCTTTACGTCAGCCTAATGCTGCTGGATTGGACAGGAGTTTGGAGTTCCCATAAAAGAAGCCTTTTGTTTTTAGTTAGTACATCTATCATTAGCATCACTTCCAACATTTTCCGCAACACTTTGCTAACTTACTTTCACGGAACCGAGAGAGAGGGGCTTTTTACTTGGCTGCACGCCGGATGGGGCGGAGACTTGTATTCTGCTTGTATACTAGGCTTATTGGTACTTCTCCTCAACGGGGTAGAAAAGTATTTCCCAAGCAAGTCTGGCAATTAATGAAACAGATGATTTCAGCACGGAAACTACTGCGGCGGTATCAATTATCTAAAATTATGGTACTGGTGTTTTTGCTGGTATTAGTTGGGGCAGTAGCAATTCCGGGCTACGGGACAGGAAGGTGGCCTTGGACAAACCCGCCACCAGTTGCCAACCTCAATCAATTGAAAAGTTTGCGCCAAAATGGGATGACAATTCCCGGGTGGCAGGTGATCCGCGTCCAGAATAACGTCCAAATTGGCGGTCACAGATGGTTAGTTGAAGAAATTAAAAACGATCGAACAATTGCTATTTTATTGCTGTTGCCTCAAAATAGCCCCAAAAACCAGCCTCAAGTAGAATGGCTAGACCTCGATGGATTTCACCGGTGGCAAACAGATTCTCATCGCACTCTGAGGTTTACAGTTAAAGTAGCGCCAATACACGACCAGCCACCGCCTAATGTAGAGACCCGGTTTTTCCGAAGCTGGACTCCCCAACAAACTTTTGCTGTCATGCAGTGGTACGCTTGGCCTAACGGAGGTTCTCCAACAACCAGCCGCTGGTTTTGGGAAGACAGCATTGCTAGACTGTCGAACCGCCGCGCCTCTTGGGTTGCTGTCAGTATCATCCTTCCCATTCAACCGCAGGGCGACATTAACAGAGCTCAACCCTTGCTCGAATCTCTCGGCGAAATTGTACAGGCTCAATTAATGGCAGAAACTTTTCGCTTTGAGTAAGTAGCTAGGTGCAAATAAATCGGTCTACGGGGTGGGCGGGTTTTGCCACAATAAACGGCCTCCTAGTAAATATCCGGCTTCAACCCGCCCCTAAAATATCTTATTTTTTTTTCGCGTCGCTCTATTTAGATGAAACTTAAAACTCAGCTAATTATTCAAAATATTTATGTTTTTAATCCTCTCAAAATGCCAGTAAAATCCACAATTAAAAATCGCGTCGCTGTTTGCTTGGCAGGCTGGTATTCAACTGCTTGGACTCTATCTTTTGCTGCTGTATTATGGGGCTTTAACAACAAAATTTTTTCGGAAATTGCTTTAGCTCAATCTGTTGCTCCTAGTTCCCCGCGACTCGTGCCGCCACCGCCATTGCGCGTACCGCCACCGCCGCCTGCGAATTTCAACCGGGATATTAACCCAGCTTTTCGGAATCGACCCTACCGCCTGGGCCCGGGAGACCAGATTTCTGTTCAAGTTCAGCGCTTCCCAGAGCTAGGTTTTACGGGTGCAATCAGCCCTGAAGGGGTAATTGTACTGCCGCTAATCGGAACAGTAAATGTGCGCGGTCTTACTGTCGAAGAATCACAGCAGCGCCTCCGGGAGCGCTTTGGCCAATTTATCAAAAATCCTCAAGTCTCGGCTGCTTTGCTGGTTCAGCGCCCCGTAGTGGTAACGGTGACGGGGGAAGTTGCCAGACCGGGTTTTTATCCGCTGCAAACCCCCCAGCTTCCTGCGGCTCTGGCGGCTGCTGCTGGGACTACTCCTACGGCGGAACTGCGGGCGGTGCGGGTGCGGCGGACTCTGCCGGGAGGTGCTGTCGCGGAGCAAGTTGTTGATATTTTGACACCGCTGCAAACTGGTATTGCTCCGCCGGATTTGCGTTTGGAAGATGGAGATGCGATCGTCGTACCGTATAAACAGGTTACGCCCGATCGCAAATCCGATCAAGATTTAGCATCCAGGTACAGCCTAGCTGCTGCCGCTGTCCCCATCCAAATCACTGTGACCGGAGAAGTCAGCAAACCGGGTTTTTACACGCTTCCGGCGGGTTCTGGTCGAATTTCGGCTGCTTTGGTGATTGCGGGGGGAGTCACGGGAAAAGCCGATTTGCGGGAGGTGCGAGTGCGGCGGACGCTGATGGACGGCTCGTCGGTGGAGGAACCAATCGACCTCTACACTCCCCTAGCAAACGCTAACGATTTGTTCGATTTTCCTTTAGCATCGGGAGATGTGATTGTCATCCCGGAATTGGACGCTAGTACCAAAAACCTAGACTACGACAAAGCTCTTGTTTCGCGGTCTACTCTGATTAAGCCGAGGATCTACGTTCGAGTTTTGAGTTACGCTAGTGGTGGTTTGACCTCGTTCTACGTAGAAAATGGCAGCAGGTTTTTGGATGCTCTCAACAACTTGCCTGTTAATCTTGCTGACTTGCGGAAAATAGCCCTGATTCGGTTCGACGAAAAGCAAGGTAGAGCAATCAACCGTTCGATAGATGCTAAAGCTGCTTTGGAGGGCAATGTTTCTCAGAACCCGATGCTCGAAGATAATGATGTGATTGTGATTGGTAGGAATTTGGTAGAGCGCATTGGTTATGTAATCAATACTTTTACTCGACCATTCCGGGATACTTTGGGATTTATTCTGTTCTTTGAGCAGTTGAGAAATGGGGTAACAGATCTGTTCGGACCGTCACGTAATAATGATAGGTAGTCAGACTATTTTCGATTTTCGATTTGAGATGGGGAATGACTTATGCGATATGGGTTTAGATCGCAGGCCGAAAGTTCTAAGGTTTTTGGGAATGGGTATTATTTGTCAGCAATCATTAGTTATCGTTAACAATCTAAAATCTAAAATCTAAAATCGTCATGACTTTATCCGTTGTTAAACGTTATTTAATTGCTTTTGACCAATACAAGTGGGTGGGACTGGCTACTCTCGCGGTGACTGTGGGCGTGTCGGGAGTAGTGGCTTTGCAGCCAACTCCGCCGCCAGTTTACGTTGCTGCAGGTACGCTGGCCTACCGTAGACCGAGCGTGATTTTTTCATCGACTACTACTAAAATTCAACAGGAAGGACAAGAAATAACTAAAGATATGCTGCTGGATAAAAGGGTGGTTGAAGCAGCAGCGAAAAAAGTAAATGTTTCTGCTAAAAAGCTGGCAGACAGCGTGCAGGTAAAGATGCCGAGTAAGAATAATGACCCCAGCGCTTTGATTCAAGTATTGTACAAAAATGTCGATCGCAAAAAAGCAGAAGCGGTAGTAGAGGCGATGATGAAAGAAATGGTCGCTCGCAGCCAAACTATTAATACTTCTAGATTGCGAGAAACGATCGCCCAAATTAACCAGCGCTTGCCGAAAGTAACTCAGGATCTCAGAGAGACGGAAGCAAAACTTGAAGCCTACGAAAAACGAGAAGGAACTTCAATTTTAGCAGCTCAGAGCGGTGTACTGCCGCAAGCGATTACCAGCAACCAACAGCAGCAGCGACAACTCCGCGTGCAGTTGGGAGGAGTTGAAGCTCAAATGAAAAGCTTGCAGGATCGCTTGGGATTGAATGTGGAGCAAGCTTACGTCGCTCAAGCACTCTCTGCCGATCCAATTATTGCGCAACTGCGAGTGCAATTGTTTTCGCTCGAATCTCAGCTCAAAATTCTCCGCAGCGACTTGCAGGAGGAACACCCAAAGATTGTAGAATTGGTCAAACAAAAACTTGTTTTTGAGCAGCAGTTGCAGCAGCGACAGTCTGAGGTGCTTGGCGGTAACGGGGTGGCGGCTCCGCTCAGAAGTGCCGATCGAATTCGGGTAGACTCTTCTTTAGACCCGGCCAGACAGCAGTTAGCTCAAAGTTTGATTGCTTTGCAAACGCAGCAGGATATGTGGCAACAGCAACTCAAAGGAATCGAGAAAACTGAACAGCTATTACGCCGGGAACACGCGACAATCCCCAACAAGCAGTTAGAACAAGCCCGCTTGGCCCAGCAAGTGGCGCTGAAAAAAGCTCTCTACGATAAGATGCAGTCGGCTTTGGTAGATGCTTCGGCGGCGGTAGCTGAGACAACGGGGAGTTTGACAATCGCCCAACTTCCCAAAACGGATGACGTTGAGTCAAACAAGAGAGGTTTGCCCGTGATGCTGGCGGTGGGAGGATTTGTGGGATTGCTGCTGGGCGGCGGGTTGATATTTTTGTTGGGGATGCTCAACGGCAAGTTTTACAGTTGGGAAGAAGTGCGGGCGGCTTTGGTGGAAAAAGAGGTGCCGATACTGGCAGTTTTGCCTGAAGTGACGATGTTTGATTATTCCTACGGCGATGAAATGCCGCTCGCCCTGGCGGCAAATTCTCCCTATTTGGAATTTTACGAGCGGTTGCGCACTAATTTGCGCCGGATCGGGGACAAACCGGTGAAGGTGGTGCTGCTGACTTCGGCGGCAGGTTTGGAGGGGAAAAGTTTTAGTGCTTACAATTTGGCAATTGCGTCGGCTCGATCGGGTAAGCGGACTTTGTTAATTGAAGCAGATTTGCGATCGGCTTCTAACGTTGAATCTTTGAAAATCGCTGCAGATCCTCTGGCGGCGGTGGAACCTTTGCACTATTACGGCAATATTAGCGAGTGCGTATTTTTGGTTCCCGAGGTAGAGAACCTATATGTGGTACCGAGTCCGGGCTTTTTGCGGCAGGCCTCTGCCGTACTCGAATCGAGCGAAATGCGGAGATTGTTCGACGATGTTCGCAACCGCTTTGATTTTGTGGTTGTGGATTCTCCGGCGTTGAGCGAGTGCAACGACGCGCTGACGCTGGAACCGTACACAGACGGTATGATTTTGGTGGCGCGGCCTGGTTACACTTTGTCTAGTATGTTGTCTGAGGCTGCCGAGCAGTTGCTGGAATCTGACGAGGAGGAGTCGCATAAATCCGGCCCGCGGCTGTTGGGAGCAATTATTAACGGTGCTGATATTGCGGTGAAGTTCCGCAATGATATTGAGGAATTCGACTTGCCTTTGAGTGCGATCGGCGATCGGGCGATCGAAGTGCGATCGAGGCAATTACCGCAGCAGTCAAAGCCTAAAAACAAGGCTATTAATAGTAAATTGAGCTAATTTATGTGGCTTGATTCTGGTAAAGCAATCCTCAACGAAATGTGAATATATTGTAGGCTGCAACCTAGGCAGCTTAAGCCGAAAGCAAAGTCAAGAGCCAGTCGATTTTAGATTTTAGATTTTAGATTTTAGATTTAAAAATTGACTCCACAGATGAATCTGGGAGCGGGAAATTAGGTGTAAAATTTTTCGCTTGTCAACAGTCAACAGTCAACAGTCATTACTTGAAAATGTGTCATCGCACTATTGATTCGATTCCGGCCGTTTCTGGTGTTTCTTCTGGATGAACTGTTCCAAATCGGCGATCGCATCTTCAAAATCAGACAAATTAATTTTCGCAGGTCTAGTCTTCTTCGGCGGACTCGAAGACTGACTCGAAGACTTAGCCTGAGGCGGTGGAGATTTAGGTTGTGCAGCTTGACTGCTGTTCGATTCTATAGAATCGAACAATTCATCAAGCGACTCAAAAAATGATTGAGCCGAGGCCCGGCGTAAATCTTTCTGGTCGTCGTCATCCGTCATAAGCCACTCCATAGGGTCTAAAATTTGCCAACAAAGTCTGTCCGCCCCGGCGCGTGCAGATATTAGACATGAAAACCGACTAAAACAAGCAGGAGGACAGAATTTAACCGGGCGATGGGAATGCCTGTGGCTGAACTTGCTGCCCCATATAAAACCTGCTGCGGGCATAGTCAGCCTTCAAACTATATTTAACTCTACACCCGCCTACTGAGTGATTTGAGACTTGGTGCAGACCCAGCTCAAAATCATTGACCCTGAAAAAATCTCAGTTACGGCTCTTTCGTTGTCTAATTAACCCTAGTCTAGTCGAGAATAAGGAAACAGGACTTGCGCAACTATTACCGCTGTTCAAGGGTTGCGATGGCAACGCGCCAGCTCGAAAGGACGGACAGACGGTGTTTTTTGCTTGAGTCCTAAGATTTCAAAGGCATTAGGAGATTTTAAGGTGACTCAGGGATTTGATTACGATTTAGCAATTATCGGCGCTGGCGTGGGCGGACACGGCGCGGCCATACACGCGGTTAGCTGCGGGCTGAAAGTGGCAATTATCGAAGCGGGCGACATGGGCGGGACTTGCGTCAACCGCGGCTGCATTCCCTCTAAGGCGCTGTTGGCGGCTTCCGGGCGGGTGCGAGATTTGCGGAATGCCCACCACCTGAAGACTTTGGGAATTCAATTGGGGAGTGTGGATTTCGATCGCGGGGCGATCGCCAATCACGCTAATACTATTGTTAGCAAACTTCGCGGCGACTTGACCAACAGCCTCAAACGTTTGAACGTCGATACTATCCAAGGTTGGGGAAAAATCGCCGGTTCTCAAAAAATTACGATCGAAACGGATAAAGGCGAGAAAACTATTACCGCCAAGGATATTATTCTCGCTCCAGGTTCGGTTCCCTTCGTCCCCCCCGGGATAGAAATTGACGGCAAAACTGTATTTACCAGCGACGATGCTGTCAGGTTGGAATCGCTGCCGAAGTGGATTGCAATTATTGGCAGCGGTTATATCGGTTTGGAGTTTTCTGATATTTACACAGCCCTGGGCTGCGAAATTACGATGATTGAAGCTCTAGATCAGTTGATGCCGACTTTTGACCCGGATATTGCTAAGTTGGCAGAACGAGTGTTAATTGCACCCCGCGATATTGAAACAAAAGTTGGGTTGTTGGCGAAGAAGATTATTCCTGGTTCGCCAGTAATTATTGAATTAGCTGATTTCAAAACTAAGGAAGTTGTCGAAGTTTTGGAAGTTGATGCTTGTTTGGTAGCAACTGGTCGGGTTCCGGTGAGCAAGAATTTGGGATTAGAAACTGTTGGCGTGGAAACGATGCGCGGTTATATCCCAGTTAACGATAAGATGCAGGTTTTGGTGGCGGGAGAACCGGTGCAAAATTTGTGGGCTATCGGCGATGTTAACGGCAAAATGATGTTAGCGCATTCTGCGTCTGCTCAGGGAATTGCCGCAGTAGAAAATATTTGTGGCCGTGCCCGCGAAGTTGACTATTTGAGTATCCCGGCGGCGGCTTTTACTCACCCGGAAATTAGCTATGTGGGGATGACGGAACCTGCCGCCAAAGAGTTGGGGAAAGCTGAAGGGTTTGAGGTAGCTTCTGTCAAGACTTATTTTAAGGGAAATTCTAAAGCTATTGCTGAAGGGGAAACCGACGGTACGGCTAAGGTGATTTACCGGAAAGACACTGGGGAGTTGTTGGGAGTTCACATTTTCGGTTTGCACGCTTCGGATTTAATTCAGGAGGCGGCAAATGCGATCGCCCAGCGCGATTCTGTTAACAATTTAGCATTCCGAGTCCACACTCACCCGACGCTTTCGGAAGTGTTGGATGAGGCGTTTAAACGGGCGGCTGGAGCGGGTAGTCATTAATCTTTAGGGGCGGTGCTCTTGTTTTATATCCCCGACTTGTTGAATAAGTCGGGGATATCGGTATACTGTTTTAGGGCGGCGGTAGAGTGCCGATCGCATTTTGGGCTAATTCGAGAAATTGCTCGCCGCAGTTAATTTGCTCCGCAGCTTGCTCGACAGTGACAGTATCAAGTCCCCCGTAATCCCCACTATTTCACAAGTCTTGAGCATCGATTAAAAATCTGTGAAACTCAGCAGGAAGTCTTCCTGTACGGGGCAAATTCTCGGCCAAAAGCTCCAATCACTGCGGCATGACTGGAAAATGACATTCCTTCGCCATCTAAAAATGCCTCAGCAATATAAAACATGGCATAATAAGCGCGAGATGCTGCATAATCTGGGAAACCATTATTGAGTAATAGCCTTGCCGCCGATAGACTTTGACGAGCTTTCAGGAGCAAGTCTAATTGTTCTGGTTTCATAAAGCTATTCCCTCTTTACGAATGTTCCTCAATAAAGGCCCGTTGTAGTGCGTAAATCGCTGTTCGTCCATAAACAAACAGCTAATGACTTCATCATTTTGGAGCGACAAATCGGCTCGAATGTGGCTGGTTCTTTTAATTTCTTCGCCTGGGTTTACTTGCCCTTTGAGGACGACTAAAATATCAATGTCAGAGTCGGGGCGTGCATCGCCTCTGGCTTGGGAACCGTAGATCACCATTTGGGTGAGGCGATCGCCGTAGAGTTGCTCGAAGTGCGATCGAAGTTGCATCAGTATGTTCTTAAGTTTATCGTTAATGCTCATATTTGTTATAAATTATTTAAGGTCGATATATCCTCTGTGCTAAAATTGCTGTCTAGGAACAGGATTAAGCATAAACCAGGTGCGAGGTGATTTCAAGTCAAGATTGGACAGTCCCAGAAGCAGCTAGCCAGAAAATACCCGAATCCTGGGGCGATGCACAGCCAAACAAAAAGAAACCAGGTTGGCGGTGGGGAGATCCAGCAAATCAGGGAAATGGGGTGAGGATTGACAGAGGGGATGCAGATAGCAGTTTTCCTTCTCAGCAGGTAGACCACGTTATTCTTAGAAAAGACGGTCAAGTTATCGGTAAAAATGGTCAACCCATTGCAGGTAGCATCAAAAATAATCCCACAGAAGCTCACATCCCTTTAGATGAATGGTTGCAGTGGCAAACCTGGTACGCACCTTAGTAAAGGAGAAAGTTGTATGGTAAAGTATCCCAAAATGAGAGAGGAGTTATTAGAAACTCTCCGAAGTTTGGCAGATAGAGAATATCAACATAAAGCTTGGCTAGAGAGCGATTATCCGCCCGGTATTGAGTGCGACAGTTTTGATGAGGCGGTTCATTTTCTTTACGACGATACAGTGCTGGCAGAAAACCCGAATGCGGCAATCGGAGTAATTATTGAAGATGAAAAAGAAGCCCGTTTGATCTCAGCAGTTTGTCAGGCTATAGACTTAGTTTTTGAGGCGTTGGGGACAGGAGTTTCTGATGAGGAGTATATTAAATCTTCTGAGTGGACAAGCGTAGTTGAGGCGGCATCGAGAGCGTTGCAGTGGATGGAAATTCAATCGCAGGAAGCGGTTAAGGTTTAAGTGAAAGTGCGAGCTACAAAGCGAGCGCACTTTAATCAGAACCTACTGACTATCCCTTGTCTTATGAATGGTTGTCAAAGCGGTAAAAATCTCCTATGCTGTTGGAGAAACAGAATGAGTGATACTCAATAAAAGAGCGATCGCACCTCAATAATAGAAGGGCGATCGCTCCTATATGACCAGCACTTTAGCCACCAGATGATGCACACATAAACACCGTTTCTTTACTACCTCCCTTTTGCCCAGCCATACAACAAGCGAATGTTTGATTACCGTCTTCAGGCTTGGTGGGAGGAAATATATAGCGATCGCAAATCATTCATAAATCGATCGAGGGTTCGATCGATCATTAGTTTCATGAGAATGTTGGCTCAAAATCACCAAACTT
>NZ_SRRZ01000102.1 GCF_013179805.1 Microcoleus asticus IPMA8 | reverse complement strand
GACTTTGATTAAATTAAATCCAAACTACCAAAAGCTTCTAGAATACGGCTCTCTCAAAGCTTGACCGACCGAAAATCTGTCCGGACTGTTGTTTCTGTCGGACTAACCGGCAAAAGATACAAACTTGGATTTTAAAATGAGAGTTCACTTCCTAGCATTTCGATAAAGAATACTCTTAACAGTTGCTCGTTTCCGCCAGTAAGTTCTAAACATTCAAAAGTGCCTTCCGGCCCTAACAAGGTTGTCGTAATTTTGCCCTTTTGGTCTGGCAGTCGATCGCATAATCTTCATCTCATTAATCTGCCCTAATTTTATCCCGATCGACCAGCCAACTTCAGATTAAACCAGACATCCATCCGCGTTCATCTGCGTTCATCTGCGGTTAAAAATCACCCATCAATATTTTTGCCAAAAACTCAATCCCAAAACCCTCGACATTACTGCTAAAATAAAGTACGAGTCCTTGCCGCTCAAACGCAGACCATGACCGCACAAACACCAGTACAATTCCAAGACAGTTTCGACATCATCGTAGTTGGTGGCGGACACTCCGGCTGCGAAGCCGCCCTCGCCACTTCTCGCCTCGGCTGTCGCACCCTTCTCCTCACCCTCAACCTCGACAAAATTGCGTGGCAACCTTGCAATCCGGCTGTCGGCGGCCCGGCTAAAACCCAACTTACTAACGAAGTTGATGCGTTAGGGGGGGAAATTGGCAAAATGGCCGATCGCACTTATTTGCAAAAGCGCGTCCTCAACGCTTCGAGAGGCCCCGCAGTTTGGGCGCTGCGAGCACAAACCGACAAGCGGGAATACGCCGCTGTGATGAATAATATTGTTGAAAACCAAGAAAATTTGACCATCCGCGAAGCGATGGTTACAGACTTAGTTTTGGGCAAAAACGAAGAAGTAATCGGAGTCGAAACATACTTCGGCGTCGCCTTTGAATGCAAAGCAGTAATTCTGACCACAGGCACTTTTTTAGGCGGCACAATTTGGGTAGGAAACAAGTCAATGCCCGCGGGACGTGCCGGAGAATTTGCCGCCGTTGGTTTGACGGAAACTCTCAATCGTTTGGGCTTTGAAACTGGCAGGTTGAAGACTGGAACTCCGGCAAGAGTAGACAAACGTACTCTCGATTATACCAACCTGGAACCGCAACCGGGAGATGCAGAGGTTCGGTGGTTTAGCTTCGATCCAGAAGTTTGGATCGAACGGGAACAAATGTCTTGTTATTTGACTCGAACTACGCCAGCAACTCACCAGTTAATTAGAGACAATTTGCACCTTTCTCCAGTCTACGGCGGCTGGGTAGATGCGAAGGGGCCGCGCTATTGTCCGAGTATTGAAGATAAGATTGTGC
Source organism: Microcoleus asticus IPMA8 (assembly GCF_013179805.1). Lineage (GTDB taxonomy): Bacteria > Cyanobacteriota > Cyanobacteriia > Cyanobacteriales > Microcoleaceae > Microcoleus > Microcoleus asticus. Next base: position 26,601 of record NZ_SRRZ01000102.1, on the reverse strand, counting down.
GGTTTGCGGATAAGGAAAGTCACCAGATTTTTATTGAACCGGAAGGTAGAGATATTCCTGAACTTTATATCCAAGGATTTTCGACTGGTTTACCGGAAAATTTGCAATTGCAAATGCTGCGGACTCTTCCTGGTTTGGAAAAGTGCGAGATGATGCGTCCAGCTTATGCTGTGGAGTACGATTATTTGCCGGCAACTCAGTGCTTTCCAACGCTGATGACTAAGAAGATCGAAGGGCTGTTTTGCGCGGGACAGGTGAACGGTACGACCGGATATGAGGAGGCGGCTGCACAGGGGATTGTGGCGGGGATTAATGCGGCTCGGTTTGCGAAAAATCAGGAGATGATTGTGTTTCCTCGCGAGCAAAGTTATATCGGCACTTTGATTGATGATTTGTGTACGAAGGATTTGCGGGAACCTTACCGGATGTTGACTTCGCGATCGGAATACCGGCTATTATTGCGATCGGACAATGCAGATCAACGCTTGACGACCCTGGGACGGGAAATTGGCTTGATTGACGATCGGCGCTGGGAGTTATTTGAGCGGAAACAAGCTAATATTGTGGCAGAGAAGGAACGCTTGTACTCCACGCGGGTGAAAGAGCACGAGGAAGTTGGCAAGGCAATTTTTGCTGACACCCAACAAGCGATTAAAGGTTCAATTACTCTCGCTGATTTGTTGCGCCGTCCTGGTTTTCATTATGTCGATTTGGAACGGTACAATTTAGGCAATTCTAATCTGAAGTTGGCCGAGAAAGATGGTGCAGAAATTGACATCAAATATTCCGGCTATTTGCAAAGACAGCAAAATCAAATTGATGACATTGCCAAACACGAACGCCGGCAATTGCCTGCGGATTTGGATTACATGGCAATTACAACTCTCTCGAAAGAGTCGCGGGAAAAGTTGGCTAAGGTGAAACCGCTGACTATTGGCCAAGCGGCGAGAATTGGCGGGGTGAATCCGGCTGATGTTAATGCTTTGTTGATTTTTCTGGAAGTGCGAAACCGTCAGCAACCGGCTGGTGTGGGAAAATAATTTGATGTTGCTGGTTTCGACTACGCTCAACCAGTGGCAGATGATTAATTAACCACCAACCACAGGAAAATTTAATTTATATTGCTCCAGAAGATTATCCAATAACTGCAAAACATTCCCGAAGATAACCTCGCACAACTTTATGACTTGATTGACTACTTTCGCCTGGGTTTAGGGAGAGAGCGTGCACAGCCCCGCACTCCCGGTTTACTCACCGGACAACTCGTGGACGCTTTCTTTGAACCCCAACCAGAAGAGGAATTAAAGCAATGAGAATGAGCTACCTCCTCGACACCGACATTTTGCTGTGGTGGCTCTTTGATGACGCTAAACTCAACAACGACTATTGACACAGATCAAAATCATGAACTATATTAAAGAGATGGATGCAGCAGAAATCCTCTAAGCATGACATTCCGTTACCCACTAGGGTCGAGGAAATTCCGGTAAAGACGTTCTGAATACCAAAATTTATTTTTTGGCGAAGGCCCTTTAAAAAGCTTTTGTTATTTTATGGCTTCCGTAATTTCTGATTATTCAATAATAAGTTTTTGGCTATTCTTATTTAGAATCGAGACTCAAAAAACTGTGAGAGCTCTGCAATGACTGATATCCAGGAAAAGCACTACAGCCAAATGATGTCTTTCATCAAAAGAAATCAATGGTTAGTTTCTGAAAAAGAAGAGACTAATTGTAAGCGAATTGATGTTCAGAATGGCAAGTCTACTAATTGTGTGAAGGTTTATGAAAGAGGAACCATCCAGATTCAAGGTTCTGAATCCAAATTAAGGGAGGCACTGGTCCAAGCAAAAGAAGCAATCGAAAATGAGGAAAGCCTTGGAGATATGCTTCCTTTTGAGATTGAGCGATTTCCCGAACTGTTAAGGGAAAGAGTGCCTGCTATAGATCCTGTAATTGTCCGATTTATTGAGGAAGCCATTATTACATTGAAAGCAGGCTCTAACTTAGGTTGCGCTTTCCTGCTTGGTGGTGCATCTGAAAAAACGATCTATTTATTAATTGATGCCTATAAAAAAGGGATTAAAGACGAAACCTTGAAGAACAAGTTTGAATCTAGAACCTCGGGAAAATTTATATCTAAAGTTTTTGAGGAATTCAAGCAATCATTTAAGAGTTCCAAAAACAAACCTCAAGGTTATGGTTGGACAAACGATATAGAAATTAAAATTGAGCAAATCTTTCAATTTTGCAGGATATGTCGTAACGAAACAGGACATCCACACCTACCACCAAATCTAGATAAGGGCGTTTTGCTTGCAAACATGGGACAGTTTGCTAAGTATGTTGAAGACCTATATGAGTTGATTGCTTACTATGAGGAGCATGATGTAGAGTTATAAGTTTATATCTTATGGTATCCCAGAAATACTACGCTGTTTTCAAGGGTAGAAAGACAGGAATATTTTCGAGTTGGCAAGAGTGTGAGGAGCAAATCACAGGCTTTAGTGGTGCGCTTTATAAATCCTTCAAGACCCAAGGTGAAGCAGAAGCAGCCTTAGAGCTTGCAAAACAAACTTCAATATTTCCCCAACAGCCTGAAAAAAGGAAGCGACAATCTGTCAAGCCAAATGCTATTTCTACCGACGAAATTATAATGGATAGTGTTTGTGTTGACGCTTCTTGCTTAGGCAACCCTGGTTCTGTTGAGTACAAAGGTGTTCACACAACAACACGCGAAGTAATTTTTCACAAACGCCCAATACCTAACGGGACTAATAATCTTGGGGAATTCTTAGCTATTGTTCATGCACTAGCACATCTTAAAGATGAAGGGAAAGATATACCTATCTATTCCGATTCAGAGACAGCTATTCTTTGGGTTAGAAACAAGAAAGTACGAACAAAGTTAAAGCGAAATGAGAGTAGTGAGGAAATATTTAATTTGGTAGAACGGGCATTGGCTTGGCTGGAGAGTAATGACTATGCTAATCCCATCCTCAAGTGGAATACTGGTTCTTGGGGCGAGATTCCAGCAGACTTTGGTCGAAAATAGGTCTAATTCAAATACTGTTTCACCCGATTCAACTATCTTAGAACCCATCACCACCTCAAAAATCTGGCGACTCCCCAAAATCTCCAGCACCCAACTTTCCCGCAACCCCGATCGCGAAACCCGATCTTTCTGTGCGATCGCCCCCCCTAGCCAGAGTAAAGCATTTGACCATAAAACAACAGCTTTGCAACATAAATTGTGACCCAAATGCTTTCCCCCTAAATCTCTCGCCCAAACATCACATCACCCATTTCCCGCCGGTATCCGCACAGTAAAAATAGACCCTTTCCCCTCCTCACTTTCTACCAAAATCTCGCCGCCCATCATGTGACAGTAGTAGCGGCTGAGTGTCAGCCCCAATCCCGCGCCGTCGTAAGGTCGCGTTGTTGAACAGTCAGCTTGCACAAAAGCTTCAAACAATTTGTGCTGTTGTTCCTCCGACATTCCAATTCCGGTATCCTTAACAGATAAACAAATCCAATCCGACTCTTGAACATTCAGCAGGGGACAAGCGATCGCCGCAGAAGGAGTTTCATCGGCAGGCATTGAATTGTCAATCGCCGATCGCCCTGCTGCATTCAATTTGCCGCTTCCTTCAATGCGCCTGACAGTCAGTTTCACCCTGCCGTTTTTGGTGAACTTAGCAGCATTACTCAGCAGGTGCATCAAAACCTGCCGCACTTTTTTGAAATCTGCGTGCATGATACCCGCAGTTCGATCGCACTCTATTTCTAAAACATTTCCATTCTTTTCTATGGAAGCTTTCGCGGCACCCGCAACATTGTCAACCAGGGATTCGATGTCAAATTCATCGATTTCGAGTTTCATCCTCCCGGCTTCAATTTTTGACAAATCGAGGATATCGTTAATCAAAGATAGCAGGTGCGTACCCGCCTTCTGAATCCTGTTCAAGTCGGGTACAAACTCATCACATCCCGCATCCTGAGCATCTTCTGAAAGTAGTTGACTGTAGCCGATAATCGCATTTAAAGGCGTCCGCAATTCGTGGCTCATATTTGCTAAAAACTGGCTTTTAGCAGTGTTAGCGGTGACGGCTGCTTCCTTAGCTTGTTTCAATTCTTTTGTATGTTCCGAAACTCGCTCAATTAAGTGATTGAGAGAGACAGCCAGACAGCCTATTTCGCCTTGTGCCGTGACGGGGACTCGCAAGTCAAAATTAGACTCGGCGGCTACTTGTTGGGCCACCTGAGTAACGCTGATAACAGGTTGGGCGATCGCCCGACTGGTGCGACAAGCCACAATTCCCGCCACCACTACCGACAGCAGCATACTAATAATAATTATGGCTTTTTCCATTCCTTGGGCGTCTTCCATCACTTCACCCCCTTGCCCCTCTTGCTGCTGGGCAATTTCAAGGATTTTGCTCAATTCCTCAAGGCTTTTGTTGAGCTGTTTGACACCTTCTCCGCTTTCTGTTGCCAACAATTTTCGGGCCGACTCTATCTCCAGAGGCGACAGTTGCGATTGCTGGATTTGCTGCAAAGTTGACTGGAGATTATCGGCGTAGGATTCTAAATTTTCCGTGCACTCTTGCAGTACAGTTTTGAGAACTTCCGGCTTTGCTGCCAGCCAAGCGGGTTGGCTGTCTGCAAACTTTTCTATGCGCAAGCGCAGGTTTTTTGCCTTAGTAACACTCGCGACCAACTGCTCTTTTTGCAGTTGTAGTTGGGCGGAATTGTCTACAAAAGAATCTAGCTGTGCTCCCTGCAATTGCGCCGCCAGCGCTGCATCTTTAAAATTGCCCACCAATTGGGCTTGCAGGTGAGCATCATTGAGTTGGTTTACTCCTTGTCCTTGGTAGTAGTCGGCGATTACCAGTCCACTCAGGGAGCCAATAAAGCCGATTCCTATTGCCAGCAAATACCCGCCACCAATTTTTTGATTGATAGGCAAACTGCCAATTTTAGATAGCCAACTTTTGCTGATTTTTAAGGATGATTTTTGTACAAAATCTTGGCTGGATGTTTTTTCGATCGCGGTTTCTACAGAAGCCACTTGTGCGGAAATAAAGAGCGGCATCTGTTTACATACATTGCTATTTTTTGGGTTAACCTTTGGCGTTTCTACAGGTTTTTCCTGCTGATTAAATTGTTCTAAGTCGGAATTTAGTTCGCCTTTTCCTTCGCAAACGGCAACCGATAGACTTGCTTCGTTCCCTGTTTTTTTGAGCAAGTTAATTTTTGACATATGCAACCGCTGTATTCTGTTAAAATTTACCACGCTCTTAAATTCTCCAAACGGAAAAGCTTGTCTATTTTCTAGTAGACCTCGGCGAAAAAGTATCTAAAACTCTTGTCGAGTCAGAGGAGAAACTTAAATTCGGTTGATGTCTAATAGATAATTAGGCTGTTGATGGCTGTTGCCAAATTACTTTTTCAACTCGTAAAAGTCTGCAGCAGGCAAAATAAATAAAAATTTATCCCGGCAGTGAATTATCTCCGCGTGGAACGTTACAGCCAGAAAATTCTGTCTGATGCGTTTTGCCTGTGAGCTCCCCCAACCTGATATTGTCTGTTGACAATGCACCCGATTCCTCAGCTTTGGAGTTTTGCTGCCAGCAATGCGACGATTGCTTGACAGTTTTTGTTGAGCATCCGACGACTTTGTAGCACAGAATGTCACAAATGCGGCAGCCGATCGAACTTTTGCACCCTGGCGATCGGCTTTTGGCACCGTTGCCCCGCAAAAACAAGTCTGAGATGAAGTCTCGTTAGTAGAGTATAACTGTAGGGCTTACGAAAAGAAACCCGGTTTCTGCGAGTCAACTGTTGGCAATTGCGAGTTCTGGAGTGGCAGCGGTCAATTCGATCGCGAGTGCTAGCTTACCGTCTCTACCCAACGCTTCATCCGCCAAGTGTACCATCCAGCGGTTCGGCTTGGCTTGGGGTCTAGCGGCGAGCACAACTGCCCAAGCTTCCCGTTCTTTGCCGCGACCCAACAGCGCAGCACAAACAATCAAAGCTGTGGCCGTTGAACGGCTGATTCCACTTTGGCAGCAGATCAGCAAACTGCCTCCCTGCGACGACATTTTGAGGGCAAAATCAATAATTTTCAGTACATCCTCAAGGGTAGGCAAGATTTGATCGGGGTCGTCAACGGGGGTGTCGAGGTCGTTAAATTCCAGCCGCAGTCGGTTCGGGACTTTGTGAAAATTTCTGGGATCTGCCACGCCCGGACTGCCGATCGAGATCAGGTATTCGATCTCGCGCCCCACAGCGCGATCGACAGTGTATTCGCTGGCTTCTGCTTCCGAAGCAATCAGGATTTTCGGCAATTTTCGATCCGATAAATCTGCGGCAACTGATGGTTCAAAATCAACTGTTTCTGCCTCAGTGCTGACATCTGCCAAGTATTGGGCAGCCAGGGCGCGAACGTCAGCAAATTCTCGGTTTAAAGCTGTTTCCAGAGCCAAAATAGCCGCCGTTGAGCCAATTTGACCGAGGGATTTAACAGCATTGTGACGCACTCCAGAGGTTTCGTCCCCCAGCAGCCGCACCAAACCTGCCACAGCTTCCTCTGTCCCAATTTCCCCCAAAGCAGCAGCAACTCTCCACCGGACATAAGATTCGCTGTCGCCAATTGCGATCGCCAGTCCCGCTGTCACCATTTTTTGCAAGTTAGCATCTCCGGCTGTACTGATGTTCCCCAGGGCAACCGCCGCCCTGCCGCGCACGAAAATGTCTCGATCCGAGAGCGATCGCATTACCGCCACCACAGCCACCTCGCTGCTGATTTCCCCCAAGGCAGAAACTGCACTGCCGCGCACGTCTGAGTCGTCATGGTTGAGGGCTTCCAGCAGGCCGGCCACAGCCGTTTCCGTGCCGATTTGTCCCAAGGCCTCGGCGGCCCTCAAAGAAACTGCATAGGAGTCGGGATCGTCGTGGAGCAATTCTACTAAGCTGGGTACTGCCTCACAATTGCCGATTTTCCCCAAAGCCGTCGCGGCCCTAGCGCGGGCGATGTGATTCGAGTCTCTAAGGGCGTTTATTAGCCCGGGAACTACCTCAGAGACGCCGATTTTCCCGCAGTTGACCGCCGCCCGCCAGCGCACTTCGGAGTCTTGGTGTTTGAGGGCTTTGAGCAGTGCGGGGACGGCTGTTTTCGGGTTAATTTTGCCCAAAGCCCAAACAGCCCAGACGCGCACCCCGGAGGCTTTGTGGTTGAGCGCTTTGAGCAGTGCGGAGGCTGCTGGTTTCGAGTTGATTTCTCCTAAAGCCCAAGCCGCCCAAGCTTGCACTTGGGAATCTTCGGATTCGAGCGATCGGGCTAATTCAATTACTGCTGCTTCGGAGCCGATTTTGCCGATCGCCCGAATGCCATGAAGGCGCACTGCACTTTCTTTGTGGTTCAATGTTGCCACCAGCATCGGAATTGCCAGATCCGAACTTGTTAGGGCCAGCAGTTTAATTTTGAGCAGCGGCGAAGTTGGGATTTTTTGGATTAATTTTATTGTGGATGTTTGAAATTCTGGCTTTACCGTTCCTGCTAGCTTCGAGCCGAGTTTTAAATTTACTTTTAGGGCTAATTTTACTGCCCGCAAAGCCAGACTTTGCTCTTCTACTTGCGGCAATATTGTCGCCAAGGTGCGCATCCCTTCTTTTTGTTTCAAATATTTTTGATTGAATTGAGCATCGCTGAGATCGGGTAGCTGTTGGATGAGGGTTGCTGCGGCGTTCATTGATTTACCTAATATTTTAGCGAGCGCTTGAGATTGCTATTTTAAATTGTGTGTATAAAAAATAATATAGCGTCTACAAAACGCTACTTCTCAAAAAAGCTTGCACCACTTCTAAAATATGTCTTATTCCACTATTTTTGCAACTGCCCAATTATTAATTATCGGGTTTTTTTGGGCGATCGGCTTGACAATTAGTAGCGCTTGCTGCTTGGCCTCGCTGGGTTGTTAGATAGCCTAACTCTGCTATATCATTTTATAGCAAGTTGGTTTGAAAGAGCGATCGGCGCGGTTGACCGCAGCCAACCGGAAACAGCTTGATTCCGGGACAATCTCTCAACGAGCATAGGGCCCTTTTTTCAAAACCTCAGCCAAAGCGTTACCGTTATCTCGCAAACCTTCGTAAAAAAACATCACTTCTCCTTGAATGCCGCGAGAGCGGTTGTAAGCAATTACTTGCAACAACAGCTCGGGAGTTATACTATATTTGCTGCCTCGATTCGTCAACAAAATCCCGGGCGACACGCACTTTACTTGCTGCCCGCTAAGCTGTCTCTCGATCAGTTTATCTACCAATTGTTTGTAAGCGTTAAAATCGCGGCGATAAAACTGCGGGTGAAGCAAATCGACCAAGTTTTGGTCAACCCAAGCTTTAGAATCTTGCAAATATTCTTCCAGTCCCCACTCATAAGGACTCGGCGACATCGACAGCAACAAATCAGGATTAATAGCTTTTACTTCTCGGTGTAAACGAGCCACAAACTTAGTAATAATATCAGCGCGCCATTGCAGCCAATGTTTGTCTTTACAATTCGACGGCGCTGCTTTACCGCACTCTTCTCGATAGCGTTTAACCGTTTTTTCGTCGTAACCGCCTTCTACGGGAAACGCAATGCGATCGTCTCCTTGAACGCCGTTTACCGGATAATTCTTAGCAACTTCCAGCATCAACCCCAGCACAAAGTTTTGCACTTCCGGGTCAAGAGAATTCATCCAGTCAAAGTTATTTTTCTTAAGTAAATTGCCGCTGGAATCACGGGCGGCCCACTCAGGTTTTTTCGCGAGCAAATGACCGCCCTTGCGATTGTAAGAACTCACAAATCCGTATTCAAAACAAGGAATCACTTTTAAACCAACTCTCTTGGCCTCAACACATATTTCTGCTAAGGGGTCGCGACCTTGATAGCGCGAGTCAATTTCCACCCCAAAGTTTTCTCGCATAATTTGAGAAGGATAAGCCGTATAACCCTGGCTCCAAATTATAGGAAAAACGGTATTAAATCCCGTATCGGCGAGAAAGTCCATTGCCTCAGCAATTCGCTCTTTTGATGTGAGAACTTTGCAGTCAGTGGTGGGTATCCAAACGCCGCGAATTCCACCAGGATTGTTAGTCGCAAACGAACTTGGCAGCGTTGCTGGATTTGGTGCAGAAAATCCAGTCGTCGCCAACCGCTGTTGGATCGAAGAAGCAAAACTGCGAATTGCTGATTGGAAAGGTGTAAAAAATGGCATTTATTTATTCTATTTTTGTTGTAAGGTGCGCGGTGCGCACGCTACGTTATTAATTTGTAGCACCCGATATTATTTATAGATAAGGTGCGCGGTGCACACCCGATATTATTTATAGATAAGGTGCGCACTGCGCACCCTACCTTGATTAGTAGCACCCGATATTATTATGGATAAGGTGCGCAGTGCGCACCCCAAAATTGTACTATCCAGCTACTCCCGACAACTTCTGGCTCAAAGCTTCTTTCAAGAGTTCCGCCTTATCAGTTTCCTCCCAAGGCAAATCTAAATCAGTGCGTCCGAAGTGACCGTAAGCTGCTACATCTTGATAGAAACGGCCGCCTCTTTCAGCAGGCAAATTCTGCAAGTTAAATGCCTGAATGATTCCCGCAGGACGCAGTTCAAAATGTTGCTTCACAACTTCCAAAAGGCGATCGTCATCAACTTTTCCAGTGCCAAAAGTTTCGATCATCATGCTAACAGGCCGCGCAACGCCGATCGCATAACTCAACTGCACTTCGCACTTTTGTGCCAAACCAGCAGCTACGATATTTTTAGCAACGTAGCGACAAGCATAAGCCGCGCTGCGGTCTACCTTGGTGGGGTCTTTCCCAGAAAAAGCGCCGCCGCCGTGACGGGAATAGCCGCCGTAGGTATCCACAATAATTTTGCGGCCCGTCAAACCGGAATCCCCTTGAGGCCCGCCGACGACAAATTTGCCGGTGGGGTTGACAAGGAAGCGAGTTTCTGCATCCGGCTTCACGCTAATATCGGCAAACACGGGTTGGACGACAGCAGCCCAAAGGTCTTGTTTGATCTTGGCTTGAACTTCGGCTGTTTCTGTGAGGTCGCCGATCGTTTCGGTGTGCTGGGTAGAAATTAAAATCGTATCTATGCCAACGGGTTTGCCGTCCTCGTAAATCACCGTAACTTGGCTTTTGCCGTCGGGACGCAGGTAAGATAACTGACCGGTTTTGCGGACTGCTGCCAGTTGACGGCAAATCCGGTGCGCTAAACTGATCGGCAGAGGCATCATTTCCGGCGTTTCGTTGCAAGCAAAGCCGAACATCAAGCCTTGGTCGCCGGCTCCAATGGCGTCTAATTCCTCTTCACTCGATTGTTCCCGGCTTTCGTGGGCTGTATTCACCCCTTGAGCAATATCGGGAGACTGAGAATCAAGAGCTACCAAGACTGAGCAACTATTGGCAGAAAAGCCGTTGTCAGCGTGGATGTAGCCAATATCGGCTATTTTTTTCCGGGCTAATTCTATGTAATTTACCTGAGCTTTAGTGGTAATTTCGCCCGTCAGCAGCATCAAGCCGGTGTTGACGACTACTTCGGCTGCGACGCGGCTTTTGGGGTCTTCAGTCAGTAAGGCGTCTAAAATCGTATCTGAAATTTGATCGCAGATTTTATCGGGATGGCCTTCAGTGACGGATTCAGAGGTAAACAGGTAGCGACGTGACAATGATTGTTCCTCCTTTGATGGGGGCGAAGCCTGCGCGACATCGACGACCGACGAATTATTTTTCAGGTAATGGCCAAGAATCATGGCGTCTGGGCCGCCGTCGAATTTTTGTCGGTCTGCAGAAGTGTTGAAGCAGGGTTTGAGATTGGGTAAAGTCACACTACTATAGCAAAGTCAGTCGTGGGAAGTCTTTAAAAACTTAGATTTTGTATGATTCTCGATCGAGCTGGGACACACCGCTAGTCTACCCCCCTCAGCTGACAAAGGTAAGATACAGTCAGGGTATCGCCTCGCGGAAGGACTATGGCAGGAATCCAAAAATCACCGAACTTAATCCAAACGGTTGCAGACCTAGAATTTCCCGGCGGCCCAATACCGATTGACTCTCCATTTTATATCGATCGATCGCCCGCCGAAGCCCGAGCTTGCGCAGAAATTAGCAAGCCAGGGAGCCTGATTCGCATTAAAGGTCCCAGAAAAATGGGCAAAAGTTCGCTGATGCTGCGCATAATTCACGCGGCAGCCGAGCGTGGATACCGCACAGTAAATGTAGACTTTCAGCAAGCCGACGCAGCGGTTTTTGGTAGTTTAGATAAATTTTTGCGCTGGCTTTGTGTCAATGTCGCTCGGCAACTCAAACTCGAACCAAATCTCGATAAATTCTGGGATGAAGATATGGGCAGCAAGGTAAGCTGCACTCTTTACTTTGAGAACTATTTGCTCGAACAAATTGACAGTCCGGTTGTCTTGGTACTCAACGAAGTAAACCTAGTATTTGAACGCGCCAATATTGCTCAAGAATTTCTGCCACTGCTGCGTTCTTGGTACGAACAATCTCGACACATTCTAAGTTGGCAAAAACTCCGCATCGTCGTCATTCACTCGACAGAAATTTATATTGCTTTGAGTCTTAATCAATCTCCATTTAATATAGGACTGCCGATAAAACTCTCAGAATTCACTGCTGAACAAGTCCAAGATTTGGCGCGCAGATACGGACTGAACTGGAGCGATAGCTATCCGATCGAGCAATTAATGAACATGGTAGGCGGGCATCCTTATTTAGTGCATTTAGCGCTCTATCACTTGGCAATTTTGCTGCAAAATCGCCAGTCGGGCGATGGGGACGAGCCTGGGGAAGACCTGGGGCGAGCCGAGTTGGCAGAACTGTTAACAGCAGCTCCTACTCACAGTGGCATTTATAGCGACTACTTGCAAAATCAGTCGATCGCCATTCAACAGCAGCCGGCACTGGCATCCGCCTTCCAACAGGTTATCGGTGCTAAAAATAGCGTTCACATAGAACCTTTTATCGCCTATCAGTTAAACAGCATGGGACTTGTCAAATTAGAGGGAAATAACTGTAGCTTGTCTTGCAAATTATATCGCCTGTATTTTCAAGAGCAAAATTTGTGCGAGGACTGTTTCTCGACTGTTGGTTGGGAGGAGTTGCAGCAAGAAAATGAAAGGCTGCTAGCTTTGGTGAATGTGGACGAACTTACTCAAATTGGCAACAGACGGCATTTTGACAGTTGCTTGCGAGCGGAATGGAAACAGATGGCTCGCGATGGGTCGCCGATATCTTTGATTATGTGCGACATCGATTTTTTCAAAATATATAATGATACCTACGGACATCAAGCTGGAGATGATTGTTTGCGAGAGGTAGCTCAGACAATTCGCCGATCGCTCCAGCGTCCTGCTGATGTAGCCGCTCGCTACGGAGGCGAGGAATTTGCTGTTATTTTACCTCAAACTGATGCGGCGAGCGCTCTGCTTGTTGCCGAACACATTAGAGTGAAAGTTAAAGATTTGAAGATTTTTTTTAACCCGGAAAAATTTGACGGTCTGCCTAATTCTGTGGTAACGATTAGTTTGGGAATTGCCAGCGTTGTTCCGGGGCAGGAAAATGATGCAGCAACGCTGGTACTGGCGGCTGATGAGGCTCTTTATCACTCGAAAAGGCAGGGGCGCGATCGGCTCACTATGAGTAAGCTTTTAAATTTTCGATTTGCTGCTGTTAATTAGCTAATCCCGGGGGAATATAATTCGTTTCTACACATACAAAGTCCGCCCGCGCGGACTCTGAAGAAAACGATAGTTCAGAACTGGATTTGAGGTTAATAGCGGGGAACGCTTCGATCGACCACCATTGAGTAAGCATCGATACCGCCAACGATATTTTTAACGTTGGTAAATCCTCGCTCGGCTAACCAGTGGCACATTTGAGCCGATCGCACTCCGTGATGGCACAGAACTAGGGTTTCTTTGTCGCGATCGAGTCTAGCGTCAATTTCACCAGACCATTCGGCAAACTCGCTCAACGGAAAAGCTACAAATCCCGGCAGCGCCGCGAGTTCAATTTCGTGAGGTTCCCGCACGTCTACAAGCTGCAATTTCTCAGCATTGGTTTCTGCTAATTGGCGACCTAATTCTTCGACTGTAATTTGAGCAAAAATTTCTGACATTTGATTATAAAAAAGTAGTCATTAGTCATTAGTCAGTTAACAGTTAACAGTCAACAGTCAACAGTCAACAGTCAACAGTTAACAGTCAACAGTTAACAGTCAACAGTGATTAATTGGGCAGCGAAGGCGGTGAAATTAGCTCCACAGGAGGAGTAGGTGCAGGACGCCCGTCCAAGCTCACTGTGTCCCTCGGGTCGAGACAAGTGGCGATTAACCTGTCAGTGGGAAAGTCGAGCCTGCCGCTCAAACCGACTACGCATTCAGCAAACTGTTGTGGCAATAAACTGCGGCGACACCCATCGAGCACTAACAGGGGAGCCGCAGGTTGAGTTCGAGTTTTGCCGTTAATATTCACTACGCAAGTAGCCAATTCGGCGGGACGCCTCACCCGCCGACAGCTAGAGAGCGCTTCGACACCAGAAATATTGGTTTTGCGGTTGATTTGGAGAGCGCATTTAGATATGTCGCGGGGGCGGAGGGCGTCAGCACAAGCGGAGGCGGCTGCCTCGGCGCCCACTCCGGCTTCGATTAGTTCCAGGGCGCAGACGCGATAGGGATTCCTATTGCGAGGGATTCTAATAGTGATGGCTGATGCTGGCGAGATTGGCAGTGCACTGGCCAACAAACCGAGTGCTGCTAGCTGCGTGCCGAGAGCCAATATCCAGCGCGCGGTAGGGTTTGAGCCTGTCGGTGCTGGCTTTGGGGAAGAAGTGCGGGAAAAATTGCGATTGTGCATGGCAGATCGAATAGTGAGTTTTTTTGGCTGATTGGGGCGATCGAGCGATCGGCTTTTCCTTGAGAATTTACCCCACATTATGGCTCGCGCTGCGGTCGATCGTTTTTTATCGATCTTTGTTGGATTTTTGATCGTTACCAACATATAATATAGAGTCTGCATAAAATTGCATACAGATATTAGAGAGGAAAATAAATGTCTCGATATCGAGGCCCCCGATTGAGAATCGTCCGTCGCCTGAAAGAGTTGCCGGGTCTAACCCGCAAAACCCCCAGACGAGATTATCCGCCTGGACAGCACGGTCAAAACCGCAAAAAGCTCTCTGAGTATGCGGTTCGCTTGCAAGAAAAGCAAAAACTCCGTTTCAATTACGGTGTGACGGAACGCCAACTGCTCCGTTACGTCCGCAAAGCCCGCCGTGTCACGGGCTCCACAGGTCAAGTGTTACTGCAATTTTTGGAAATGCGCTTGGACAATACTGTGTTTCGGATGGGAATGGCTCCAACCATTCCGTCCGCTAGACAATTGGTAAATCACGGTCACATAACTGTCAACGACCGTGAAGTCAATATCGCCAGCTATCAGTGCAAGCCTGGTGATGTAGTTGCGGTGAAAAATAGAGAGCGCTCGCGCACAATGGTAGAAGCTAATCTCAAAGACCCAGGCTTGGCTCACTTGCCGAATCACTTGGAATTTGATAAGCAAAAACTGGTTGGCAAAGTTAATGGCGTTATCGAACGCGAGTGGATTGCTCTACAGATTAACGAACTGCTAGTTGTGGAATACTACTCGCGGCAAGCTTAAGTTATTAGTCATCAGTCGTTGGTCATTAGTCATCAGTTGGTTGCTAGCAGAATAATTAATAATTGGGTACGAACCCAGTTATTGATTAATTGCTACTGAATAATGAGACTAAGAGTTCATAATTTTCAACACTCCCACCCCCTAAAAAGGGATGGGATTTTTTGAAGGTTTCGCTTGTTAACTTCTTTGAGTTGCCATTTGCTCAGACGACACCTGCCTGATGGCATTAAATGATGTCCCAGCCTCAAATTATTCCCTTAAAAAGTTTCTTCTCCGGTTGGTTCTTGGTGGACAAGACCTCGCTTTTGAAGGCGATAATTCGCTACAACAGGGTAAACAACACCGCGTATCCGATTGATCGCGCCTACTGGACGATGAACTGCTAAGCCGTTCCAGGGAGAATATCTCAGGTTTTCGTTGAAATCAGATTGTTTTTCATAATCAATAATCTGATGCTTGACAGTGAGACGACCTACTCTCAAGAAGGGTGATTCCTGTTCCTTCCAGACATTGATGCCATCGTCGATCGGCATTTTTAGGCTGGTTTGGAACTGAATGCCAAAATCCCACCAATATTGGGCATCAGGTTTCGCCAAGGCTTGAATTAGATCGTTCCGGTAATAATTGTCTGGTTTATTGGGATCTAAACCCAAGGCTTTAGCGCGATCGACAAAGGGAATTTTAGGAATTCCCGGTCGAGATTGTTCTGGAATTATCTCGTGCGGTGGTTTGCATGAAACCGGAGTAAACCCATACTTAATTACAGCCGGATATTCGACAGGAACTACACCAGGTTGCGAGGGATCGAAATCGGGATTGAGACCCAAAGCAGAGGGTGAACCGCTCCAATATTTGGCTGTTAGCAAACTCTTCGGAGTCCGGCTACCCGTAAGCGTTGAGACAGCTAAAAAGTGTCTGGGATGTCGCATTAGCCACTTTTTCAATGTCTCTGGTGATTCAACCAGAGCAGAAAAAAAGCCGTAGTAGTCTTTGATGGTTTGGCTCACAAATATCTCTGAATTGTGAACAATGATGTCCTGGGTGTTTGACTCGTGGCTTTGCGCGAGTCGTTCCCCTTCCACCCCCATCACTTTCACTGACATTGAGCGGGAATCTTTTTGGTAATCAGGGTATACTTTGGTAGCCCCGTTAGCAAATCGCAACCAAACAGGATATTCTTTGGGTTTTGCTAGCAAACCTTGCTTAAGGGAAATAGCATTGAGTTGCGAAGAAGTTAACGAAGCGCGTTTTCCCAATTCCTGTTTAATCGCTTGCTGATCGAAGTCAAAAATTTCCAGAGTTCCTTTAACGCACGCATGAGTTTTGGCGTGAGTATCTCGCAGCGCCCGCTCCTTATCCCCGTAAAGATTATCCATCCGAAGCTTGGCCTGCTCAACCAAAAGATCGTAGTATTTGCGTTCGTCCTGTTCGGGATATTCGGTAAATAACTTCTTGCTCATAAAAAACCTTTGCAAAGCTGATTAGGGCGATCGGTGTCGAACCATCAGGACACGGCAGTGCCGTGTCCCTACAATTAATCGGGGTAGGGACACGGCACTGCCGTGTCCGAACTATCATGTCGCTCGTGCAATCGGAATTGATATCAAGCTTGGTTTGTTGATTGTTGATGGTTCATGGTTAATTGCCTAATTTTTACAATACCATGAACCATGCAAGGCTCTAAGCTGGTTTCCAACCCTCATTATAAAAAGAAACTTTGTACTCTTTACCGCGAGGAACATTACGATTTAGCACTTGGGAGAGGGTCTTGGTATTCATAATCTCTTCCCAACCTACTGGCGAAAAAGTTTCTGGATTGAAGACATTTTCTGCTAGCAGCGGATTGGTGAAAGCTTCAGAAAAGGCATCAATTCCTATCAGTCGTCCGACTAAAGGAGGTAAGGCTGAATTTGGCCGCAAATCTTCTGCGTAGAGTCCAACATACAACTCAATGTTGTCTACGTGACCGTACAATCGTTTCAATTCTTTTTGGACATCTTCATCGCCACTAATTTGATTGAAATCGGTCACCCGTGGATACTTGCACAGTTCGCGGTAATCGTTGTAGCTTCTTAATTTGGCTGCACGACCTGCACGAATGCTCGCTGTCTCAGTTGGAATTAGGAAATCAGGCGTATTGAATAAACCCAATTGCGCTGCTGGTTGGGAACAAGTTTCTTCAAATATAGCTCCCAAACCCTTGTTAATGATCATATCATTGTTCCACATCGACTCGGGCATAGACATTTCCTTCCCCTCATGAATTAGCTTATCGGGCAGCATACTATGCCAACGATAAACTAAAGTAAATTCTACCATCATCCAATTGTTGCGATACCATTTTTCATCAATAAACGCTGGGGGATCGGTGAAGAATTGGAAGTGATAGGGAGTAAGGTGGTTGATATAATCCTCAAGCACAATTTTCAGAAACTCCGCCATCACGATATTTCTGGCGGTTTGGAAAAGACGTTCATCATCCCAAGTTGGATAATTTTTTGCCAAGAGGTCGCATACGCGATTGTGTTCTCTTAAGCTAAGAACGTTGAGCATTACATAGCCAATTTGCACATTGACCCGCTCTAACTCTATCCCCATTGCAAATAATTTTTGTCTCTTTTCAGAGGGTAGTTTATCCGATTTCTTTTCGTCGTATTCACCGACTATTTGATGGGGAATTCCTTTGAATTCTTCCTTAGGCTGTCCGTTCTCATCATAGTAAAAAGGAGGATATTCTTCGCCATTGAGAATTTGGCTCTTTAGCTTGCCTCCTTGATGAGATCTCAGCAGCTTAGTAATATTTGCGTTCAACCCATAGACGTTACACAGATCGATGTGGTGGTTGGAGCTATTTTTGCGGTGATCCAGTCGATCTGTTCGCAGGAAACTGTCGGTAAACCATTGCACGAAATAGGGGAACATAAGAGAGGATTTGGCCGAATATTTCGTCTTCCCTCCTTTTTTGCGGTACAATACCTCCAAATCCTTAATAGGCGGGAGATTCTTTTCAAAATTCTCTGTGGGGCTTAAATTAACCCCTACGTAGCTTTTATTTGTTAAAGGCTTCCAATCAGTAGGCGGTAGATGAAGTCCCGAATAAGAGCGATCGTTTAATGACTCCCAAGAGGTGTAGGGAGACATGGTACTAAACGCATAGGGGCGAGTTGGAATTTTTAAGACGGCATTGTTAATCAGGGTTTTGTTCACTTTTTTGCTAAGCCCCTCGTTGCTTTGAATGAAGTTCCAAAGCGGCTTGAAGTTAGTTAAAAGCAAAGTCTCGATTTTGTTTTTCTGCCCGTCTCTTGAGGTGTCTCTTTTTGAAGGCATAATTGTTTCTCGTTTTGGTTCTTGTAGATTTGATTGATTGCCACGGCTCAATTCCGCCGGGATCTTGATCGAGTCTTCTTTATCCTCTGCAATTAGTTTTAAGGGTTTATTAGATAATAAAAGCGGTTCTAGATTCTTGGGGTGGTACGGGATGTCTGCGCTTTGAAAACGCTCGATCGCGCTTTCATGAAGATCGTCAATGGTATCCCCCACCTCGCGCCACTTGATTCCTGCCAATTTGAAGAACCCAGGATTGTTTTGAAATGGAGCCTTATAATTAGGCTGGATATCCTTAATGGCCTCTGGCTCGAATTCAAGCTTCAATTCAAGGTCACTGAGTTGATCCAACATCCACTTCAAGACAGTATCTGATAACCCGCGGTATGCTGGCGTACCACCGCCGATGCAGCCATGCTCGCCTGGAAACCAAACTTGACGAAGCTTCTGCTTCGGGGCATCAGGATTTTTCTTCATCAAGGTAACATCAAAGATTGCGCGAACTTCGTCGATCGCAACGGCGTGCAACGCATTCTCAATATCCTTATTTAAAGTGGTGTCGTGGAATTTGTACCTTTTTTTGAGCGGTTCTTCATACTTCTTCAAGACGGGTACCAGAGGAATACCAAGAGCTCCAACGGTGTCGAAACAACCGAGCAAGGTAATCGGGACGCTATCGCCGTTATCTTTACCGTAATCTTTGCGGAAACGCTTTGCTTGGTCATCATTTGGTTTAACGCCTCGGTCACGGTAAAGCTCGTAAGCTTGTGATGCCTTGGTAATATAACGGCGCGATAGGAGACCGGAGCAATAGATCATCCCCGCTAGACTCCTGACTGTGTAAGCACCGCGACTGAACCCGAATAGATAGATTTCGTCACCGCGATCGTAGTTGAGAGAAAGAAAACGATAGGCATCTTGTATATTTTTATCGATTCCCAGCCCAGTGACTCCGCCCACAATCTTGTTACTGTCGACTCCAATTCCCTCGTCATAAAACACGATCTGCGGAACCCCGTCACTGGCTGTTCGTGTCACTGCCTGGGCAAGCTTAAGCACATTAGTTGGGCACTCAGTATCTAGTTTGTTCCAAGTTCCATCACAGCAAACGATCAGACGTTTCATATTTACATTCTCTCTTTGAATCGGAAATTTGATAGCGAGCTGTCATTGGTAATCGGTTACAAGAGAATTGCCAATTCGCGTTTTTGTGTCGCGTCAGGCGCTCCCTGCTAATTTTTGGCTTGAAATTGTTATGTGGCTGGGCAATCTTTAGCTATTTCGATTCTCAGGATATTAGTCCCAAAACACCCTATAGTGTAGTTGGCTGTATTAAAATGTTAATTTTATTTATATTTCTTAAATTAAAATGTTTACAGAGTGAAATAGTAGCTTTGGTTCTGGGAAAAGGCTCGATTCTCTTAAAAAGTAAAAAATTTAGAGTGTGAAATAGTAGCTTTGGTTCTGGGAAAATGCTTGATTCTCCTAACAGGAGCAACGATCTGATGCCATAGCTAACAAACATTTAAACACATTTACGCTCTGCCTGGTCAGTTTTTAGAACAGCTATATCCGATCGAGTTGTAAGTTATCTGCAAGATAATGGTGACGTATTAACCACACCCATAGCAGGTTTGGACTGTGTTTTGGATGAAAATTTGTTGCAGCGACTCTCAGATTTTCTGCGATGTGCTTGAAGTTTTTAACAATCTGTGGGCTTTTCTGGTTTCTCGATCGATAAATTTGTGCGAAAATTTTCTAGCCCCGGTCTAATTTGAAGCGTCCAAAAGTAGGGACGATCGACCGCAGCGACTGGCTGCGGGGTTCTCGCACCAAAATCAAAGGCAGCAACCCTACCAATCGCACAGCAGCCGAGAGGGCAAAGAGTGCTCCCAAACTCATGCCGGGAAGTTGGGCAACAAACCCGCCTGCAGTAGTTCCCAAAGCCCCAGCCAATCCCGAAACTGCTGCGGCGATCGCAAAATAAGTCGAAGGTTGCTCGATCGACGCTATCTCCATTTGAATATTATTAGTGCACAAGCCGATCGCCCCTAAAGTCGTTCCCCCCAGCAAGTGCAGCAGCGGCAGCCACACCCAAACCGCAAACGGGTAATTGCCCGTACCCAACCACAGCAAAGGCGTTATCGCCACCACCAGCCCCACCGCAATTAGCAGGGGGCGATTTCCCAAGCGATCGGCCAACTTGCCCCAAAACATCAGCAGCAGTAGATTTGCCCCGGAACTAAAGCTGGTGTAAATCGTTACCAAACTCACATCCAAGCTTAATTCTTTCAGCAGGTAGATATTAAAAAAAGGCGCGCTGAGATTAACTGCAAATGTCCACACGCTGAAGTAAAGAATAAACATTAAGAAATTAGAATCTTTGAGTACAGAAGGCACAAAATCTGTTATTTGCTTTTCTTTTTTCTCTGTAAGTCGATCGCTCTCTGCATATTTTTTGTATACCTGCGGATTCACATCAACCATGAAGAATTGACACCCCAAACTAATCATTCCCGCCAAAACACCCACCAATAAAACAACACCGTAGCCCAAAATTGGATCTGCGCCCCAAGTTGACACGGACAATCCCATGAGCGGCACTCCCAGCAAACTAATCAAGCTCGTAGCACTGTTGCGAAAGCCAAAATAGCGTCCCCGCAAACGCTGAGGAACCACGGCGGCGAGCCAACTAAACCAGTTAGCACTGGCAAAAGCTCCTAGCACGCTAGCTGCTAGGACGGTTGCCAGCGTCCACAGCAGCAGTTGGTGGGAGTCTGCGTGCTGGGAACCCCAAACAATTGCCACCGCCAGCACCAGCCACAGCAGCCGAGACACGCCGAATATCCCTAGGTTGTAGCAGTAGCGACTGGTTGTGCGGTCTGCGATGTAGGCTCCTAATGGTTGCAGGAGATTTACCACCATCGGAATAGCAGAGAATATACCTATTTCCACGCTGCTGGCACCGAGTTGCAGCAAGAAGTTGCTCAGCAGCACGCCGGCGGTCGCCGACTCGAAGACACTGGCAAAAACGCCGTCCAGAATTGAGGCTTTGAGAGTCGAGCGAATGTCTTGTTTAGAAATTTTGAGAGCTGTTTTTGGAGGTAGAACGAGCTGAGATATTTGATTATCTAGTATTTCTGGAGTCTGGAAAGATAGAGGTTGATTTAACTCTGCAACTGGTTCAACCATAAGTCATAGAATTTTATATTTTAGATCGCAGATTAAAGAATTAATTGCAAAATCTTGGTTTGGCAAGGGTTTGAGGCTGGCCGGCCATTAAATTATTTTTCATGCGCAGGTGTCAAAAAAATTTAATATTTCTGCTAGGAATTGCTGAGCTAGCCTATTAAGATAAAACCAGCCCCGCCTTCAAGATGTTAGCTTGAAAGCTAGACTGGCACTTCCGGGTAATTGTTATTAATATAGAGCGCAAGCGATCGCTGAGACATCAACCGCTTGGGAGATATAAATTTGCTAATTGTACAAAATTAGGTGTTAGGGCTTAACAAGGAAGCGATCGCAGCATTTCGCCTGACAAAAATTGCTCGAATTCCACCTCAAACAAGTCCCCCCAAGGGCCAAAGCAAATTTCGCGCGAGATCCTCCACTCGGCTCTCAAACCTTTACGGCTAGCTAAATCTATAGAATGTAAGACGATCGACTTGCCGAGTATAGCTGCTAACTCCAGCCCTCGGGCCAGGGCGGCAATTGCCTCTGGGGCGACAGCATCCACTTGCTGCATATCCACGACAACTCCAAGGGCAGCCGTTTCTAAGGCTTGCTCCAAATTGGTTTGGAAATCTAGGACAGCGATGCCGCCGAGGCAGCCCTTGGGTTGCAAAACAATGGTGTTGGATGCGGTGGTTTCTGGATCTAGTTGAGCGGTTGAATCCGAAACAACTGACGCCGTGAAGGTAGTGGCGTTCTTCATCTTTCCTCCTCCTGCGAACCCCTCACCATACCTGTACTCAGGACGGGGTAGATGCGAGGAAAAAGGGTGCAACGTCTGTGCAAGATAGCTGTAACCATCTTTTTTTTGAACCTGTTTACAGTAATTGTACTTAATTCCTGGAATCAGTTGGTCAGTCCCAGCGCTCGCGATCGAGATTCCTGGTTGTTTAGGGAAATCACCCGTACGTGCCCGTAAGGCTTCGGAGTCGGTTGTTGGCGAGCGCACCTCAAGAAAAGTGTGGCTGCGATCGGCAACTGGCAGGACAAAATAATGACTTGACAAAATTTACGCTAACTGATGATAATAGCAAACCCTAGAATCAAACTTAAATGTTTGAGGGGTATCACTGCTAAGGCGTGATGTCGATCGCCGGCAAATTTACGGATTTCTGAATTTGAGCGTGACTAAAACTCAACCTTTATCCGGGTATACACTGCCAGTATTTGCCTGTGCGGCTGCACTTGCAGCTTTGCGGTGCTTGCGTGATGGTATTAAGTCTTTAGATAGTGTATCAGTAAATTTACTGGAACCCCCAATAACGGCAGCAATTCCGATCGAGCAGGCATCTGTGCTCAAAACTGGTACCGCTTTGGGCGTGACTCGCTCCGATCCGGGGGACAATCTCGATCTGACTCGGAATACCCCCGTTTGGGCAATGGTGGAATTGGAGAGAGGGGAAGAGGGGGAACAAATACAGATTGTTGGCGGCGAGGGAATTGGACATCACAAAGCAGGTGGAGGAGCGGCAATCTATGATTACGCGATGCGCCTGCTGCGATCGAATCTGAGCCGAGAACTCGCACCGTCCGAAAAAATTACTGTCACCCTGATTCTGCCGTCAGGGCGTCAACTAGCCACCCGCACTTCTAACGAAGCTTTCGGCGTTGTAGAAGGACTTTCGCTGCTGGGTACAACTGGCATTTCTCAACCGCTGAGCGCCCCGGGACAGTTGGAAGTTTACCGCGAACAACTGCAACAAAAAGCCGAACTGTTTGACACTTTAGTATTCTGCATCGGCGAAAACGGCTTGGATTTGGCGCGACAACTGGGGATCAATCCCGATCGGCTCGTCAAAACCGCTAACTGGCTGGGCCCGCTGCTTGTAGAAGCAGGATGTCAGGGCGTGCAGTCAATTTTGCTGTTTGGCTATCACGGGAAACTGATGAAATTGGCGGCGGGAATTTTTCATACTCACCACCACCTCGCTGACGGGCGCAGGGAAATTCTCACAGCTTACTGTGCTAAAGCTGGAATGCCCGCTGATGCGTGTTCGGAAATTTTTGCCGCAGCGACGGCGGAAGACGCTCTCGGACAATTGCGGGCTTTGGATGCTCAAACTGGCAGCAATTGGGTCGCTCGAATTTACGGCGACATCGCGCGACAAATAGACTTGCGCTCATCGGATTGCATTTTTACTCACACTAACTTGCGCATCCCCGTTGGCTCGGTGATGTTCGGGCGCGATCGCAAAATTATTGTTAAAAGTGACATAGGAGATACATTTCTGACCCAAATTTGTTAATGTAGTGTGAATATCCCTGAATTCTGTTTAAAACATCGGTCAGGGATAATATTTAATAAGTAATAATTCTCTGTCCCTAGACCTTAATTATACTAGGTTGCTTCGGGAAGCAATTTTTGACGCAATAGTTCAATTAATTAGGGTAAGGATCGAACTAAATCTATGCTTGCCCTCGACTCTATTAATCGACTAACATCGCTGACAGCAATCTAGTATAAATAAGATTTATTCCTAGCGACTAATGGTTGCTCGCCTTCCTCAGTCTTGCAATGAGACGGCGACAGATACCTCCGCTACTTTCGTCGATCCAATTAGCAATTAGCAATTACGCAATAACCGTGACTACTCAAATAGAAACTGAATCAGTCCTAACAAACTCTTTTCTGGAGCAGATAGAGCGCCAGACGATCGTGATTCTCGACTTCGGTTCGCAATATTCCGAACTGATTGCTCGCCGCATTCGCGAAACTCAAGTATATTCAGAAGTTATTTCTTACCGCACTACGGCAGAACAGTTAAAAGCTATCAATCCTAAAGGAATTATTCTGTCAGGAGGCCCGAGTTCTGTATACGATGAAAGAGCTCCCCAATGCGACCCAGAAATTTGGAATTTGGGAATACCGGTGTTGGGAGTGTGTTACGGGATGCAGTTGATGGTAAAGCAGCTCGGAGGAACGGTTGAGCGGGCTAAGTTAGCCGAATACGGCAAGGCATCGCTATTTATTGACGATCCTACGGATTTGCTGACAAATGTCGAAGAAGGCAGCACGATGTGGATGAGCCACGGAGACTCATGTTCCGAGTTGCCGTCGGGTTTTGAGATCCTCGCTCACACGGACAATACTCCGTCTGCTGCTGTTGCTAACCACGAGAAAAATTTGTACGGCGTTCAGTTCCATCCAGAAGTGGTTCACTCGATCGGGGGAATAGCTTTAATTCGCAATTTTGTTTACCACATTTGCGAGTGCGAGCCGACTTGGACGACTGCTACTTTTGTGGAGCAATCGATTCGCGAAATTCGCGCGCAAGTGGGGGATAAACGAGTTTTGCTGGCTCTCTCCGGCGGTGTAGATTCTTCTACTTTGGCTTTCTTGCTGCACAAGGCGATCGGCGACCAACTTACCTGTATGTTTATCGACCAAGGGTTTATGCGGAAGTATGAACCAGAACGGTTGGTAAAATTATTTAAAGAGCAATTCCACATTGATGTTGAGTATGTTAATGCTCGCGAACGCTTTTTAGCTCAACTTGAAGGGATTACAGATCCGGAGGTAAAACGCAAGCGGATCGGTCACGAATTTATCAACGTATTTGAAGAAGAATCGAAGCGTCTTGGCCCCTTCGACTACCTGGCACAAGGTACTCTTTATCCTGATGTGATTGAGTCGGCTGACACTAATGCAGACCCGAAAAGCGGCGAACGAGTTGCTGTTAAAATTAAAAGCCACCACAACGTGGGGGGTTTGCCGAAAGATTTGCGATTTAAGCTGATTGAACCGCTGCGAAAACTGTTTAAGGATGAAGTGCGAAAAGTGGGCCGCTCGATCGGGCTTCCCGAAGAAATCGTGAACCGACAGCCTTTCCCGGGCCCGGGATTGGCGATTCGGATTATAGGAGAAGTTACCGCAGAGAGACTAAATATTTTGCGGGATGCTGACTTCATTGTTCGCCAAGAAATTAACCGCCACGGATTGTACGGCGAACTTTGGCAAGCTTTTGCAGTTTTGCTGCCGATTCGCAGTGTAGGGGTGATGGGCGATCAGCGCACTTATGCTTACCCGATCGTTCTGCGATTTATTAAGAGTGAAGATGGGATGACGGCTGATTGGGCGCGGGTTCCTTACGATTTGTTGGAACTGATATCGAATCGGATTGTGAATGAGGTTAAGGGGGTGAACCGGGTGGTTTACGATATTACTTCTAAGCCGCCGGGAACGATCGAGTGGGAGTGATTTGTAGTTAGTTATTAAGTAGGCGGACAATACTTTTGTCCGTCTGCACAGACTATTGAATTGCGATCGCCAATTTCAGCATCCAGCAGCAATTCGCACTGTTGAAACACGTAATTGATCGCGGCAAAAAGCCGATCTAATTCTTGAATTGTATAAAACATTTGATTGCGAGTAAAAACATTAGATTTGAGTTTGCCTAACTGCCATATTCCCCCATTTGATACAATTCCAAAAACATCTTGCTCTGAGTTTTCATTCAGTCGCTGTGCGGCAATCATTTCAGCCAAACACTGAGCCCATCCATTTTCAAAGTTATCTTGTTTCGCTTCAACTAACAAAAAGTAAGGTTGTTCAAAAACGACTTTTCCTAATGAAGAACGTTTAGCTAAAATATATTCAGGAAATCCAGAAAGATATTGATCGTAGGTGAGAGATTGATGGCTCCACAAAACAAATCCGCTGTAATAGCGCTTCCAAACTTCTTTAATCACTGGATAAATCAAATTTTCGCAAATTGCAAATTCAGAATTATCAACGACTCCCTCTCGCATTGTAAATTCCAAATCTTCTCGAAAATAGTCAGAGACAGGAAACTCTGTTTCTACTATAAAATTAGATTCCGTGTAGGTAATTTGAAATTCTTTGAGGACTGAACCGATGGTTTTATAAGCACTGAAGGGCATAATCGCTTACCAGATTTAGGTTGCGTATTTTATTGAGCTGATTTTAGCATGGGGAAAGGGCGATCGTGTTTAGTAAAAAGAGCGATCGGCTTACAATGTTTAAATACACAGAGAACAATCAATTATTATCTTCTGTCAACTTCCATTCTCTGGAGATCGCATTAAGTTCTTCAATAATTTCATCGGTTTCATTAAGAATCTTTTCTGCACTTTTAGGATTTTTCCTAAAACCTGCGTGTAGTACATCGTTACGCAGCTTAGCTAAATTAGACTGACCACCCCAAAGATTGGTCAATTGCGTTCTGGTTTTCTTGGAAATCTCTAACCATTGGTTTAAGTCAGAAGTGTTGAATGCTTATTTGATAGGATTCTGAAAATAGACATACGAATCCTATAAACTGGTGATTTCAGCAATTAAAAACAAGTTCCT